>NZ_SSXI01000005.1 GCF_004803405.1 Nocardioides sp. | reverse complement strand
CGGCTTCGGGGGAGCGGCGGTCGCGGGCGCGGCGGGGGCCTTCGGTGCGGCGGTCGCCATACCGTTGCCGCCGGAGCCACCCTCACCCTTGAAGTAGGCGACCCAGGCCGGGTCGACGCTGCTCGGGTCGCTCTCGAACCGCTCCTTCATCTCCTCCACGAGCCATTCGTTGGCTCCGAAGTCCGCAGGAACGGGAGATCCGGTGGACTGGTCTGACGACTGCGTCACGACGTGCTTCGCCTCTTCCGATGAACTGGCCCCACCCGCCGCCGATAGCGGGCGGTTGTCGTCCGCAAGGCTAGTCCCCCCGCGAGGCAAATACCGATCCTCGGTCACCCTTTGGGGCATGGTGTTACCGAAGAGACACTCGGTAGAGGATCGAACCGTCAAGCGAACGGAGGCGCACCCGGTGCGCGCAACACCAGATCGCACGACCTCACAGAGGTGCGGCGGCCCATCTCGGCCGGCGCTGCTGTTGACGGCGCTGGTCATGCTGGTCGCCCTCGTCGGATGCTCGGGCGACGACGAGGGGTCGAAGAAGGACGCCGCTCCGACCTCCAGCGGCGAGACCGCCTCCGCCGTCGAGACCGACGCGAGGCTGGGGGTCGTCAAGGGCCGGCTCGGCAAGAAGAGGAGCCAGGGCGTCCTCACCGCGGTGACCGCGGTCGTCGAGCGCTGGTTCGACCGGGGGTACGGCGGCGACTACCCCCGCGGGGACTTCGGCGCCGCCTTCGGCGAGTTCACCAAGGACGCCCGGGCGCTCGCGGTGCGGCAGTCCGGGGTGACGAGCAACGCCAAGGTCGGCCCGAAGCTCGAAGGCGTCGAGATGGTCCGTCGGGCGATCCGCGTCGACGTGGCCGCGCCGAACGGTCGGCCCGCCGGCGCCACCGCCCGGGTCAGGCTGAAGTTCACGATGTCCGGTGGCGTCGAGCGCACCGACCTCGTCACGGGGCGGTTGCTCCTCACGCCCACCGAGGACGGCTGGAAGGTCTTCGGCTTCGATCTGCGACGCGGCGAGGAGGCCCCCTGATGCACACGGTGATTCGTACGACGATCCTGGGCGTGGTGCTCGGGCTGGTCGCCCTCGTCGTTCCCGACAGCACTCCTGGCCCGCAGGACTTCACGCTCGTGAAGGTCGAGCGAGCCGAGGGCGTCGACGTCGAGCCCGACATGATCTGGATCCTCGCCGTCGGGTCGGACGCGCGCCCGGGGGAGAACCCGCTCCGGGTCCGCGGCGATGCGCTCCAGATGGTCGGCATCAACACGAGGACCGGGGCCGCGACCTCGATCGGCATCCCGCGCGACAGCTGGGTCTCGATCCCGGGGGCGGGGTCGAACCGGGTCAACGCGGCTCTCTACTACGGCGGACCGCAACTGCTCGGGCGGACAGTCGGCAACCTGCTCGGCGTGCAGCCCGACTACGTCATGGTCGCGACGTTCGGTGGACTCGCCCGGATGGTGAGGGCGATCGGCGGAATCACCGTGGACAACCCCCGGCGGTTCTCCGACCAGTACCTCCAGCCCGGCGGCTACCGGAAGGGCAAGGTGCGCCTCAACGGCATGGAGGCCGTGGAGTTCGGCCGGATCCGCAAGACGCTCCCGGGCGGGGACTTCGACCGCTCCGCCAACCAGCAGCGGCTGCTGCGTGGCATTCACCGCAAGATCGTCGCCAAGGCGGACAAGCCCGGCTTCATCGAGACCGGGCTGATGAGCGTGGTGAGGAACCTGCACACCAAGGGCGTCTCGCCCAGCGAGCTGTTCCGGATCGCCCAGGCGGTGGCGCAGGTGGACCCGGGCAAGGTCACCGGCTGCGTGCTGCCCGGCGGCATCGGCAACGTCGGCGGCGCGTCCGTCGTCCTCCCGAACGTCGCCGCGGCCAAGCGCTACGGCAACGACGCCCGCAAGGACGCCACGATCAGGCGGTGCTAGGGGGACGTCTCAAGCGCTGCCGACCGCGGCGTCACGCGCCTCGCGGGCGCCCTGGCCCGCCAGCCCGTCCGCGCGCTCGTTCCCCGCGTCGCCGGCGTGGCCCTTGACCCAGTGCCACCGGACCTCGTGCCGGGCGGCCGCGGCCTCGAGCCGACGCCAGAGGTCCTCGTTCTTGACGGCCGCCTTCGCGGCCGTCTTCCAGCCGTTCGACTTCCACTTCGCGACCCACGACATGATGCCGTTGCGCACGTAGCTGCTGTCGGTGTGGAGGTCCACCACCGAGGGCCGCTTGAGCGCCTCGAGCGCCTGGATGGCCGCCATCAGCTCCATCCGGTTGTTCGTCGTGGCCGGCTCGCCGCCGTACAGGTCCTTCTCGTGGGGGCCGGACATGAGGACCGCACCCCAGCCGCCGGCGCCGGGGTTCCCGAGGCAGGCGCCGTCGGTGTAGATCGTCACGACGGGCTGGTCCGCTGGTCGAGTGGAGGTGTCGGGAGGCACGACACGGATCGTATGGCGAGGGGCGCCTCCGGCAGGATTCGAACCTGCGGCACCTGGTACCGGAAACCAGTGCTCTATCCCCTGAGCTACGGAGGCATGCCCGCTGTAGAGCGGGCGGTGACGAACCTTACCGGGCGATATCGGTGCGAGAGAAACCGGAGCCCGCCGATAGGCTTGCCCGGTGACTCCCGCCCAGCTCTCCGCCACCATTGTCGACGGTCTCGCCGCTCTCGTCGACGACGGTTCGCTGACCCTGCCCGACGGACTCCCGGCAGAGGTCACCGTGGAGCGTCCGCGCCAGAAGGGGCACGGCGACTACGCCACCAACGTCGCTCTCCAGCTGGCGAAGCGGAGCCTGATCGGGGGCGAGAGCACCAACCCGCGGGCCCTCGGCGAGCTGCTCGCGGCGCAGCTGCGTGAGTCCGAGGGGATCAGCAGCGTCGAGGTCGCCGGACCGGGCTTCCTCAACATCACAGTCGAGGCCGGCTCACAGGGCCGGGTGGCCGCCGAGATCGTCGCCGCCGGTGAGTCCTACGGTCACACCGCGACCGCGGCCGGCCAGAAGATCAACCTCGAGTTCATCTCGGCCAACCCCACCGGTCCGCTGCACCTGGGACACACCCGGTGGGCGGTCCTCGGGGACGCCGTCGGTCGGGTGCTCAGCGCGGCCGGCGCCGAGGTGACGCGCGAGTTCTACATCAACGACCGCGGTGTGCAGATGGACAAGTTCGCCGCCTCGCTCATCGCCGCGGCCCTCGGCGAGCCGACCCCGGAGGGGGGCTACGCCGGCGGCTACATCGACGACCTCGCGAAGGCGGTGGCCGAGGCGAGCCCGGGCATCTTCGACCTCCCACCCGACGAGCGACTGGCGGCCGTCCGGGCCAAGGGCTACGAGCTCCAGCTCCGGGAGCAGCAGGAGACGCTGGCGCGGTTCAACACGAACTTCGACGTGTGGTTCTCCGAGCTGTCGCTGCACGCGTCCGGCTCGGTCCCGGAGACCCTCGCTCGCCTGAAGGACCTCGGTCACGTCTACGAGGAGGACGGTGCGCTGTGGATGCGCACCACCGACTTCGGCGACGACAAGGACCGGGTGCTCATCAAGTCCGACGGCGAGCTCACCTACTTCGCCTCCGACACGGCCTACTACCTCAGCAAGCGCGAACGTGGGTTCGACCACTGCATCTACATGCTCGGCGCCGACCACCACGGCTACGTCGGGCGGCTCAAGGCCATGGCCGCGTGCGTGGGCGACGACCCGGCGGAGACGCTGGACGTGATGATCGGTCAGCTGGTCAAGATCCTGCGCAACGGCGAGGAGCTCAAGCTCTCCAAGCGCGCGGGGACACTCGTCACACTCAACGAGCTCGCCGACGAGATCGGCGTCGACGCGCTGAGGTACTCCCTCGCCCGCTACCCGGCCGACAGTCCGCTGACCCTGGACGTCGCGGAGATCACCAAGGCGTCGAACGACAACCCCGTCTACTACGTCCAGTACGCCCACGCCCGCACCTGCCGGATGATGGAGAACGCCGGTGAGCTCGGGATGTCGCTGCCGGACGACTACGACCCGTCCCTGCTGTCCCACGAGCGGGACGGACAGCTGTTGCGCGCGTTGGCGGAGTTCCCGCGGGTGGTGGCGAGCGCGGCCGAGCTCCGCGAGCCGCACCGGATCGCGCGCTACCTGGAGGACATGGCGTCGGTCTTCAACAAGTGGTACGACACCAAGGAGTGCCGGATGCTCCCGCAGGGCGATGAGCCGGTCACGCCGACGAACGAGGCCCGCCTCGTGCTCGTCGCGGCGACGCGGACCGTCCTCGCCAACGGCCTCGGACTGCTCGGCGTCTCCGCGCCCGAGCGCATGTGACCGGGGGAGGGGACCGATGACCCACGAAGCGGGCTGGGCGCACGCGCCCGGCGCCCTCCGCGGCCCGTCCTGGCTCCAGCCGCCGCGCGACGCCAACGCGATCGTGCCGCTGCTGTGGTCGAGCACCGCGCACAAGACCGAGACCGGCGACCTCGTGGTCGGCGGCGTGCCGGTCGCCGACCTCGTCGCCGAGCACAACACGCCGGCCTACGTCCTCGACGAAGCGGACTTCCGGGCCCGCGCCCGGGCGTTCCGTGACGCGTTCAGCGACTTCGACGTGTACTACGCCGGCAAGGCATTCCTCTGCACCGCCGTCGCCCGGTGGGTCCAGGAGGAGGGCCTGTGTCTCGACGTGTGCTCGGCCGGGGAGCTCACGGTGGCGCTGCGGGCGGGCTTCGATCCGGCGCGGATCGGCTACCACGGCAACAACAAGAGCGTCGCCGAGCTCCGTCGCGCCGTCGCCGAGGGTGTCGGTCGGATCATCGTCGACTCCGTCCAGGAGATCGACCGGCTCGCGATGGTGGTCCAGGACACCGGGCTCACAGCCCGGGTGATGGTGCGGGTGACGGCCGGCGTCGAGGCGCACACCCACGAGTACATCGCCACTGCGCACGAGGACCAGAAGTTCGGCTTCTCGATCACGTCGGGGGACGCGTTCGAGGCGGTCCGCCGCATCACGGAGACCCCTGGTATCGAGCTGCTGGGCCTCCACTCCCACATCGGGAGCCAGATCTTCGACTCCTCGGGCTTCGAGGTCGCCGCCCGCCGTGTGCTCGCCCTCCACGCGCGGGTCTCCGATGAGCTCGCCGTGACGATGCCCGAGATGGACCTCGGCGGCGGGTTCGGCATCGCCTACACGACCCAGGACGATCCCAGCGACCCCGCGCAGCTCGCCACCGAGATGGGCAAGATCGTCGAGCACGAGTGCCGGGCGCTGGGCGTCGCGGAGCCGCGGCTCTCCATCGAGCCCGGCCGCGCGATCGTCGGCCCCGCGATGTGCACGGTGTACACCGTCGGCACGGTCAAGCCGGTGGCCCTCGACGCGGGTGCGGTGCGCACCTACGTCAGCGTCGACGGGGGCATGAGCGACAACATCCGCACGGCGCTGTACGACGCCGACTACTCCTGCACGCTCGCGAACCGCCGCTCGGAGGCGCCGCCGGTCCTCGCCCGCGTGGTCGGCAAGCACTGCGAGGCCGGCGACATCGTCGTACGCGACGAGTTCCTGCCGGGGGACGTCGCGCCGGGGGATCTCGTCGCGGTCCCGGGCACCGGCGCGTACTGCCGGTCGATGGCGTCCAACTACAACCACGCGCTCCGACCACCGGTGATCGCGGTCAGGGACGGGCAGGCGCGGGTACTCGTCCGCCGGGAGACCGAGGACGACCTCCTCGCCACCGATCTGGGCTGAGCCGGGCGGCCGTGTCGGCCGATCCTCGGGCACCGCGGTCAGGCGCGCGGCCGCTCCAGCCGGACCGCCCCGGGGCCGTACCGCTCGAGCTGGTCCCCGGGATTGATCAGGGAGCAGGCCTTCAGCGACAGGCAGCCGCAGCCGATGCAGCCCGTGAGATCGTCGCGCAGGGACTGGAGCTGGGCGATCCGCTCGTCCAGGTTCTTCTGCCAGCGCCTCGACAGTCGCTCCCAGTCGATCTTGGTGGGCGTCCGACTCTCGGGCAGCGTGGCGAGTGCCTCGCGGATCTCGGCGAGGGAGATCCCGACCCGCTGGGAGACCCTGATGAAGGCGATCCGGCGCAGCACGTCGCGGTGGTAGCGGCGCTGGTTGCCGGCGGTGCGGACGCTCGTGATCAGGCCCTCGCGCTCGTAGAAATGAAGGGCGGAGACGGTCACCCCGGCTCTTCGGGCGACGTCTCCGGGGGTCAGGTCGTGGCTGCGCAGGGCTCGGTTCAGGTCGGTCATTGACCTGAACAATACTTGAGGTTGTCTAGTGGAGCCCATGAGAGCGATTCGACAGCACACCTTCGGCCCTCCGGACGTCCTGCAGATCGAGGAGCTGCCCGATCCCGAGCCTGCTGCCGGACAGCTGCGCATCGCCGTCGAGGCGGCGGGCGTGCACCGGCTCGACACCTCGATCCGCGCCGGGCTCGGCCTGTCCACGACGCCGTTGCCGGAGCTGCCGATGGTGCCGGGGCGCGAGGTCGCCGGTCTGGTCGACCGGGTCGGCGACGGCGTGGACGACAGCTGGCGGGGTCGGCGGGTCGTCGCCCATCTCGGCGCCGGCGCCAGCGGCGGCTACGCCGAGCTCGTGCTCGTCGACAGTGCGCGTGCCTACGAGGTGCCCGAGGGCCTCGACGCCCGCACCGCGGTCGCCGCGATCGGCACCGGCCGGACGGCTGCGGGCGTGCTGGACCATGCCCGGATCACCGCCGACGACGTGGTGGTCGTCACCTCGGCCGCCGGAGGCATGGGCAGCCTGCTGCTCCAGGGGGCGCGCAACGCCGGCGCGCGCACGGTGGGACTCGCCGGCGGCGCCAAGCTCGACGTCGTGCGGCGTTTCGGTGCCCACACCGTGATCGACTACCGCACCCCGGGATGGGCCGCCGAGCTCCGTGCCGCCGAGCCGCGCCTCACCCTGCTGCTCGACGGCGTGGGTGGGGAGACGGCCCGGACCCTTCACGGCATGCTCGAGCCAGGTGGCCGGATGGTGCGGTTCTCCGGCGACCAGGACGGGTACGACGCCCCGGACCGGCCGATCCTCGACGTGCTCGGACCGGCCATCGTGAGCCGCCTGGCCGAGTTCGAGAAGGACGCGCTGGCGGCCGCCGCCGCCGGCTCGCGCGTCCCGCACGTGGGCTCGGTGTTCGCTCTCGCCGACGCCGCCGAGGCGCACCGTGCGCTCGAGGCGCGGGCCTCGGTCGGCAAGGTCGTGCTGGTGACGGAGCGCTGACGCCGGCCCCGACGGGCCGGCCTCTGTCCGCGATGCACCGTCCCCCTCCGAGGTGATCGGCCGCGCCGATACCCTTGACCGGTGAACAGTCCTCTCAAGGTGGCCGTGCTCGGCTGCGGCTCGGTCGGGTCGCAGGTGGTGCGCCTCCTCGGCGAGCAGGCCGACGACCTGGCAGCGCGGGTCGGTGCCCGTGTCGAGCTCGCCGGGGTCGCCGTACGACGTCTGGACGCGGCGCGCGAGGTGGACGTCCCCGCCGGACTGCTCACCACCGACGCCGTCGGGCTCGTCACCCGCGACGACATCGACCTGGTCATCGAGGTGATCGGCGGCATCGAGCCGGCCCGTTCGCTCATCCTGGCGGCGCTGGAGAACGGTGCCTCGGTCGTCACGGCCAACAAGGCGCTGCTGGCGGAGGACGGCGCGACGCTGTTCGAGGCCGCCGAGAAGGCGGGTCGCGACCTCTACTACGAGGCGGCCGTCGCCGGAGCGATCCCGATCCTGCGGCCGCTGCGCGAGTCGCTCGCCGGTGACAAGGTCACCCGCGTGCTCGGCATCGTCAACGGCACCACCAACTTCATCCTCGACAAGATGGACACCTCGGGTGCCGGCTTCGCCGACGCACTCGAGGAGGCCCAGGCGCTCGGGTACGCCGAGGCGGACCCGACCGCTGACGTCGAGGGTTTCGACGCCGCCGCGAAGGCCGCGATCCTGGCGAGCCTGGCCTTCCACTCCCGCGTGACGGCGGCCGACGTGCACCGCGAGGGCATCACCGACGTCACCGCCGGCGACGTCCGCTCCGCGCGCGACATGGGCAGCGTGGTGAAGCTGCTCGCGATCGCCGAGCTCCGCGAGGACGCCAGCGGCGAGGCCGAGGGAGCGATCAGCGTCCGCGTCCACCCGGCGATGATCCCGAGGTCCCACCCGCTGGCCAGCGTGCGCGAGGCGTACAACGCGGTCTTCGTCGAGTCCGAGGCCGCCGGCCAGCTGATGTTCTACGGGCCTGGCGCCGGCGGGGCGCCGACCGCGAGCGCGGTGCTCGGCGACCTCGTCACGGTCGCGCGCAACCACCGGCAGGGCACCCGCGGCGTGGGTGAGTCCGCCTATGCCGACCGGGCCGTGCTGCCGATGGGTGAGACTCTCACCCGCTACCACGTGGCGATCGACGTCGACGACCGTGCGGGCGTGCTGGCCGCGGTCGCGCAGGCTTTCGCCGAGCACGGCGTCTCGATCCAGACCGTGCGCCAGGAGGGCAGGGGCGACGACGCCCAGCTCGTCGTGGTCTCGCACGAGGCGACCGACGCAGCGCTGTCCGCGACGGTCGAGCAGCTGCGGGAGATGGACATCGTCCGAGAGGTCACCTCGGTGATGCGGGTCGAGGGGACCGACGAATGAGTGGTGCGAACGGCGTGAGCGGGCAGGGCCTGTCGGCGAGCCGGCAGTGGCGCGGCGTCATCGAGGAGTACCGCGAACTGCTCGACATCCCGGAGGGCACTCCCGCGGTCACCTTGCGTGAGGGCGGCACGCCGCTGGTCCACTCGGAGTGGCTCTCCGGCCTGACCGGAGCCGAGGTCTGGCTCAAGGTCGAGGGCAACAACCCGACCGGCTCGTTCAAGGATCGCGGCATGACGACCGCGATCTCGGTCGCGCTGGCGGAGGGGGCCAAGGCCGTCGTCTGCGCCTCGACCGGCAACACCTCCGCCTCGATGGCCGCGTACGCCGCCAAGGCGGGCCTGACGCCCGTCGTGCTCGTGCCCGAGGGAAAGATCGCCGCCGGCAAGATGGCGCAGGCGGTGCTTCACGGGTCCCAGGTGATCCAGGTCCGCGGCAACTTCGACGACTGTCTGCGGATGGCGCGGGAGATGGCCTGGCACTACCCGGTCTCGCTGGTGAACTCGGTCAACCCGGTCCGGCTCCAGGGCCAGAAGACCGCCGCCTTCGAGATCTGCGACTTCCTCGGCGACGCGCCCGACTTCCACCTGCTGCCGGTCGGCAACGCGGGCAACATCGCGGCGTACTGGCTCGGCTACACCCAGTACGCCGCACTCGGTCGCGCCACGAAGCGGCCCGTGATGCGGGGCTTCCAGGCCGAGGGCGCCGCACCGTTGGTCACCGGCGAGCCGTTCCCCGACCCCGAGACCGCCGCCACCGCGATCCGGATCGGCAACCCGGCGTCGTGGAAGCTCGCCGAAGCGGCCCGTGACGAGTCGGGCGGTCGGTTCGCAGCGGTCTCCGACCCGCAGATCCTCGCCGCCCAGAAGGAGCTGGCTGCCCACGACGGCGTCTTCGTCGAGCCGGCCTCGGCCGCCGGCGTCGCCGGGCTGCTCGCCGAGCTCGCCGCTGGGGAGTCCTACCGCGGCAGGACCGTCGCGATCACGGTGACCGGCCATGGCCTGAAGGACATCGCCACGGCGCTCGAGGGCCTCACCCTGCCGGACCTGGTCGTGGACGCCGATGTCGATGCGGCCGCGCGCGCGGCGGGCCTGTGAGCCGATGACGTTCGTCGACGGACCCGTCCGGGTGACCGTACCCGCGACGTCCGCGAACCTCGGCCCAGGCTTCGACGCGCTCGGCCTCGCCCTCGAGCTGCGCGACGACCTCGAGGCCGAGGTCACCCCGGGCGGGCTCGCGATCGAGGTCAGCGGGTTCGGCGAGGACGAGGTCCCGCTGGACGAGCGCCACCTGGTGGTGCGGGCCATGCGTGCGACGTTCGACCGCCTCGCGGTCACCCCACCGGGCCTGCGGCTGACGTGCAAGAACGTGATCCCGCATGCCCGTGGCCTCGGTTCGTCGTCCGCGGCGATCGTTGCCGGCGTATGGCTGGCCCGCGAGCTGGTCGCCGGCGGACGCCTGCTGCTCGACGACACCGCCCTGCTCGACCTCGCCGCGCAGATCGAGGGTCACCCGGACAACGTGGCTCCGGCCCTCCTCGGAGGATTCGTGATCGCCGGCCAGGACCCCGACGGCTCCTTCTACGCCGTCCCCGGCTCCGTCGACCCGCGCATCAGCACGGTCGTGTTCGTGCCGACCACCCCGGTCTCGACCGAGGCTGCGCGTGGTCTGCTGCCCGCCGAGGTCCCGCACGGGGATGCCGCGGCCAACGCCGGCCGGGCGGCCCTCCTGGTCGCGGCGCTCGACAGCCGCCCCGAGCAGCTGCTCCGGGCGACCGAGGACCGGCTGCACCAGCAGTACCGCCGCCCCGCCATGCCCGAGAGCCTCGCGCTGGTGGAGGCCCTGCGCGAGGACGGTTTGCCTGCCGTCGTGTCCGGCGCCGGCCCCACGGTCCTCGCGTTCGCCGACGGCGTCGGTACGACGACCACGGCCGGCCTGCTCCGGCGTTGCCCGGACGGATGGGAGGCCCACGCGCTGGCGATCAGCAGCGTGGGGGCCGCGCCGGTGGTGGAACCTCGCTGATCCGCCGTCCTCGGGTGGTACATTGACTGTGCGCCCAGAGATCTCGGCGCCGCGCGAGCCCCTTCGAGGGCCCGCCCTCCTCCGGCCCGGGCCGACACCGATCGGCTCGATCAGGTCTGCACCACGATCTGCGTCGACAGAGCCGTTCCGGTCGGAGAAGAAGTCAGTCCAGTTTGCCGTTCCGCCGGGTACAGCCCGGATTGGGAACGTGCGTGATACGTGGGAAGGACTCACGTGACAGAGACCCTCGACTCCACCGCGCCCGCCGCCGAGCAGAGCGGCGCCCCCAGGAAGCGCGGCGGTGGACTCAACTCGATGCTGCTCGCGGACCTCAAGGCGATGGCCGGCGGGATGGGCATCCCCCGTGCCGGCAGCATGAAGAAGGCCCAGCTCATCGAGGCCATCAAGGCGGCGCAGTCCGCGTCACGCGGCGGCGACACCGGCGACAGCGGCGATGGGGGCGATGGTGGTCGCGGCGCGCGCCGTCAGCCCGAGGCCGTTGACTCGGGCGCGAACCCCGAGCAGGCCGAGAAGCCCGCCAGGTCGGAGCGGGCCGAAAGGCCTGAGCGGGCCGACCAGGCGGGCACGCCCGACCAGGCGCCTGTCGCCCGGGACGAGCAGGCGGCCGAGGCTGCCCCGGAGCAGCCGCCCACTCCGACGAAGGACGCGGGTGCCGAGGAGTCCGCGCGGTCCGACGAGCAGACCAGGAAGGCCGACAAGCCCGAGCGAGGTGGCCAGGGCAAGCAGGGTGGCCAGCAGAGGCAGGGCGGCCAGGACAAGCAGGGCGGCCAGGACAAGCAGGGCGGCCAGGACAAGCAGGGCGGCCAGCAGAAGCAGGGCGGCGGCCAGGCGAAGCAGGACAAGCAGGATGCCCAGGCCAAGCAGGACAAGCAGGGCGGGCAGGCCAAGCCGGACCAGAACCGCCAGGACCAGAACCGGCAGGACCGCCAGGACCAGAACCGGCAGAACCGGCAGGACCGCCAGGACCGGCAGGACCAGGACCGGCAGGATCAGGATCGGCTGGACCAGGACGACCAGGACGGCGACGGCGAGGGCGGCAGCCGCCGCAACCGTCGCCGGCGCGGCCGGGACCGCGACCGCACCGCGCGGGGCACCCGCGAGCCTGACACCGAGGTGCGTGAGGACGACGTCCTGGTTCCGGCTGCGGGCATCCTCGACGTACTCGACAACTACGCGTTCGTGCGGACCAGCGGCTACCTCGCCGGCTCTGACGACGTCTACCTGTCGCTGTCCCTCGTCCGGAGGTACGGCCTGCGCCGCGGCGATGCGATCACCGGACAGGTGCGCCAACCCCGAGAGGGCGAGCGCCGGGAGAAGTTCAACCCGATGGTCCGCATCGACACGGTCAACGGCCTGGACCCCGAGCAGGCGAAGAACCGGGTCGAGTTCTCCAAGCTCACCCCGCTCTACCCCACCGAGCGACTGCGGATGGAGACCACGCCCGACAACCTGACGGGCCGGGTCATCGACATCGCCTCGCCCATCGGCAAGGGTCAGCGCGGTCTGATCGTCTCGCCCGCCAAGGCCGGCAAGACGATGATCATGCAGTCGATCGCGAACTCGATCACGACGAACAACCCCGAGTGCCACCTGATGGTCGTCCTGGTCGACGAGCGGCCGGAGGAGGTCACCGACTTCGAGCGCTCGGTCAAGGGCGAGGTCATCGCGAGCACCTTCGACCGCCCGGCGAGCGACCACACGACGGTGGCCGAGCTGGCCATCGAGCGTGCGAAGCGCCTCGTCGAGCTCGGCCACGACGTCGTGGTCCTGCTTGACGGGATCACGAGGCTGGGAAGGGCGTACAACCTCTCCACGCCGGCGTCCGGGAGGATCCTCTCCGGTGGCGTCGACTCGGCGGCGCTCTACCCGCCGAAGAAGTTCTTCGGGGCTGCGCGCAACGTCGAGAACGGCGGGTCCCTGACCATTCTCGCCACCGCGCTCGTCGAGTCCGGCTCGAAGATGGACGAGGTGATCTTCGAGGAGTTCAAGGGCACCGGGAACATGGAGATCCGGCTTCGCCGCGAGCTTGCCGAGAAGCGGATGTTCCCCGCGATCGACGCGGTCGCATCCGGTACCCGGCGTGAGGAGATGCTCATGGGCAGGGAGGAGCTGGAGATCGTCTGGAAGCTTCGTCGCGTCCTCGCCAACCTGGACGGCACCCAGGGCCTCGAGCTGCTCCTGGAGCGGCTCAGGAAGTCGAAGACGAACTACGAGTTCCTGCTGCAGGTGCAGAAGACCACCCCGGCCGACGGGGCCTGAGCGGCTCGGGAATCCGCGACCGCGTTCCGCGGTTGAGGAGTGGCCGTCACCGATTCGTCGGCATCCGGCCGGATCCGTAGAATGGCTCGGTCAGTCCCGGTTCACGCCTCGCGTCGTGTGCGGCGACCCGGGACATAGTGAGAGGACACCATGAAGAAGGACATCCACCCCGACTACGTCGTGACCCAGGTGACCTGCACCTGTGGTGCCCAGTTCACGACGCGCAGCACCGCGACCTCCGGCACGATCCACGCCGACGTCTGCTCGCAGTGCCACCCGTTCTACACCGGCAAGCAGAAGATCCTCGACACCGGCGGCCGCGTCGCCCGCTTCGAGGCCCGCTACGCCAAGGCCACCAAGAAGTAGCTGCCTGACCGCGCCGGTCGCCCCGCCTTCGGGTGGGTCGACCGGCGTTCGTCATTTGCACGCCCGCAGGTCGGAGGTCTCCCTGCACTTCTCGGGCGTTGCAACGGCCGGGAAGTGCAGGAATCGCCGGTTAACCGGTGAAACCTGCAGCCCCCAACCAAGGAGTCCCGATGTTCGAAGCCGTCGAGGGGATGCTCGCCGAGCACGCCGAGCTCGAGACGAGGCTCGGCCTGCCCGAGACCCACGCCGACGCTCGGCTCGCACGCTCCTTGAACCGCCGTTACGCGGAGCTCAACGCGATCATCGCGACCTGGCGCGAGTGGCGACAGCACAGCGAGGACGCGGAGGCCGCCCGTGAGCTGGCCGCGGACGACCCGTCCTTCGCCGACGAGGTCGACGCGATCCTCCAGCAGCGTGAGTCCGCGGCCGAGCGGCTCCGCCGCCTGCTGGTGCCGCGGGACCCCACCGACGACAAGGACGCCATCCTCGAGGTGAAGTCAGGGGAGGGCGGCGAGGAGAGTGCCCTCTTCGCCGGCGACCTGCTCCGCATGTACAGCCGCTACGCCGAGCGCCGGGGCTGGAAGACCGAGATCCTGGATGCCACCGAGTCCGACCTCGGCGGATACAAGTCGGTCACCGTCGCGGTGAAGGGCACGGGGTCGCCCGAGCCCGGTCAGACGCCGTACGCCCTGCTCAAGTTCGAGGGCGGCGTGCACCGCGTGCAGCGGGTGCCGGTCACCGAGTCACAGGGCCGGATCCACACCTCGGCGGCCGGGGTGCTGGTGATGCCCGAGGCTGAGCAGGTCGACGTGGAGATCAACGAGAACGACCTCCGCATCGACGTCTTCCGCTCGTCCGGACCGGGCGGCCAGAGTGTCAACACCACCGATTCCGCCGTCCGGATCACGCACCTGCCGACCGGCATCGTGGTGAGCTGCCAGAACGAGAAGTCGCAGCTGCAGAACAAGGAGCAGGCGATGCGGATCCTCCGCGCCCGGATGCTGCAGGCCGCACAGGACGCGGCCGACGCCGAGGCCAGCGACGCGCGCCGCAGCCAGGTCCGCACCGTCGACCGGTCCGAGCGGATCCGCACCTACAACTACCCCGAGAACCGGATCTCCGACCACCGCACGGGCTACAAGTCCTACAACCTCGACCAGGTGCTCGACGGGGACCTCCAGCCGCTGCTCGACTCGTGCGTCGACACCGACATGGCGGCCCGTCTCGCGGCGCTGGAGGACTGACATGGCACAGGCCCGGGCGCTGTTGAGGGAGGCCGCCGAACGGCTCCGCGCCGCCGGGGTCGCCAGCCCCGAGCACGATGCCGGCGAGCTGCTCGCTCACGTGCTGGGCACCCGTCGGTCCCAGCTCCTCCTCCTCGACGAGGTCGCCGAGAGCGCGGTGGGCGCGTACGACGACCTCGTGGTGCGGCGCGCGGCCCGGGAGCCCCTGCAGCACCTGGTCGGCCGGGCCTGGTTCCGCCACGTCTCGGTCGAGGTCGGGCCCGGGGTGTTCGTGCCGCGCCCGGAGACGGAGCTTCTCGCCGGCTGGGCGGTCGAGCAGGCGCGGGCCGCGGCGGCCTCCTCCGGACGGCCGCCCGTGGTGGCCGACCTCTGCACCGGCTCGGGCGTGATCGCTCGCAGCATCGCCGACGAGGTCCCCGAGGCACGCGTGCACGCGGTCGAGCTCGACCCGGCCGCGCACGCGTGGGCCGAGCGCAACCTCGCCGGCACGGGAGTGGAGCTCCGCCTGGGGGACCTGTCCTCGGCCTTCGACGACCTTGCGGGTACCGTCGACGTGCTGGTGAGCAACCCGCCCTACGTGCCGCTCGAGGCGTGGGAGTCGGTGGCCGTGGAGGCCCGCGACCACGACCCGCACCTCGCGCTGTTCTCGGGTGAGGACGGGTTGGATGCGGTCCGCGCGATCGAGGCGCGCGGCGTCGTGCTGCTGCGAGCGGGCGGAGTCGTCGGCGTCGAGCACGCCGACGTCCAGGGCGAGTCGGCGCCCGCGGTGTTCAGTGGCAGCGGCCGGTGGGAGGAGGTCCGCGACCACCGGGACCTCGCCGGGCGGCCGCGGTACCTCACGGCACGCCGCCCACGCTGACCACCACGACGAGGAACGGCCAACCGATGGGAGGATGCACATCGTGAGTGCCGAGCGGTTTCAGACGCAGACCGACGAAGAGCGCGAGGCGGCGATCGATGCCGCGAGCCGCGCCGTCAGACGCGGACGTCTCGTGGTCATCCCTACCGACACCGTCTACGGCGTCGGCGCCGACGCCTTCGATCCCGACGCCGTGGCGCGCCTGCTCGGCGCGAAGGGTCGCGGCCGGGAGATGCCCCCGCCCGT
This sequence comes from Nocardioides sp., assembly GCF_004803405.1. Classification (GTDB taxonomy): domain Bacteria; phylum Actinomycetota; class Actinomycetes; order Propionibacteriales; family Nocardioidaceae; genus Nocardioides; species Nocardioides vastitatis. Next base: position 14,617 of record NZ_SSXI01000005.1, on the reverse strand, counting down.
CCTGGTCAGCTCGACGGGGACGCTCGAGGCGCTGGCCTCGCGGGTGCCGAGCTACGTGACGGTACTGGTCCAGCAGTTCTGGCCGGGCGCGCTGACCATCGTGTGCCACCAGCAGCCGTCGCTCCAGTGGGACCTGGGCGAGACGCGCGGCACGGTGGCCGTGCGGATGCCCGACCATGAGCTGACCCGAGCCCTGCTCGACCGCACCGGCCCGCTTGCCGTCAGCTCGGCCAACCTCACCGGCCGACCCGCGGCGGTCGACGCCGACGAGGCGATGGAGATGCTGGGGGAGGCCGTGGCGGTCGTGGTCGACGGCGGCGCGTCGCCGGGCGGTGTCGCCTCGACGATCCTGGACGCGACGGGCGACCGGCCGCGCCTGCTCCGCCTCGGCGCGATCTCCGTCGAGGAGCTGGACGCGGCGCTCGCCGAGCTCGGGATCACCGTCGACACCGGCGAGCCCGGCACCGACGCGGACGACAGCGGCGAGGGGGCCGAGTCGCAGGATGCGTGAGTACGTCGTCGTGTTCCTGGTCGCCGCCACGGTCACCTACCTGCTGACCGTGGTCGCCAGGGAGATCGCCATCCGCACCGGAGCGGTGGCGAAGGTGCGCGACCGCGACGTCCACGCAGAGCCGGTCCCCTATCTGGGCGGTCTCGCGATGATGGGCGGGCTCTTCGCGGCCTACCTCATCGCGAGGGAGCTCCCGTTCCTCAGTACGGCGAACCCGTTCGTCTTCGAGGACGCGCTCGCGGTGCTGTCGGCCGGGGCGCTCGTGTGCGCGGTCGGCGTCATCGACGACATCTTCGACCTCGACGCGCTCACCAAGTTCGGCGGGCAGGTGCTCGCCGTGGGTGTGCTGGTCTACTCCGGGATCCAGTTCCGCTATTTCTACCGGTCCCAGGGCGAGGTCTTCTCGCTCGACGCGGCGCAGGGCGCGTTGCTGACGGCGCTCGTCGTCGTCGCGACGGTCAACGCGGTCAACTTCATCGACGGCCTGGACGGGCTGGCGGCCGGGGTGATCGGTATCAGCGCCTCGGCGTTCTTCCTCTTCTGCTACTCGCTGGCCTTCCTCAACGGCGTCACGTTGGCGACCACCGGCGCGCTGCTGTCCGCGGCGTTGGCCGGCGCCTGCGCCGGGTTCCTGGTCCACAACTTCCACCCGGCCCGGGTCTTCATGGGCGACAGCGGGTCGATGCTGATCGGCCTGGTCCTCTCGGCCACCGCGATCACGGTCACCACCCAGTTCTCGCCCGGTGACCTCGCGGAGGGTGCGGACGGCGCGCGGGCCAGCCTGCTGCCCGTGCTGCTGCCGGTGGCGCTGCCGATCATGATCCTGATCGTCCCGCTGGCGGACCTGGTCCTCGCCGTCGTACGACGAACGCGAGCGGGGCGGTCGCCGTTCGCCCCCGACAAGCAGCACCTGCACCATCGCCTGCTCGAGATCGGCCACTCCCACCGGCGGGCGGTGATCATCATGTGGCTCTGGGCGGGTCTGATCGCCTTCGGCGTGGTCGTCGCCAGCCTGTTCACCGGCATGACGGTGTGGATCGCCCTGGTGCTGAGCCTGGTGGCCACGGTCGCCCTCACCTTCGCGCTGCCCATGGTCCACAGCCCCGACCTCGAAACGTCGCAGGAGGAGCCGAGCGAGGACCCGGAGCGGGTGGCGGAGGCGGCCCCCGCGGAGGCACCCGAGAGCCCCGAAGGCGTCGCGATCGAGCCTGCGGCAGAGGCCGATTCGAAGCCTGCCGAGACCTTGTGATAACTTTCACGAACTCCGGGAGAGACCATCCCGAGCCCGTCAGAACAGCGACTAGGAACGGCCGCCGATGAAGACGACCGAGACCCGCACGTCCGCCGCGGTGACCCGCGCGGCCGTGGCCGCCCTCGCCGTCGGACTGGGGCTCGTGGCCCTCGGTGGCGTCGTCTCGGGCTCGACGGCTGCCTACGGCGCATTGGTCGGCACGGCCATCTCGGTGGGCGTCTTCGCCTTCGGCGCGTTCGCCGTCGACGCCGTGTCCCGCCTGATGCCGGCGGCCTCGCTCCTGTTCGCGATGGTCACGTACACGTTCCAGGTGCTGCTGATGGCGCTGGCGTTCGTGGCCCTGAACCGCTCCGGGCTGCTGGACGACGGTCTCAGCCGCAACTGGCTCGGCGGAGCGATCATCGCGGGCGCGTTCGTGTGGATCGCAGTGCAGATCCGCCTCTCGACGACGGCTCGGATCCCGGCCTTCCAGGGCCCGTCCGAGGGCGGTGCGCGATGACCCGGCACGGCTGCTATTGTCCGGGGCGCAATGAGTCAGCCCGAGGAGAAGCCCAAGGGCGATCCGTGGCACGCGTTCGGCTACATCGTGGCCGGGGTCGCGTTCTACGGGTTTCTCGGCTGGCTCGCAGATCTTTGGCTCGGTACCCGTTACCTCGTGGCCATCGGCATCCTGATCGGCGCAGCGCTGGGGATCTACATGACCTTCAGCCGCTTCCGGCCGGAGCCGACCGAGCAGCCCACGCAGGACCCAGAGCAGGACACGTAGAGGAGACCTGGTGATCACCGCAGCCAGCGCCACCGTCGCAGCCCCGCAGGCCGAGGGCTTCAGCGCCCCGGGCCCGGGCATCTTCGACCTGCCCCCGGTCTTCGAGATCGCCGGGTTCGGCGTGACGAAGCCGATGCTGCAGCTGGTCCTCGCGGCCGGGCTGGTCTTCACGTTCTTCTACCTGGCCGCGCGCCGCCGTCAGCTGGTCCCCGGGAGGCTCCAGTTCGCCGGCGAGGGCGCCTACAGCTTCGTGCGCAACGGCATCGGCCGCGACATCATCGGCAGCCACGACTTCCAGAGGTTCGTGCCCTACCTGGTCGCGATCTTCTTCTTCATCCTGGTCAACAACCTCTTCGCGAGCCTGCCGTTCATCCAGTTCCCGACGTTCAGCCGCGCCGGCATGGCCTACGCGCTGGCCGGACTGTCATGGGTCATCTACAACGCGGTCGGCATCTGGAAGCACGGTCCGATCGGCTACCTGAAGCTCCAGAGTGTGCCGTCCGGGGTCAGCCCCTTCATGTATCCGCTCCTGGTGCCGCTCGAGTTCTTCTCCAACATCCTGGTCCGCCCGGTCACGCTGGCGCTGCGACTCTTCGCGAACATGTTCGCCGGGCACATCCTGCTGGTGCTGTTCGCCACGGGCGGCCTGTACCTCATCGCCGAGTACGGCGGCGTGATCGGCATCGTCGCGGGCGGTGCGTCGTGGATCCTGGCGATCCTGGTGAGCTTCCTGGAGATCCTGGTCCAGGTCCTGCAGGCCTACGTCTTCACCCTGCTGAACGCCATGTACATCCAGGGTGCCCTGGCCGACGAGCACTAGGCCGACGAGTACCAGCCCACGAAGCCCTGATCCACGTCCCGTCCCCAACCCCCACAGTTCTCGCACGAGAAAACAACCCGAAAGGAAAGTAGCCATGGGTGGCTCTCTCAACATGATCGGTTACGGCCTGGCTGCCATCGGCCCGGGTATCGGCATCGGTCTCATCTTCGCCGCTTACATCAACGGCGTTGCCCGCCAGCCCGAGGCGCAGGGCCGCCTGCAGTCGATCGCGATCCTCGGCTTCGCGCTCGCCGAGGCGCTCGCGATCATCGGCATCGCCCTGGCGTTCGTCCTCACCGGCTCGAGCACCCAGTGATCCTTGTCGTCTCCGACGGCAAGCACTGAGTGCAGTAACGACCACCAAGCTCGACCAAGATAGGTCAGGTCCATGAAGTCACTGTTGGTGATCCTCGCGGCAGAGGAGGGCGAGGAGCACAACCCGCTCCTTCCCCTGTGGGAGGAGGTTGCGCTCGCCCTCGTGGTGTTCGGCATCCTCTTCTTCGCCATCAAGAAGTTCGTCGCACCGAACTTCGAGAAGACGTTCTCCGAGCGAACCACGGCGATCGAGGGCGGCCTCGCCGCGGCCGAGACCAAGCAGGCCGAGGCTGACGCCAAGCTCGCCGAGCTCGAGCAGCAGCTGGCCGACGCTCGTCACGAGGCTGCTCGGATCCGCGAGGAGGCTCGCGAACAGGGCGCTGCGATCGTGGCCGAGATGCGGGAGCAGGCTCAGTCCGAGGCCGCCCGGATCGTCGAGCACGGCAAGGTGCAGATCGAGGCGGAGCGCCAGCAGGCGATCACCTCGCTCCGCGCCGAGGTCGGCACGCTCGCGACCGGCCTCGCCGGCCGCATCGTCGGCGAGTCGCTGGAGGACGACGACCGGCAGGCCCGCGTCATCGAGCGCTTCCTCGCCGAGGTCGAGTCCGGCGACCTGGTCGCCAAGGAGAGCTGATGGTGTCCTTCCGGGGAGCCTCTGCTGAGGCTGCGGCCGTCCTCACCGACCAGCTCGGTGGGGTGGCCGAGTCCTCGGCCGCGACGGTGGCCCAGGACCTCTTCTCGGTGGCCCAGAGCCTCCGGGCGGAGGGGTCCCTCCGACGCTTCGCGACCGACCCGTCCGTGGCCGCGGAGGCGCGCACCGGACTGGTGACCCAGCTGTTCGGGGGCAAGATCGACCCGACGACCCTGGAGCTGCTCACGTCGGCGGTCAGCCGACGGTGGACCCGCAACCGGGACCTCGCCGACGCGCTGGAGCACCTCGGCGTGATCGGTGCGGTCCGGTCGGCCGGCTCCGAGGGTGAGCGGCTGGTCGACGAGCTGTTCGCCGTGCGACAGACGGTCAACGAGAACAGCGAGCTGCGCAACGCGCTGTCGGACCCGGCCCGCGCCGAGGCTGACAAGTCCGCGCTCGTCGACTCCCTGCTCTCCGGCAGGGCACTGCCCGCGACGGCGCTCCTGGTCCGCCAGGCACTGTCCGGCTCCTACCGGACCGTGACGGCTGCGCTGGAGAACTACGAGAAGACCGCGGCCGACGTGCACGGCGAAGGCGTGGCGACGGTCTACGTCGCACGCCCGCTCGCCGAGCGCGACCAGGGGCGCCTCGCGACCGGGCTGGCGCGCCAGTACGGCCGCCCGGTCCACCTCAACATCGTCGTCGACCCCACCGTCATCGGTGGGATCCGGGTCGAGATCGGCGATGACGTCATCGACGGCACCGTCTCCAGCCGCCTGGACGACGCTCGCCGCAAGATCGCCGGCTGACCCGGCACCTACGACTTCAAGACAGACAGACAAGAGAGAAGGCACCTGAGATGACGGAACTCTCCATCCGTCCGGACGAGATCCGCGACGCCCTCGCCAAGTACGTCGCGGACTACCAGCCCGGGGCTGCCAGCAAGGAGGAGGTCGGCACCGTCGCCTCCGCCGGAGACGGCATCGCTCGCGTCAGCGGCCTCCCGTCGGCGATGGCCAACGAGCTTCTGGAGTTCGAGGACGGCACGCTCGGTCTCGCGCTGAACCTCGAGGACCGCGAGATCGGCGTCGTCGTGCTCGGTGACTTCGACAAGATCGAGGAGGGCCAGGCGGTCCGGCGTACCGGCGAGATCCTCTCGGTGCCCGTCGGCGACGGCTACCTGGGCCGCGTCGTCGACCCGCTCGGCAAGCCGATCGACGGTCTCGGTGAGCTTGCGACCACCGGCCGCCGCGCCCTCGAGCTCCAGGCGCCTGGCGTCATGCACCGCAAGTCGGTCCACGAGCCGCTCGCCACCGGCATCAAGGCGATCGACTCGATGACCCCGATCGGCCGTGGCCAGCGCCAGCTGATCATCGGTGACCGTGCGACCGGCAAGACGACCATCGCCATCGACACGATCATCAACCAGAAGCAGAACTGGGAGTCGGGCGACCCGACCAAGCAGGTCCGCTGCATCTATGTCGCCATCGGTCAGAAGGGCTCGACCATCGCCTCCGTGCGTGGTGCCCTCGAGGAGGCCGGTGCCCTGGAGTACACCACCATCGTCGCCGCCCCGGCGTCGGACAGCGCTGGCTTCAAGTACCTCGCGCCGTACACCGGCTCCGCGATCGGCCAGCACTGGATGTACGACGGCAAGCACGTCCTCATCGTGTTCGACGACCTGACCAAGCAGGCCGAGGCCTACCGCGCCGTGTCGCTGCTGCTGCGTCGTCCGCCGGGCCGTGAGGCCTACCCGGGTGACGTCTTCTACCTGCACAGCCGGCTGCTCGAGCGCTGCGCGAAGCTCTCCGACGACCTCGGCTCGGGCTCGATGACCGGTCTGCCGATCATCGAGACCAAGGCCAACGACGTCTCGGCGTTCATCCCGACCAACGTCATCTCGATCACCGACGGCCAGATCTTCCTGCAGTCCGACCTGTTCGCGGCCAACCAGCGCCCGGCGATCGACGTCGGCATCTCGGTCTCCCGCGTCGGCGGTGCTGCGATGACCAAGGCGATGAAGGCCGTCACGGGCTCGCTCAAGGTCGACCTCGCCCAGTACCGCGCGATGGAGGCGTTCGCGATGTTCGCCTCCGACCTGGACGCCGCGTCGAAGCAGCAGCTGGCCCGCGGCCAGCGGCTGATGGCGCTGCTCAAGCAGCGCGCGTACTCGCCGTACCCGCTCGAGGAGATGACCGTCTCCCTGTGGCTCGGCACCACCGGTCGCCTGGACCCGGTGCCGACCGAGGACGTGCTGCGGTTCGAGGGCGAGTTCCTCGACTTCCTGCGTCGCTCGCACGACGGCCTGCTGGCCGCCATCCGCGAGACGCAGAAGTTCGAGGACGAGGACGGCCTGGAGGCGGCCTACAACTCCTTCCTGGACCAGTTCGAGACGTCGGAGGGCGGCTCGATCAAGGTCGGCCACGAGCCCGAGGCCGGCGCGCTGCCGGACGAGGAGCTCGAGCAGGAGCAGATCGTCAAGCAGAAGCGGGGCTGACGCATGGCCGTATCGCTGCGTGAGTACCGCGCGCGGATCAAGTCGACGGAGTCGATGAAGAAGATCACGCGCGCCATGGAGCTCATCGCTGCGTCCCGGATCATCAAGGCGCAGCAGCGGGCGGCGGCGGCAGCGCCGTACGCCCGGGAGCTGACCCGTGCCGTGTCGGCGGTGGCGACGTTCTCGAACGTCGACCACCCGCTGACCCGGGAGGAGGAGAACCCGAAGCGCGCCGCGGTCCTGGTGATCACCAGCGACCGTGGCCTCGCCGGCGCCTACTCCTCGAGCGTGCTGAAGGAGGTCGAACGCCTCAGCGAACGGCTGCGCGACGAGGGCAAGGAGATCGACTACTTCCTCGCCGGTCGCAAGGCCGAGGCGTACTTCAAGTTCCGCGCCCGCCCGTTCGTGCAGTCCTGGACCGGGTTCTCCGACCAGCCGACGTACGACAAGGCGGCCGAGATCGGCTCGGCTCTGATCGAGGCGTTCCTCAAGGACCAGGGCGAGGAGGGCGACGTGGACGAGGTCCACATCGTCTACACCCGGTTCCGCTCGATGCTGACCCAGGAGCCGACGGCGGTGCGACTGCTGCCGCTCGAGGTGGTCGAGGGGGAGACCGCCCCGGAGGACGAGGACCTGCTGCCGCTGTACGAGTTCGAGCCGTCCGCGGAGCAGGTGCTGGACGGCCTGCTCCCGCAGTACGTCCAGAGCCGGATCTTCTACTGCCTGCTGCAGGCGGCCGCCTCCGAGCTCGCCGCCCGCCAGAAGGCCATGAAGTCCGCGACCGACAACGCGGACGAGCTCATCAAGAAGTTCACGCGGATCGCCAACCAGGCTCGCCAGGCCGGCATCACCCAGGAGATCAGCGAGATCGTCGGCGGCGTGAACGCCCTTGCCGACGCCCAGGCTGCGAACGACTGACCCACCAGATATATCGGAGAAGGCAATGACTGCTACGGCTGAAGAGACCACCACGTCCGTGGGTCGGATCGCTCGCGTGATCGGCCCGGTCGTCGACATCGAGTTCCCGGTCGACGCCATGCCGGAGATCTACAACAAGCTCGAGGTCGAGGTCACCCTCGGCGGCGAGACCACGGTGCTGCCCCTCGAGGTCGCCCAGCACATCGGCGACGGCTTGGTCCGCGCCATCTCGCTGAAGCCGACCGACGGCCTGGTCCGTGGCCAGAACGTCACCGACACCGGCGGGCCGATCACGGTCCCCGTCGGCGACGTGACCCTCGGCCGCGTGTTCAACACGACGGGCGACATCCTCAACCTCGAAGAGGGCGAGAAGGTCGAGATCAACGAGCGCTGGGGCATCCACCGCAAGGCGCCGGCGTTCGACCAGCTCGAGTCGAAGACCCAGATGTTCGAGACCGGCATCAAGGTCATCGACCTCCTGACGCCGTACGTGACCGGTGGAAAGATCGGCCTGTTCGGCGGCGCCGGCGTGGGCAAGACCGTGCTCATCCAGGAGATGATCGCGCGTGTGGCCCGCAACCACGGTGGTGTGTCGGTGTTCGCCGGGGTCGGCGAGCGCACCCGTGAGGGCAACGACCTCATCGTCGAGATGGAGGAGGCCGGCGTCTTCGGCCAGACCGCCCTCGTGTTCGGCCAGATGGACGAGCCGCCGGGCACCCGCCTGCGGGTCGCGCTGTCCGCGCTGACGATGGCGGAGTACTTCCGCGACGTGCAGAAGCAGGACGTGCTGCTGTTCATCGACAACATCTTCCGGTTCACCCAGGCCGGCTCGGAGGTCTCCACGCTGCTCGGCCGGATGCCGTCCGCCGTGGGCTACCAGCCCAACCTGGCCGACGAGATGGGCACGCTGCAGGAGCGGATCACCTCGACCCGTGGTCACTCGATCACCTCGATGCAGGCGATCTACGTGCCCGCGGACGACTACACCGACCCGGCGCCGGCCACCACCTTCGCGCACCTGGACGCCACCACCGAGCTGTCGCGTGAGATCGCATCGCTCGGTATCTACCCGGCCGTGGACCCGCTGACCTCGACCTCGCGGATCCTCGACCCGCAGTACATCGGTCAGGCGCACTACGACTGCGCGATCCGCGTCAAGCAGATCCTCCAGCGCAACAAGGAGCTGCAGGACATCATCGCGATCCTGGGCGTCGACGAGCTGTCCGAGGAGGACAAGGTCATCGTGTCCCGGGCTCGCCGGATCCAGCGGTTCCTCTCGCAGAACACCTACGTCGCCAAGCAGTTCACCGGCATCGAGGGTTCGACCGTGTCGGTCGCCGACACCATCGAGGCGTTCAACAAGATCGCCGAGGGTGAGTACGACCACGTGGCCGAGCAGGCGTTCTTCATGTGCGGCGGTCTCGACGACGTCGAGCGCAACTGGGCCGAGATCCAGAAGAGCCTCTGATCATGGCGGAGTCCACTCCCGACAACCTGCACGTCGAGCTCGTCGCTGCCGACCGGATCGTCTGGTCCGGCGACGCCGCGATGATCATCGCGCGCACGCTGGAGGGTGACATCGGTGTGCTGCGCGACCATGCGCCGACGCTGTCGCTGCTGTCGCCGTCCGTGGTGGAGATCCAGGTCGCCGACACCGACCAGGTCGTCGTCGTCGCGGTCGACGGAGGATTCCTCTCGGTGGCCAACAACCGGGTCTCGATCCTCGCCGAGTACGTCGAGCGCGCCGAGGACATCGACCTGGACGCGGTCAAGATCGAGCTCGAGGAGGCGCGTCACCTCCTCAGCACCAACAACGAGGCGGAGCAGCGCGTCCGCCACGCCGAGGCCCGCATTCGCGCGGCGGAGAAGGTCTCGTAACACGCAGATGGCATGGTGGGCCTGGCTGCTCGACATCTCGGGCGCGTTGCTGCTCATCCTTGTGCTGTACGGCGCCGGACTCGTCGTCCGGCGCCGTCTGCTGTCCCGGCACGGCGGCACCTTCGAGCTGAGCCACCGCCTGCGGACCGACCAGCCCGGCCGGGGCTGGGTGCTGGGTCTGGGCCGCTACTCCGGCGAGCGGCTCGAGTGGTTCCGGGTCTTCTCCCTCTCCCGGCGTCCGAAACGGTCCTGGACGCGTGAGGAGCTCGAGTACGACGGCCGGCGGGAGCCGCTCGGCGCCGAGCAGACGTCGCTCTACCCCGACCACCTCGTGATCCGCTGTCAGTCCCCGGGCGGGCTGGTGGAGTTGGCGATGAGCACGTCGTCGCTCACCGGCTTCCAGGCCTGGCTCGAGGCCAAGCCGCCGGGCGCCGACTGGAACCGCCACACGACGGCCTGACCCGGGCACGCGGTCAGTCCTCGAACAGCCCCCGAATGTCCTCCGCGTCGATCGAGGTGCTCATCGCCCCCTCGCCGTCGATCACCTGCGCGAACAGCTCGGCCTTGCGGGCCTTGAGCGTCATCACCTTCTCCTCGATGGTGTCGGTGGCGACCAGCCGGTAGACGTGCACGTGCTCGCTCTGGCCGATCCGGTGTGCGCGGTCGACGGCCTGGGCCTCGGCCGCCGGGTTCCACCACGGGTCGAGGACGAACACGTAGTCGGCCTCGGTCAGGGTGAGCCCGACGCCGCCGGCCTTGAGGGAGATCAGGAACACCGGAGCCTCGCCGGAGCGGAACTCCTCGATGACCGCGCCGCGGTCACGGGTTGAGCCGTCGAGGTAGGTGGTCGCGATGGCGGCGTCCGCGAGCCGGGAACGCACCCGGCCGAGGAAGGACGTGAACTGGCTGAACACCAGGGCCCGGTGACCCTCCTCGGTGATCTCGAGCAGGTGGTCGACGAGGACGTCGAGCTTGGCTGAGCCGACGCGGTCGTGCGCCGGGTCGACGAGCGCCGGGTCCAGCGCGAGCTGCCGGAGCTTGGTGAGGGCGCTGAAGATCGCGACCCGGTTGCGGTCGAAGTCATCGACCAGACCCAGGATCCGCTGGCGCTCCTTGGCCAGGTGGGTGTCGTAGATCTTGCGGTGGCGTGCCTCGAGGTCGACCGCCAGCACCTGCTCCTGCTTCGGCGGCAGGTCGTCGGCGACCAGCTCCTTGGTCCGGCGCAGGAGGAAGGGCTTGATCCGTGCCCGGAACCGGTCCAGCACCGCCCTGTCGCCGCCGCGCTCCACCGGTCGCACCACTCGCTCGTTGAACAGCCGCGGCCACGGGTAGAGCCCCGGCACCGTGATCGACAGCAGCGCCCACAGCTCCATCAGCCGGTTCTCGAACGGGGTGCCGGTGACCGCGAGCTTGAACGGCGCGGGGACGGTGCGGACGGCGGCGTAGGTCTTGCTCTGGTGGTTCTTCACCTGCTGTGCCTCGTCGAGGACCAGCCCACCCCACTCGACGGTGGAGTAGCGCAGGTGCGCGAGGCGCAGGAGTGTGTAGGTCGTCACGACGATGTCGTTCTCCCGCGCGATGGCGGCGACGTCGTCGGTGCGGCGAGACGCGATCCCCACCCGCAGGCCGGGCGCGTGCCGGGCTGCCTCGGAGGCCCAGGCCGTGACCACACTGGTCGGAGCCACGACCAGGAACGGGCCCTCGTCGGGCCGGTGGTGCTTCGCGTGCGCGATGAGCGCCAGCACCTGCAGCGTCTTGCCGAGGCCCATGTCGTCGGCCAGGATCCCGCCGAGGCCGTGCTGCCACAGGAACGCCAGCCACCAGAAGCCCTCGCGCTGGTAGGAGCGCAGCTCGGTCTCCAGGCCGCGCGGCTCCGGCCTCGGGATCGCGACGAGGTCGCGGAGCGCCTGGGCGCGCTGCACCCACTCCGCGACCTGCGAGTCCACCACCCCGGTCTCGGCGAGCTGCGCCCACAGGCCGAGATCGTGACGCCCGACGCCGATCCGTTCGCCGTCGCGCTCGCGCAGCTCGGCGGCCGCCGTCACCACTTCGCGGAGCCGGTCGAACTCGGGCCGGTCGGTGGTGACGTAGAGGCCGCTCGGCAGCACCAGGAACTCCAGCCCGAGCGTGAGCGCGGCCAGCACGTCGGGCAGCGGGATCCGCTCGCCATCGACGGTGACGGCCACCTCGAGGTCGAGCCAGTCGGTGTGGTCGGCGCCCGGCACCGGCTCTATCAGCTCGAAGGCGATCTCGGGCGCGGTGTCGGCCTCGCGGAAGTCGGGCCGCTCCTCCTCGACCACCTCGATGTCGTCCAGGGACCGCAGATGCGGCAGGTCGTGGATCGCGAGGGTCAGCGCCTCGCCGTCGGTGACGGTGGCCGTGCGCAGCAGCGCGGGTGGCACGGCAGCCAGGACCTGCTTCTCGGCGGGCTTGTCGCGGACCCCGCCCAGCAGGTCGAAGCTTCCGAGCGGACAGGTGCGCGAGGGGTCGTCGCCGTACCGCCAGTGCCAGGACAGTCCCGCCTTGGTGGCGCTGTGCCAGGTCACCGTCAGCACCAGCGTCGGCCTCAGCGGCTCGGGCAGCTCGACGGCGCTGTCCTCGGCACGGACCGGCAGGTGCCGCATCAGCCCGGGCAGGGAGTCGCGGAAGTCCGCCAGGTCGCCCTGGGGTACGACGATCGGCGGGCCGTCCAGCAGGTGCCTCAACGACGGGGGAACCGGGGCGGTGGTCTCCGCGATCACGAGCCGGCCCTCCTGGTCCAGGATGCCGACGACGCCGGCGGGGCTGCCGACGGGCAGGACGGCATCGCCGCGCCACGTCCGGTCGTCGAGCGTCACCACGGCCCGCAGCTGCGTGGCCCCGCCGACGTCGCTCAGCTCGGCGATCACCTCGGCTCGCCCGTCGGCGAGCTCGACCTCCCGCAGCGGGGGAGCGGCCAGCAGGGTGACCCCGGCGTCGCGGGCCGTGCGCAGGGCGCGCACGACGTGCTCGCCGAACTCCTCCAGGGCGGGAGCGCCCCCCGTGTAGTAGTAGGAGCGGTGGCCGGCCCACAGCGCGTGCATCGCGGCGACGGCCTCGGCCTGATCGCGCGGGAAGCCGCGGGCGGCTCCGCCGAGGCCGACGTCGTTCCAGTCGGCGCCGGTCTTGATCCAGGGCTTGTTCTTGCCACGTCGCATCGGCCGGACCCGCAGCGTGGGGCCCAGCGACCGGTAGCTGCCGCGTGACTCCTCGAGGCTGATCTCGAGCGCGAGCGGGACCTCCTCGACCGGCACCTGCTGGTGCCGGTCGAGCTCGGCCACCAGGCGCTCGAGGGTGCGCCGCCAGGCCGCCTCCGGCTCGGGATGGGTGAACGTCTGTCGCAGGGTCAGCGCCAGCGCGGCGCCGTGCTTGCACACCGACCGGACCGGGCACGTGCAGACCGTGAACAGCCAGCCCTCGTAGCCCTCGGAGGGCGCCTCCGCGTGGAGCTGGACCTGGTAGGGCACCTCGCGCGAGCCCTCGACCTCCGCCGTCGCCGTCACCGACCCCGCCGACAGCATCCCGATCTCAGGACGCCGCACTCGGCCGAGCGTCACCACCTCACGGGCGCGCATCAGCGTCCCGGCGTCGAAGTGGCGGGCCAGGAAGGCGTCGGAGAGCTGTGCGAGGACGTTCATCGGTCCAGTCATCGTGGCACGCGTCGCCGACGATCCCCGCTTCGCGTCCACAGGCCTCCAGGCCGCCACGCGCCCGGTCTCACCCTGAGGGGAGAATGAGGGCGTGAGCCGCGTCGTCATCACCTACTGCGTGAAGTGCAAGTGGCTGCTCCGCGCGCAATGGTACGCCGCGGAGCTCCTCCAGACCTTCGAGGACGACCTGGCCGAGGTCGCGCTCAAGCCGGCGGCGAAGGACGTCGAGGCAGGCGTGTTCCGGATCGACGTCGAGTCGGCGAGCGGCACCACGAGCGTGTGGAACCGCAAGCGCGAGGGCGGCTTCCCGGAGATCACCGACCTCAAGCGTCGGGTCCGGGACGTGGCGGCGCCGGGCAAGCCGTTGGGGCACGCCGACAAGGGCCAGGACGAGTCCTAGCTCTCGGAGAGGACCTCGGCAGCGTCCACCGCGGCGTGCCTGTCCTCGATGACGTCGGCGAGCCTGCGGATCTCCTCGTCGGACATCTCGACGCCGACCTCCCTGGCACCGTTGCGCAGCTCCTCCGCGACGGTTCCTTCGGTGGCGCCGTCCTGCCACGAGGTGACCCGGTCGACGACGGCCTGGATCGCTTCGAGTCGCTCCTGATCGGTCATGCCGGAGCAGTACCCACCGCTGCGGGTGGAAACCGGTGGCCCCCGCGCGACGGTCGGACGACGCTCAGTCGGTCGTCCCGCTGAGCAGCCGGTCCGGATGCTGACGGAGGTAGCGGGCCACCGGCAGCGACTCCCGGCTCCGGTAGCCGATCGGCAGCCAGACGTCCCCGCGCGTCGAGAGGTAGATGATCTGCCAGCGGTAGAGCTGCCGGAACGCGCCCGGGTCGCGCTCCATGAGCCGCGCGTAGGCCCGGATGCCCCGCACGTAGCCCTCGTGGTGGTTGTACGCGTAGAGGGCTCCGTCGAGCCCCGCGGCGGTGTCGCCGCCGTTCGCGGCGAGGTACCGCGCAGCCGCCATGATCGAGTCGTGCGGGTCGTCGATGTCGCCCTCGCCGTACGCCTCCCAGGTCGCGGGGATGAACTGCATCGGGCCTCGGGCGCCGGCACTGGAGAAGCCGCGGATCTTCCCGAAGCCGGTCTCCACGAAGTTGACGGCGGCGAGGACCTGCCACGGGACGCCGAACACGCGCTCGCCCTTGCGGTAGAACCGGATCAGGTCGTCGGCGGGAGGGGGCCGGACGATCCGCCACGCCGGCAGGGTCGAGGTGAGGGTGGTCAGCACGCTGCGCAGCGACCTGCGCCCCTCGAGGTGGTCGGCGACGGCGTCGCGGTAGCCGCCGGCAGCCGCCAGGACCTCGCGGCGCCACGCCGGGGTCCGCCCGAGCTGGCGGTAGAGGACCTGGGTG
>NZ_SSXI01000303.1 GCF_004803405.1 Nocardioides sp. | reverse complement strand
AGCCAGCCGGCTTGCGACGGCGCCGGCCACCACGGCGGCGCCGGCGGCGGGCCTGGCCGGACGGCGAGCCGTCCTCCTCGTCCTCGTCCTCGTCGGCCTCGTCGGCGTCCTGCTCCTCGGCCTGCGACGCCTCGGTGGGGTCGACGGCGCCCTCTGCCGGGGTCTCCTCGTCAGTCGGCTCCGGGGTCGCGGCGGTCTCCGCCGACGTCTCCGCCGCAGCGTCCTCGGCGCTCTCCTCGGAATCCTCGTCGATCGCCTCAGGCTCCTCGACAGGGGCGACCTTCTTCGCCGCCGCTCGCGGGGCCCTCGCCTTCCGCGGCGCGGTGGTCTTCTGGGGAGCCTGGAACAGCACGGCGGTGCCGGACGTGCTCGCAGCGGCCTCGTCGGTGTCGGTCACGGCCTCGGCGGCAGCGTCGGGCGCGAGCTCCAGCTGCTCGGACTGCGGCGCCGCGGCGGCCTTGGCGGTGGTCTTCTTCGCCGCCGTCTTCTTGGCGGTGGTCTTCTTCGCCGCCGTCTTCTTGGCCGCGGTCTTCTTCGCCGCCGTCTTCTTGGCCGGCTTGGCGGGCTTCTCGGTCTTCTCGGCCTTCTCGGGCGCCGCGGCCTTCTCGTCCGCGGCCTTCTCGTCCGCGGGCTTCTCGTCCGCGGGCCTCTCGTCCGCGGGCTTCTCGGCAGGCTTGTCGGGCCGGCCGCTCTCCGCGGCCTGCTCGGCGAGCTGCGGCGTCTCGACCGACTCGTCGGTGCCGGTGGTGTCGGTGGTGTCGGTGGTGTCCGTGGGCGCGTCGCTCATTGCGCTACTCCTCGACCCAGGCGCTTCCGCGTCCCGGTGTGTCATCGGCACTCACCCGGGGGCGGCGCCGTAAGCCTTCGTGGGACGACACCCTCCGCAGGAGCGTCACTGGAGGCCGGGCCCTCACCTGCCGCGGTCGCCGTGTGCGTCGCGGTCTGGCTCGAGTAGGTCCTCCACCGTGCCGTCCGGCAGTCACCTGCCGAGCGGCGAGAACGTCGTCGGATCGTCGTGCGCGGTCCCGGTCTGGGACGCGCACGGGTTTCGATCTGTGGCGAGTATCGCACAGGCCTTCGAAGCGCCCGGCATCCCGACCGAGCCGGGCGAGCCGTCCCGGCGTCCGGGAAGCCCAAGCAGCGGCCAGTCAGCGGCCAGTCAGCGGGCAGTCAGCGGGTCGCCGACGGTGCCGCTGGAGCGGTCGAGCGGACCCTGGGCGAGGCGGGTGAGCAGTGCGGTGCCCGGCGTGGCAAGGCCGGCCACCTCACGAAGGCCGGTGAGCACGTCGTCAGGACGTACGGCGGGCACGGTGTGCTCCAGGACGAGGTCGAGCTCCCCCTCGGGGGTCACGTCGAGCCGGATCACCGCAGCCCGGCAGTCGAAGCTCCGCATCCCCTTCTTCGTCATCCGCTCGACGAGAACGGAGTCGGTCGCGAGGAAGGCGGCCACGGCGGCGGAGACCTCCTCGACCGGGGTCTCGCCCAGCGCGATCCGCCACTGGCTCGCGGTGAGCAGGTCCGAGAGCGATCCGGCGCTGGACTCGGCGGAGTCCACGATCGCCACCACGTCCAGCCCGTCGGGCAGCACGGCGTCCAGTTCGCGACCGATCTCGGCCGGGTCACGCTGCTCGGCGAGGCCGAGCTCGACGTACTCCGCCTCACTGGCGGCTCCGGTCGGTGACGCGCCGGCGTAGGAGATGCGCGGGTGCGGGTGGAACCCCGACGAGTAGGCCATCGGGATCGCGGCGCGGACAACGGCCCGCTCGATGGCGCGGCTGACGTCGCGGTGGCTGGTGAACCGGAGTCGTCCGCGCTTGGCGTAGCGGATCCGCAGCCTCTGGACGGGCGGTGCCTGCTGCTCGGGCTGGACGCGACTCACGGGCGCTGATCCTAGGTCAGCCGAGGAGCTCGCCCCTCATCTGCGGCGAGGCGTACACGTTGACGATGCGCACCCCGTCGAGCCAGGCGGTGAGCTTCTCGGCTGTCGTGTCGAGGGCGGTCCTTCCCTCGCGAGGGACCTCCTGCCGCAGCACGACCCGAACCCTCGCGTCCTCGTCCTGCACCCAGCAGCCGACGATCCGGCCGTCCCACCAGGCCGTGTTGCCGGCGTTGCCGTTGGTGTCGAAGAGGAACGGCCGGTCCGCCGGGTCGAGGTAGAACCCGCGCTCCTTCCAGCCCATCACGGTCGGGTCGAGGGTCGGCAGCAGCGCGGCCCACGGCCCGATCGGCTCCACCGGACCGAGGTCGTCCGGGAGGACCCAACCGGTGCTCCCGCCCTCCAGCTCGACCGGGACCGCCTCGAGCTGGGCGAGCGCGTGTCGGACGATGGTCTTGGTGGCGCCCAGCCACCAGACGATGTCGGACTCCGTCCCCGGGCCGAAGGTGGCCAGCCAGCGGCGGACCAGCTCGGAGTATCCCTCCGCCTCGGCCAGCGGCGACGGCATCTCGGGCAGCCAGCGGTCGGTGAGGGTCCAGGTGGGCTTGTTGAGCCGCCAGTGACCGGCGTTGGCGGCGCGGACGATCCGGCCCTCGGCGCCCAGGAGGGTCATCACCTGCGGCGCGATCGGGCTGGGGCCGCCCCACTTCTTCTCGGGCGTCCCGCGCGTGATCCGGCCCGCGAGCACGGTGAGCGCCTCGCGCAGCTGGGAGGTGGTGCGCGGCTGCCCGTCGGCGAGCTCGGCCAGCACCGCCTCGGACGCCGCACGGATCCATGCCTCCGGGTCGGTCGTGAGCCCGGCGGCCTCGACGTCCTTGGCCAGCCTGGCCCGCTGCTGGCGGGCCACCCGGGCCGCCGCACTCCCCCATGCCGCGGGCAGAAGGTCGCGCGGGAACGCGAAGAGGGTGCGGCGCATGGCCAGCTGCTTCACGAGGGCGCGGTCGTCGTACAGCGCTCGGTCGACGTCCGCGACCGTCACGCCGGGGACGCGTGCCCAGAGCGAGAGCTGGACGGTCGCCGCCTCGGTCGCGTGCAGCACGGTCATCGCCTCGGTGGCCGCCTCCACCGTCGGCATCCCACGGGCGAGGCCATGACGTAGCGCGAGCCGGGTGCGGCGCTCGGTGTCACTGATCTTCAGCACGAGGGACATCGTTCACCACTAGGCTCTCGCGGGTGAGCGATCCGTACGGCAATCCCTATGGCCAGCCCTATGGCCAGCCCAACCCCTACGGCGCGGGCGGCGGGGGCGCGTACGGCGCACCACCGGGCGGCGGCTTCCCGAACCAGCAGCCGAAGACCGACGGGGTGTCTGTCGCGTCGTTCGTGCTGAGCCTGCTCTGCTGCACCGGACTGCTCGGCCTGATCCTCGGGTTCGTGGGCCTGTCGCGCACCAAGGGTGGCAAGCGCAAGGGCCGCGGGTTCGCGATCGCCGGGATCGTGCTCGGCCTGCTGGGGACGATCGCATTGGTGGCCACGATCATCGCGGTCGCGACCGGGGGCCTGAAGGGCCTGCTGCCGACGGCGGTCAACGACCTCAAGGACGGCGAGTGCATCACCGCTGACGGCCTCGCCGAGGACGACGGCGGCGTCACCAACATCAAGGTCGTCGACTGCGACCAGGAGCACGACGGCCAGGTCATCGGAACGAAGAAGCTCACCTCGTCCGAGGCGGCCGACTACGACTTCGAGAGCCAGGAGGACATCCTCGACAGCTGCACGCCGATGCTCGACGGCGGCGAGAACGCGTTGGTCGCCGACCCCCAGTACTACCTGATCGCCCTGACCCAGCAGGAGAAGCCGTCGTCCGGCGACCAGGTCGCGTGCATCATCACGCTGCGCAACGGGGACCCGCTCGACAAGAAGCTCCCCTGACCCGGGCCCGCCCGTGAGCAACCCCTACGGCGGGGCTACCAGCCCTACGAACCACAGCCGAACCAGTTTGGCGGCTCGCCGTCCGACGCACCGAACCCGTACGGCGCGAGCGCGGCAAGGCCCACCACCGACGGGATCTCGATCGCGGCGTTCGTCTGCTCGCTCTCCTGCTGCGGGGCCCCGGTCGGGATCGCTCTCGGCATCGCCGGACTGGTCCGCACCAAGAACGGCAGGCGCTCCGGTCGCTGGGCCGCGGTCGCGGGCCTGGTGATCGGCATCGTCGGCTCCATCTCCCTGGTCGGCGCGCTCGTCGGCCTGGTCTGGTTGGGCAACTCCCTCGTGCTCGAGGACGAAGCGCGGGTCAGCCAGTGCGTCGACACGCGGACGGTGTTCGACAGCGTCGACCTCTGGGAGGCCGACTGCGGCGAGCCGCACGACGCCGAGATCGTCGCCGTCGGCGAGTTCGACGGTGACCTGATCAGCAGGTACGACGCAGCCTCCGTCGAGGACTTCTGCATCGAGGTCACGACCGAGGACCGCTACCGTCCACTGTTGCGCTCCGGTGAGTACGACGTCGCGGTCTCGACGGACGCGCTCGACGACGACGATCCCGAGTTCGGCGACCACTTCGCCTGCTTCCTCGAACGGTCCGACGGCGAGCAGCTGACGGGACCGGTGGGCTGACATGTCCGACCAGGGACTGACACCGCCGGGGCCGCCGGTCGAGCCGGA
Organism: Nocardioides sp.; assembly: GCF_004803405.1. Lineage (GTDB taxonomy): Bacteria > Actinomycetota > Actinomycetes > Propionibacteriales > Nocardioidaceae > Nocardioides > Nocardioides vastitatis. The sequence continues at coordinate 3,885 of NZ_SSXI01000303.1, read as the reverse complement.
ACCGCCCTGGCGGACGGACCCCCCGGCGGGCCGCCCGCCGCACGGCGGCCCGCCACCGGACCCCTACGGCCCGGCGTACGACAACCCCTACAACCAGCCGATGGCCGGCCTCGGTGCCGCCCGAAGGCCCGCCGACCGTGGCCTCGGTTGGACCGGGTTCGGGCTGGCGATGACGATCTGCCTCCCCTGCCTGCCGCTGGTCGGCCTGGTGATCGCGATCATCACGCTCGCGCGGGGGAAGTTCGAGCCGCGATGGCTCGCCGTGCTCGCCGTCGTCATCGGTCTGACCTTCAGCGCCGTCCAGGCACTGCTCGCACCGGACATGATCGAGGCCTTCCGGGAGGGCGTCGAGGAGGGCATCGAGGCGGGCATGGAGAACCCGGACGGCGACGACGACACGGTCCTCTCGACGAAGCTGCGCACTGGCGACTGCTTCAACGACGCGGTGCTCAAGGGGCTCGACGAGGAGGAGACGGCCGATGCGGGCGAGGTCGAGGTCGTCCCGTGCGACCAGCCCCACGACTTCGAGGTCTACGCGACCATCGTGGTCGAGGGCCAGAGGTTCCCCGGGAACAAGGTGATCGAGCAACGCATCCAGGAGTGCGTCCCGGCCTTCCGCAAGTTCGTAGGCGTCTCGTACCAGGACTCGCGTTACGAGATCTACCAGTACCTGCCGAACCGGAGGTCGTGGAAGTACGCCGACGACCGCACCATCTCGTGCGTCATCGCGCACCCGAAGCTCAAGAAGCTGACCCGCAGCCTGCGGAACGTGCGCCGTTGAGCGTAGTGACCCCGCTCCCGAGCCGGAGTTCGCTGGAAACTCCACACCTTCTCCCAGGCGGGAGCATGTCCGGCAAGTGGTGCACATCGAGATCCCGTACTACAACCGCGACGGCGTCCCGGAAGTTCTACGGGGAGACGTTCGGTGGCAGCTGGCGCCCAGTGCGGAGATGAACCACACGATCGTGATGACCGGCCCGAGCGACCCGGAGCGGGTCCGACCGAGTCGGGCTTCATCAACGGTGGGATGTTGGAGCGCAGCGCCGACGTCCCGGTTAAGGCACCGAACATCGTGATCGACGTGCCGAGCGTCGACGACGCCCTGCGTTAGGTCGAGGAGGCCGGAGGACAGTCCGTGGCCGAGAAGATGCCGATCGAGGACATGGGTTCGTCGGATACCTCATCGATACCGGAAGCCGGCCGCTCGAACGCCCGCGCCGTCACCGAGAGCGGGAGCTCTGCCAGGTGGAACGTCTGAACGGCCAGGATGCGCTGGTGCTCAGACCACGCTGAGCGGTAGCAGCTGCTGGCCAGTGGGTCCGATCTGGATCTCGGTGCCCATCTCCGGGCACACGCCGCAGTCGTAGCAGGGCGTCCAGCGGCAGTCCTCGACCTCGACATCGGAGGAGCCGTCAGCGACCGCGAGGGCGTCCTCCCAGTCGGCCCACAGCCAGTCCTTGTCGAGCCCGGAGTCCAGGTGGTCCCACGGCAGGATCTCGTCGTAGCCACGCTCGCGGGTGGTGAACCAGGCGAGGTCGACGCCGGTGCCCTCGAGCGCGCGCTCGGCGGCGGCGATCCAGCGCTCGTAGGAGAAGTGCTCGCTCCAGCCGTCGAAGCGGCCGCCGTCGCGCCAGACCTCCTCGATGATCCGACCCACGCGGCGGTCACCGCGGGACAGCAGTCCCTCGACGATGCCGGGCTGGCCGTCGTGGTAGCGGAAGCCGATCGCGCGGCCGAACCGCTTGTCGGCGCGCACCACCTCGCGCAGCTCGCGCAGCCGGCGGTCGGTGGTCTCGACGTCGAGCTGCGATGCCCACTGGAACGGTGTGTGCGGCTTCGGCACGAAGCCGCCGATCGACACCGTGCAGCGGATGTCGTTGCGCCCCGACACCTCACGGCCGGTGGCGATCACCCGCTTCGCGAGCTCGGCGATCTGCAGGACGTCCTCGTCGGTCTCGGTCGGGAGGCCGCACATGAAGTAGAGCTTCACCTGCCGCCAGCCGTGGCTGTAGGCCGCGGCGACGGTCCGGATCAGGTCGTCCTCGGTGACCATCTTGTTGATCACCTTCCGCATCCGCTCGCTGCCACCCTCGGGCGCGAACGTCAGGCCGGAGCGCCGGCCGTTGCGGGAGAACTCGTTGGCCAGCGTGATGTTGAAGGCGTCGACCCGCGTGCTCGGCAGCGACAGCGAGACGTTGGAGCCCTCGTAGCGGTCGGCCAGGCCCTTGGCGACCTCGCCGATCTCGGTGTGGTCGGCGCTCGAGAGGGAGAGCAGGCCGACCTCCTCGAAGCCGGTCTTCTTCACGCCGTTGTCGACCATCGCGCCGATCGTCTCGATCGACCGCTCGCGGACCGGTCGGGTGATCATGCCGGCCTGGCAGAACCGGCAGCCGCGCGTGCAGCCGCGGAAGATCTCCACGCTGAACCGCTCGTGCACGGTCTCGGCCAGCGGCACCAGGGGGTTCCGCGGGTACGGCCACTGGTCGAGGTCCATCAGCGTGTGCTTGCGGACCCGCTCCGGCGCGTCCGGGTGGTTGGGTACGACGGACGCGATCGCGCCGCTGTCGTCGTACTCGACGTCGTAGAGCTTGGGGACGTAGACCGAGCCGGACACCGCCAGCCGCCGCAGCAGCTCGTCGCGACCACCCGGGCTCCCCTCGGTCTTCCACTCCCGCACGAGCTCGGAGATCTTCAGCACGACCTCCTCACCGTCGCCGAGGACCGCGGCGTCGATGAAGTCGGCGATCGGCTCGGGGTTGAACGCGGCGTGGCCGCCGGCGATGACCACCGGGTGCTCGTCGGTGCGGTCGACGGCATGGAGCGGGATGCCGGCGAGGTCCAGGGCGTTGAGCAGGTTCGTGTAGCCCAGCTCGGTCGAGAAGCTCACGCCGAAGAGGTCGAACGCGCCCACCGGGCGGTGGCTGTCGACGGTGAACTGCGGGATCTGCTGCTCACGGAGCAGCTTCTCCATGTCCGGCCACACGGCGTAGGTGCGCTCGGCGAGGATCCAGTCGCGCTCGTTGAGGACCTCGTAGAGGATCTGCACGCCCTGGTTGGGCAGGCCGACCTCGTAGGCGTCGGGGTACATCAGCGCCCAGCGGACCGTCGGTCCGCCATCGTGGGCGGCCGCGCAGTCCCAGTCCTTGGAGACCATGTTGAGCTCGCCGCCGACGTACTGGATCGGCTTGGACACCGACAGCAGGTGGGGCTCGAGCCGGGGGAAGACGGACTCAACGGACTGGACGGACATGGCCCCGATTCTACGGTCCGCGGCGGTCCCGCCCGGCATCGTCGCTGGCCCTCCCCCGTAGGATCCGCCCCCATGGGACCCAGCAGGACGGGACGGCTCGGCTGGCCCGCCCTCCCCTTCCTGACGGTGGCGCCGTGAGGCGACGGACGGTCACGAGCCTGGCCGTCGGGGCGCTCATCGCCGTCGTCGCCGGTGGGTGCTCCTCCGAGGAGCCGCAGGACTCCGAGCGCATCGTGCTGTCGCCGGCGTCCGACGGCGCCGGCCACACCCATGCGCCGGGCCAGGAGCACGGCGACGCGGCGCCGATCGGGGACGGGACGAAGGAGTCGGCCGGCGGCTACACCCTCGACGACGTCCACCTTCCCGCTGCGACGCGGGGGCCTGGCGAGATGTCGTTCCGGATCGTCGACCGTGCCGGCAGGCCGGTGACGGAGTACGTCGAGGAGCAGACCAAGCTGCTGCACCTCTACGTCGTGCGGGAGGACCTCAGCGGCTTCCGCCACGTGCACCCGACGCTCGGCGACGACGGCACCTGGCGGGCGCCGGTCGACCTCGGCGAGCCGGGACCCTGGCGGGTGGTCGCCGAGTTCACGCCGACCGGCGTGGACCGCCCGGTCCTCCTCGGGACGACCGCC
>NZ_SSXI01000062.1:1374-38528 GCF_004803405.1 Nocardioides sp. | reverse complement strand
TACTGCAAACCCCGAGTGTCAACCAAAGCGGGGGCAGACCCTCGCCGGGATCTTCGGTGTGAAACGACCAAGTCACGCACTGAAGGAGAACCACCGATGGCCCTGTCCCAATCTGCCCTGTCCGAGCTGCTCAAGGCGTTCCGCACCGGCGACGGTGTCGACATGATCCGCGAATCGGTCCGCACCGTGCTCCGAGAGCTCGTTGAGTTCGAAGCCGCGGGCGTGATCGGCGCCGAGCGCTACGAACGCACCGAGGACCGGCTCACCGAACGTAACGGCACCCGCCCCAAGCTGCTGGCCACCAAGGCCGGCGACAGCGACGTCCGGATCCCCAAGCTTCGCAAGGGCTTTTACTTCCCCTCCATCCTCGAGCCCCGCCGACGCATCGACCAGGCGCTCTACGCGGTGGTGATGGAGGCCTACGTCCACGGCATCTCGACCCGCAGCGTCGATAACCTGGTCGTCGCGCTCAGCGCCGACTCCGGGTTTTTCAAGTCCGAGGTCTCTCGGATCTGCGAAGGCCTCGACCAGTCGGTCGGTGCGTTCCGGACCCGGCCGCTGGACCACACCGTTCCCCTACGTCTACCTCGACGCGACCTACCTTCACGTGCGGAACAAGCCCGGCAAGGGCGGCCAAGTGGTCTCGATGGCGGTCGTGGTGGCCACCGGGATCGCCGCCGACGGCACCCGTGAGGTCCTCGGCCTCGACGTCGGCGACAGCGAGGACGAGACGTTCTGGCGCGCCTTCCTACTCAGCCTCAAACAACGCGGCCTAGGCGGTGTCCGGCTGGTCATCAGCGACCAGCTCACCACCTCGTTCCCGAAGGTCGGCCCGTTGATGGACGCCGCGAAGGTCGAGGTCCTCGCGTTCACCTCCTTCCCCAGAGCCCACTGGCGCAAAATCTGGTCGACTAACCCCCTCGAGCGACTCAACAAAGGGATCAAACGCCGATCCCGCGTCGTCGGGATCTTCCCCAACTTCGCCGCCGTCATCCGACTCGTCGGAGCAGTCCTCATCGACATGCACGACGAATGGATCGCCGGCGACCGCCGCTACCTATCCGAGAGGTCCATGGCGCAGCTCGACACCACCATGGATACTGGGGATCACACTGCCATCGAGAGTGGCAAGTAGGGCACCGAGGACCACCTCAAAGCCCACCACCCCGCGGGGCTCTGTCCCGGATCGCGTGCCTGCATGATGCAACCTTCCGGTCTTGAGGAGGTTCCCCCGACCGCTCAGCGTTGGCGAAGCAGGGTCGCGGTGAGGTGGAACCCGGGGCCGACGGCGGCAATCATGACGTACGGGCTGGTGATGTCGGTGAAGAAGTGCGACAGGTTCACTGGGTAGGTCGCGAGGGTCATGTTGCCGAACGTCTCGAAGGTCTCGAGGTACTGACGCGGTCCGATTCGGTCGGCCCAGTGGTCGATCAATGTCCGGGAGCCCTGATGGGTGATGAGCGCGACGTCGCGGCCTGTAACGCCGTTGCACGCCAGGACGTAGTTGACCAGGTCGGGTAGGCCTTCCTTCATGATGCTTTGGTAGACGGCCACCCCTTCGGTCGCGTCTATCTCGTAGGTGGGGACAGGCAGATTGTCCGCGCCGACCGGCACAACGCTGCGACAACCCGTACTCAGCGACCGGGTGTACATGCGCATGGAGTGGAACTGGTCGCTGTAGGTGCGTGTCTGGTGATCGACGAGTGCTAGACGCGCGTCGCCGGCCACGACAGCGGCGGCTGCCGCGTCGCTCGCGGTGATCGCATGCCCTTTGGTGTAGTCGACGTGGCGTGTCCAATTGGAGCCACAGACCACCAGGGCATGTTTGATGCGTCCGGCGTCGACTGCCTCACCGGCCATGGCCAGGCTAACTGCGAAGTTGGAAAACTCGCTGTTAACCGGTATCACCATGGCCCGCTCGGACAAACCCAGGTCCCGGTGCACGGTGAACAGCGAATTGGGCGTGACGAACGTCGGTACCGAAGCGTAGCCGTAGAGCCTCTCCACTTGGCTGGGTTCGATGCCTGCGTGCGCGAGCGCCCGGCTGCAGGCCGCGACCATCAGCGGCTCGATCAGCTCACCTGCGCCGAGGTATCGGCGCTCGCCCATCCCGACGAAGAGGTCGGCCTCGACGACGCCCTGATCGTTGGGGGTGCGGTCGAGCTGAGCGTAGAGCGGGTCGTCGTTGCCGCGGGTGTGGGGCGGCAGTGCATGGCCGCACCCCAGCACGCCTGCGCGAGGCATGCGATCAGCCGACATTGCTCAACAGGTCCTGAGCCGGCGTGTCGTCGGTTGTCACGGCCGCGACGAGGGAGGCGGCGCGGCCACGCAACGCCCACGGGACTTCCGCGACGTCGACGCGCGCGTCGATGACGAACGGCTCGCCAGCGGCCAGTGCGGTGGCGATCGCCGCGTCGAGTCCGTCGAGCGAGTCGACCGTCATCGACTCGACGCCGAGTCCTCGTGCGACGAGCGCAACGTCGAGTGGCCGGGCGAACACCGCGTCGTAGGACTCGCTGTAGATCATGCCCTGAAGGTTGTGGACCATCCCGTGCCCGCCGTTGTTCAGCACAACCCAGACGACCGGCACCGAATACTCGGCGGCGGTATGGATCTCCATTCCATTCATGGCGAAGGCCGCGTCGCCGATCAGCGCCACAACGGGCCGGTCAGGGTCGGCGATCTTTCCGCCGATTGGGGCGCCCATCGCATAGCCCATCGATGCCATGTTGAGCGACACGTGCATGTCACCCGGCTCCTTGAAGGCGTAGAACTGGCCGAGCCAGCTCAGGCAGTTGCCGTTGTCGGCGTAGATCATCACATCGCTGGGCAGCGTCTCGCTGAGCCGGGCGACCACCGCGGACGCCTGGAGTTGTTCGTGACCTCGCTGCAGTTCAGTCGACCGGTAGCGACGACGCGGCAGCACGGGATGAGCGCGCGCAGGCGGCGATGACGGGCAGGCGGCAAGGTCGGCCACCAGCATGCGCAGCAGCGCCTCGGCGTCGCCTACGACGCCGACGTCGACAGGGACGTGCTTGCCGATCTGCAGCGGGTCCACGTCGATCTGGCAGACCTGCCGGCCGCGGAACAGTTGCGGGTTCCAGCCGTGCGTCGACATCTCGCCGAGCGCGCTGCCGATGATGAGGATGAGGTCGACGTCAGCGGAGAGCGCGTACTCGTGCGCCGCCGGGTTGCCGCCGAAGCCGAAGACGCCGAGCGAGAGTGGATGGTCCTCGGGGAACACGCTCTTGCCCTTGATGGTCGTTGCCACCGGGATGTCGAGCCGTTCGGCCAGCTGCTTGAGCTGTTCGTGGCTGCGTGCGCGCTTGGCGCCCTGCCCAGCGAGGATCAACGGACATCGGGCCGCTCGCAACGCATCGGCGAGCTCGGCCACCGCTGCGGGCCCGGGTGCCGGACGACTCGGCGTAGCCGGTGCATCGACGTCTAGCGCTCCGGCCTGCGCCGGCTTGGTCATCAGGTCGGCCGGAATGTTGAGATGGACTGCGCCGGATCGACCGCTCAGCGCGGTACGGACCGAATGTCGGGCGAGCCGGATGAGCTCGGCCGGGTTGTTCAGCATTGCCGAGAGCTTCGTGGCCGAACGGTACACGTCGACGAGGTCAATGCTCCAGTTGCCTCCGCTTGCGTCCTGTAGCGCCCCGGTGCCGAACGTCGCAGTCGAAACCTGGGCGGTGATGAGCAGAACCGGCACGCCGTCACTCGATGCACTCGCCACGCCGGTCAGCGCATTCGTGCCACCAGGGCCGGTCGTGGTGCAGACCGCGCCGAGGCCACGCCGCGCCTGTGCGTACCCCAGTGCCATGAAAGCGGCGCCCTCTTCGTGTTTAGCAAGCACCGTGCGGACCGCGCTCTGCCGTGACAGCGCCTCGTACAAGGCGAAGAGCGGGCCGCCCGGTACACCGAACAGGTGGGACACGCCGTTGGCCGCCAGCGTGCGAACCAATGCATCGGCCACGGAGGGATAAATCGGCTGCTCCATCACGGCCCCTCCAGCGCGACCGGGCGACGGTCCAGCGCGTCGAACCAGGCCGTGGCGCCGACTTCCACCGCCGCTGCGCGGTTAATCGCCGACAGCAGCGCCTCGACTGCGGCGGTGGTCTCGGACGCGTTCAGCGCGGCACCCCAGGCGCATCGACCGCCGGCCTCGACATGGGTATAGGCGGCAATCCGAGGGCGTGCGCCGCCGTCCGCGACATGACTCGACTGTTCCTTCACCGTGACAGGACATCCCAGGTTCTCGAGCCGAGCGAGAAGGTTGGGCACTGTCTGCTCGTCGAGCATGCACAACTCCGCCCCGCTGGGCGTCGCGACGGTCATCACCGAACCCACGTCGACCAGTCGCAATGGGTCGCGTCGGTGCATGAACTCGCGAGCGAAGAGCTCCCAGACATCTTTGCTCGTCAGCTCGTCGCCCTCAATGTCGGCGTGTGCCTGGACAAGCCTGGACAGTTCGACCTGCAGGCCGCGCGGAAGTTGCAGGCCGTACTGGCTGGCAAGCACGTAGGCGACGCCACCCTTGCCAGACTGACTGTTGACGCGGATCACCGACTCATAATTGCGTCCGACATCTTTCGGGTCGATAGGTAGGTAAGGCACGTCCCACGGCACTGTCCCAGCGTCCTGCTCCGCATGCGCCGCGACGTCCTGAATGGCACGCAGGCCCTTGTTGATCGCGTCCTGGTGGGTCCCCGAGAAGGCTGTGTACACATAGTCACCGGCGTAGGGATGCCGTAGCGAGACTGGGATCTGGGTGCACTCCTCGACCGTTCGGCGGACGCTGTCGATGTCGGAGAGGTCGAGCTGCGGGTCGACGCCCACGCTGAACAGATTAAGCGCCATCGTGGCGAGGCAGACGTTGCCGGTGCGCTCACCGTTGCCGAACAAGCAACCCTCGACCCGGTCTGCACCGGCGGCCAACCCCAACTCAGCCGTGGCGACCGCGGTTCCCCGGTCATTGTGAGGGTGTAGCGAGAGGATCACGGCGTCCCTACGCTCCAGCCGGCGATGCATCCACTCGACCTGGTCTGCGAACACGTCGGGCGTGCTCGCCTCCACCGTGGTTGGCAGATTGATCGTCACCGGACGATCGGCACTCGCGGACCAGGTCTCGGTGACCGCGTTGCAGACTCGCAACGCGAACTCCGGCTCGGTCAGGTTGAACACCTCGGGCGAGTACTGGAACCGCATGCGCGTCGTCGGCATCGAGTCGGCCAGCCGAAGCACCTGTACGGCCGACCCGATCGTCATCTCGAGCACCGCCTGCTGGTCGATATCGAAAACCACGCGTCGCCATAGCGGCGCCGTAGCCGCGCAGAGATGGATCATCGCTGTCTTCGCACCGCGAACCGAATCCATGGTGCGTTCGATGAGCTCGGGTCGGGCGGGAGTAAACACCGATATCGTCACGTCATCGGGAATGAGATCGTGGGTGATGAGATGACGGACGAAGTCGAACTCGGTCTGGCTGGCGGAGGGATAGCCGACCTCTACCTCCTTGAACCCCATCTCGACCAGCAGATTGAACAGCACAAGCTTGCGCTGCTGGTCCATAGGCTTGGGCAGTGCCTGGTTACCGTCGCGCAAGTCGACTGAGCACCACAACGGCGCAGTGGTCTGCCGCTGCGCCGGCCAAGTACGGTCTGGGACCTCAACCGTCGGCCAGTCGCGCCGGTAGCGCGCAAACGGCATAGCGCTCGGCTGCTGCGGGTTCCACCATGGTTGCGTTTCGGGCACCGTCCCTGCCGCGGGGCGAATCATCGCCGGCCATAGTGTCTGTTCACCATTTTCGAGCATGTTCGAGAACCTCTCTGGTTGGGCGCATCCCTATGCCGAGCGGGCATAACTGGCGTCGCCCGCGCCAAAAGCCGAAAAGGGTCATGGATGCACTCGTTATGAGAAGATGGAGCCCGCGCGAGCTGCCCTGATAGTTCAACTCTGGCAGTAAACACTTTGCCTCTTAGGCGACGAGTCGGTCCGTCGGTAGTTAGCCTCCGAGGCCAGCGAATGCTGTTTCGAGTCGGTCCGATAACCATGGCGGCAGGCAACCCCTATGTGAAGAGAAGCGAACACATTTGGTCCGTGAATCGCCCGAATGTGGTCCCGCGGCGGAGATCATGCGAACTCAGGGGACGCCTGACATCGCCGGTCGATCGCGTCTGCGAACCCCACGGTGTCGGCGGCAATGGCAATGGGTGTCAACCAGCGGTAGCGTCGCTACCCTCGACCCATCCCGAGGGGGGTCTGCTGCACGGCTAGGTGCCGAGCGCTGAATGCCATCGCTGGCGGTATGGAAAATCTCCATGTAGTCGAAGATCGCGTTCGTCAGTTCGACCCGGGCCTTCCACTTCTTTCGGTTGAGGAGCTCGATTTGCATCGAGGACCAGAAGCGCTCCTCCATGGCGTTGTCCAGGCCGTCCCCGGCTGTGCCCAAGGAGGGCAGCAGGCCGGCGGAGCGGATCTTCTCGCCGAACACCAGGAGGTGAACTGGGTGCCGTCGTCGGCGTGGACGATTCCGCCCGGCTCAGGACGGCGGTTGCGGATAGCCATGTCGAGGGCGTTGACCACCAGCGTTGAGTCCCTGGCCCGAATCGATCGACCAGCCTACGATCCGACGGCTGTAGGCGTCGAGCACCGCGGCACAGTAGAGCCGCCCTTTGCTGGTGCGATGCTGGGTGATGTCGGTGACCCACAGCTCGTTGGGCCGGATCCGGTGGAACTTACGATTGATCAGGTCATCGGCAGTCGCGACGCCACGCAGGCGCTTGACGCGGGTAGGCCTTGCGCTGGCCCGCGGGACTTGGCGGCAACATGCTCTGACCTGCAGGAATGGCGACCAGCCAGCATTGCTTCGCTATGTTGCCTGCTGCTCCACTTTGCGGACTTTCGCGCCTCAATCCGTGTCCAAAGTGTGTCCACCCTCGAATCCCATCGGCTCACCTCGCGTTTGAGTTCATGACCGACCTGGACGTGGCGGACGGGCTCGACCGCGGTGCTGCCACCAGCAAGGGCAGTGTGCACCTCCACGCTCAACGCGCCTTGGTAGAGCTCGTCCGCCCAAGTTGCAATAGGGATGCGCATCGGGCTACCGGTAACGCCGGGTCGCGCCCCGGTCAGATCATGCTGTCACCAGATCGTGCAGCAGTCCCCTTCTCACCTCCTCCCTGGTAGCAGGTGCTGGATCGCGTTTGGGCCTCGCGATCTGCTATTGCGACTGTTAGGTTGCCGCGGGTGAGGCGAACACTTCTGACCGTTGTTGCCGCGACCGTGCTGCTGGTGCCGCTCTTCGGAGGGTCGACCTCTAGCAGTGCCACACCGGCTACCGTCGTCGCGGTCGCCGGATGCAGTTTGGGTGGGCCAACGAGTTACCTGTACTGCAACAAGACCCCGCGGGCGAACTTCGTCATGAAGCACTCCGACGGGACCTATTACTCCTACGCCTCTGGAGGCGAGGACGGCTTCCCGGTCTACACCTCGCCCGACCTTCTGACCTGGACGCCAGTGCCGGCTGATGCGCGGCCCCAGGGCTCGGACGGCCAGGGCGGCGGGGACGGTCAGGACCCGGATTGGCTCGACGCCGACCCCCGGTACTGGCCGCCGGAGGTGATCGAGCGGAACGGCAAGTTCTACATGTTCTACTCAGCTGTTGCGAGCGCCGACAGCAAGCCGCGCACCCCGTCTTGTCAGAACAACCACTTCATCGGATTAGCCATCGCCGACTCGCCGACCGGACCGTTCATTGACATCGGACGGCCACTCATGGGTGGTTCGGGCTACAACGACGCAGACGGCACGCCATGGGGGCAGACCCGCACGATCGATCCCAACCCGTTCGTGGACGTCGACGGAACCGTGTACCTCTACTTCACCAAGCCAGGCAGGTGCTACGCCTACAACGGGCAGCGGGAAAGCCGAATCTTCGTCGCCAAGCTGCGCAGCGACCTCAAACAGCTCGCCAGCGATCCGGTCATGGTGCTCAAGCCGAGCCAGGCCTGGGAATCCCAGACGAGCGAAGACAACATCAAGAACGAAGCGCCCGCGATGTTAAGAAGGGACGATCGCTACTACCTGATGTACTCGGCCAACGGGTTCAACGACGACTCCTACGCCGTCGGGTACGCGGTGAGCACCAGCCCCACCGGTCCCTTCAACAAGTTCAACCGGAACCCGATCATCTCATCGGTCGATGGCATCGAGAAGGCGGGCCACAACCACATCATCTACAGCCCCGACGACCGTCACGTGTACACGACCTACAACACGTTCGAAGGAAAGTTCCTCTCCCGTATTGACGTCCGCGGCGACCACACCTTGTACGCCAACGGCCCTTACGCGACCATTGGGAGCGGAACCGAGCTGCGCGTGGCACCTAAACCTTCCGGGGCTCCGATCTACGACGCAAGTGGCAATCAGACGAACACGGTCTACGACCACGCATGGAAAGCCTCAGCCACAGCAAGTTCCTTTGTCCCCGACGGCCGCCACGGGCCCCACAAAGTCACCGATGGCGAGATCGGGGTGCAACCGAGGTTCGCCAGCTATGACTGGCAAGCCGATGGAGAGCGCGCCGGTGCATGGGTCAAGCTCACCTGGGACGCCCCGCGGCCCGTGAACACCATCTTGATCTACCCCTCAGCCGACCCAAACCACGCAGTCAGCAGCGGCATCCTGCGACTGAATGGCGCCACCACCATCCCCGTCACCTTCCCCTCACAGCCCAAAGCGCCGGCGATCATCGGACCCGACCAACTGGGCGGCCAGGTGTCGATCAGCGAGCTCACCTTCACCGTCAACGGCTTCGCCAGCGGAGCCACCGGCAACGCCGCACTCAGCGACATCTCAGTACTCGGCCCGCCCCCCACACCCTAGAACTCGGCCGCGAATAGAGCGATCAGCGCGGCCGAGGAGGTCTTCGAGATCCGCTGCCCCAGGGACACTGTTGGCAGACCCGCGACTTCCGCGCCTCAACCCTTTAGTAGCGTCCGACCCGGCTACCTACCCAGGCCGGCGCGTTCCTCGTCGGCCCAACCCTCAAACGGCTAACGCTCGACGCACCAAACTCGGCCCGCGACTTAGCTAGAAGCACACGGCCGCGGGCGCTGCGCCACCGGCGACTTGAGCGCCCGGAGGTCAGTTGTCGGTGCGGATCACGCACCACACGTGGTCGAATCGGCGGGAGTCGAGGTCACTGCGGCGCATCCACACTTCGAGGTGACGGCGGCCGTGGAACCAGTTGATGAGCGCGTCGGTTTCGGTGATGGCGAGCGGGTTTACATCGAACAGAAGCACATGGTCGTCATCGCCGGTGAGCGGGAGCTGCTGGTCGAGTACGTCGAGGAGCTCCTTGTTGGTCTCGGCGTGACCGAAGCCGCCCATCCGCGAGATCGGCGGGAGCGGCTCGTAATCGTCATCCCATGGAGTCAGACGTCCGCGATGGTCGTCAGCCATCAGGTTCATCTCGTATGCCGACTGCTCCAGCCACTGTCTGGCTCGCTCGAAGCGAGTCCATTCCTCGTCGCTGGCGTCGGTCAGGTCCAGCGGCGACGGGACGGTCGCCAGCAGCTGGGGATTGATCGGGAAGGCAGGCACGGCATCGAGCGGCCCACCTTCGGCGACTTCGAGGTCGACCTCCTCGCCAGCGGGGATGGGGTGCCACGCCACGTGCCACGCGGTGGTGTCATCCGTGGTGTCCCATCCGAAGGTCTCCAAGTCGTGGAACAGCTGGATCACACCGTCGCCGGGCAGTCCGGTGAGCGCGAAGTGGTCCTCGCCCTGGTTGAGCACCTCGCTCGCGAGGTCGACCTGTACGACATGGGTCAGGGGGGCCCCGTCCGAGCGGGTGGGCCACTCCCATCCCGACACATCACCGGGCACAGCGGGTCGACCGCAGAACCACGATCGTGCGAAGTCGAGCGGATCCGAGCCGGTCTCGACGAGGTCCTCAGCGACGGGGAGCCCGAGCGCGACCCCGACCGGCATGCGGTCGGCGTCGAAGGCGACCTCGGGATGCGAGCGGTACTCGTCGGGATGGAGGACGGCGCGTGGAAACGGCGGGAACAACACGGTGCCCAGCGCGTGCCGCAGCGCCTCGTCGGTCCCCTCCGACTCCCGGAACGCAATGAGGATCGCTTCGCGTTCCGCCCCGCCCGCGGCGAGCGCGGTCAGCGTGTCACTGACCAGGGCCGCCTCGATGACCTCGGTTTCATGCTCCGGCAAGGTTGCTTCGGCGCGCAGCAACTCGGCCCAGCGAGCAACGAGGTCCATCGGGGCGACTCCAATCAGCATTCGGGGTTTACGGGAGGCCAGCGATCTTCACGCCGCAGAACGCGAGCAGACGCAGCCCTGCCAGGTGCATGTTCGCCAGACTGTAGCCAGCCAAATCTTGACGCATCGTCAGGTTGCGGTTCGCCGGGACCCGGGTTAGCCCGAGGGATCGCAGTTCGGCCCTGGTCATGTTCTTGAGCTTGGTGCTCATCATGGCGCTCACGCAGGCGCGGTGGATGCCGCGGCGGATGAGGACGAGGTTCTGCTTGTTGTGGATCTGCCATGCCCGGAACCGTCCGACGTTGGCCTGCTCGACGATGTGGTGCCACTCGTATCCGCTGCGGCCGGGGTGATTCCTCTTGAATGCGGCGAACGTGGAGTAGCCGTTGGACCTGCGGAAGGCGCCATTGATGCGGATGACGTGCCCGGCGGCGGTGTAGAAGTTCCCTTTCACGGCGCTGCCCACTTGTCGCACCGTGTATCCGGCACGTCGTGCGGCCTCGGCCGCCGCCCGCTGGGCCGCGGCCCTGGTGGCGGCCCGTACGGCGACCTTGTGGGTGATGGCGCGGCCCGCGACGATCAGCGGCACGAACCACCACGGGTCTGCGATGACCGGGTAGGTGGCGTACCGGTGGTCGACGACCTGCACGAGCGTGGAGCCGGTCACCTCGAAGTGGGTCGGGACAGGCGCGCCCGTCGCGTCGACGGCCCACGGGACACCGAACGCGCCGACGATTTTCCCTTCTGCGTTGAGGGCGTACACGGCTCCGGAGGTCTGCCGTGCAAGTCTCACGCCTTTGGGGAGGTCGACGGGGAACTCGTACCGGGTTGGGGCTGCGTGGCCGTCGATTGCGATCTGGGTGCGGGTCGAGGACGCGACGCCTGGCGTGGCGTTCGGGTCGACCCGGTCAACGATGAGCTTGGTGTCGGGATGGGTCCCGTCGTAGACGACGGTGCCTGCGCCGACGGCTTGGGCGGTGCCGGTGGCGGGGAGGTCGATCGTGGCCTCACCGCCGCCGGGGAGGCTGGTGCGGATGCCGTCCTTGGCAGTGCGGGGCAGGACGCTGCCCTCGGTGGTGGCCTTGCCGGCGACCACGGGTGCGGTGTCGGTCGCGGAATCCGCGAGAAGCGAGGTGGCGATGTCGAGCGGGTCGACCTGGGGCAGGGGAAGACTGTCGATCCTGATCGTGGCCGGCACCTGGGTGAGCGCGAGGCACAGGGCGATGATCGCCACGAGCGTCGCGTTGAGGGGTCGCTGAAGGGTCCGCATAGCCGCTCCCGAGGTCAGGTGGGGGGTGGGGGGTGGCCCCTCGCGGCGGGGCCCGAGAAGTGGGCTGAGCCTAACTCCAGTGACAGCGATTTGGCAGGCCCCTCTGGGTGAACACTTGGTCGCGTTCTTCAACGACCTCCACCACGCGGCGGCGGGGCTCGGCGTGATGTCGGCCCGGTCCCAGGGGGCCGGAGCTGGTCGCGTGGTGGCTATCTGGCTGTCAGGATGCTGGCCATGGCCACCATCTCGGGGGCGGCCGTTGACCTGATCGACGCCCGCGCAGCAGCCGAGGCCCTCGGCGTCACCGTGAGCCAGGTCCACTGGCTTGCCGGGAAAGGCAGGGTCACCCGGATCCGGCAAGACGGTCGGTACTGGTTCGACAAGACCTCCGTCGAGGACGAGAGGCAGGTCCGCGGTCCAAGTACTCCTGCCTGGTCTCGGCCACGACGAAGCTGCGGCGGATGGGCGCACAATGGCGACTCGCGCGCCACTACGGCATCGCAAACATGCTGATCTTCCACAAGCTAACCGATCTCGACAACGTCGGCGATCAAAGCTCAGCGATGCGTGCGCTGGCCTCCTCGTTGCTGGCGAACGCCGAGACCCGGACCGTCGACCTCTTTCGAAGCGACCAACGAATGACAGGAGCGAAGAGATCTCGCTCAGGCCCTGCCGTGCAGCCTCAGGGTGCTGACCGCGTGGATGGTCGCGAGCCCGCGCCATTCGACCGACTGAGCCGGAGACCAGTGCAAGAAGTCGAAGTCCCATCCACCATCGTCGAGCTGTCCGGCTTCCAGTCGATCGAGGTCGTTGCTGACCTGCTCATCCGTGAACAGGGAACGGCTCGGTGCTCCCGGGAACGGCGACAGGTCAAGAGGGGCGATCTTCTCGTCCTCGATCCCGCCCTCAACAGGTACCGTTCCGTCAGCACGGATGGCCGCACGAAGTCGCTCGACTGCGCTCGATGCTCGCACCGGGTTCGGGACTGAATCAAGGAACTGCAGAGCGAACTTCACGGTGTATCCGCCTGGCGCTTCGTCGGTGTCGATCTGATGCCAGCACCACTCGGTGGCCTTGTCGAGCCACGCATGGTCGACGCCGAGATGCCAGAGTCGGGCCGCGACCGCGAACGTGAGAAATCCACTGGTGGCGCTTGGCTGCATCCAAGGACCGCGCGGGTGTCCTTCGGCTGAGGGCAAGACGGTCGGTAGTCCGCCGTCGCTGTTGGCGATGGAGGCTAGCCACTCGACCGCACCGAGGGTGAGGTCTGTGTCCATCACGTTGATCTCGGCCAGGACCTCCAGCGCGGCCAACGTTGATGCGGGCTGACTTGCGGGGCAGCGGATGTCCGGTTCGAGTGCGTGCCCGAATCCACCATCCGGGTTCTGGTACGGGCGGAGCGCGTCGAGCACAGGAGCGGTTGGTCCGTCGGCGAGGAGTGCTGCCGCACGATGGCGGTCCAGAATGCGCGCGTTGGCTTCGAGGAACTGGAACGCCGCGTGCAGGTCGATACTCATATGCGAAGCTATGCCGCGGTGATCCGTGGGTCTTCCAGAAATCGGACAGGTGTCAGGCCAGTGAGGCGCCTGACCTCGTCGCTCATGTGCGACTGACTCGCGTAACCCGATGCATGGGCGCGGTCAGCGAGTGATCCTGCGGTCGTTCCAACCAGTCGGCGTAGTCGCATAACTCGGGCCAAGGTCTTCGGACCGTAGCCCACGGCGTCACTCATGCGGCGATGGAGCTGGCGTTCGCTCACGCCGAGATCGTCGGCGACCGTGCCGACCCGAGTGTCCGCCTCTGCCAGCATGTGTGCAGCTGCTGCTGTGAGCGGATCAGGTGCGGAGCGATGCCGGAGAACCAGCTGCGTGAGAGCGCGAAGCTGCTCACTTTGATGGAGTGGGAAGCCAGTGAGCCGGTGTGCCTCCGGCCAGAACTCCCCGAGGGGAACCATCTGGTCGCGCACCTCTGACGCAGGCACACCGAGAACGCCGCCGGCGACGCCGGGCCGCAGCCGAACACCGACGATCGGAGGCACCGACTTCCAGACCAACGGGCCGGTATCGGCGCCAGCGACGATCAGGTGATCGCCGAACCACAGGAGGTCCACGCAACCATCGGGCACAACGCGCAACTCCCCCGCATCCACCGCGTCCTGCTGCCACAGGCAGGCCACCGACGGCTCAAGACCAGTCGGTGCTTGGAACTCGCGGTATCGCATCACCCGATCCTAGGCAGCCGCTGTTGTCGTCTGCGGTCGGAAAGTGGATGGAGAAGGCACCGAGACCTTCCGCCTCACCGCCCCGCGACGGCTCGAGGATCGACCAGCAGTCCTCGTCACGCACCAGCGCCAGCGCGTCGGCGGAGGGCTGTGGGACCGCCCCTGCAGGGTGCTCGTGATACGACCGCTGCCCAGGAAGCACGTCGAAGGTCTTCCCGCTTCGCCCTCGAGATCGAGAACCTGCCTCACCGGCTGGCTCGTCGAGGTCGAGGTGGATGCGGCCTTCCCCGCCGCGAAGGAGTGACGTCGGGGGTGTGGCCGTGTGCATCGGCCGGACCTGACGATCCTCGCCAGCTGCGACGCGGTCTCAGGTTCACCCGGCCGCGAACAGCTCGCTCGCCTCCTCGACGGTGTCGACGAGGTGGATGTGGTCCTCCATCGGGCGGCCGCGCGCGACCGCCTGCAGGAGCGCCCACGCTGGCAGGTGCTCCGTCCAGTACCGGCGGCCCACGAGCACCATCGGTGCGACCGCGGTCTCGGCCGCGTAGTAGTTCTTGCAGGCGTCCTGGAAGATCTCCTGCACCGTGCCGCTGGTGCCCGGCAGGAAGACGATGCCCGCGTCGCAGACCTGGAGGAGGATCGACTCCCGCAGCGCGTTGCGGAAGTACTTCGCGATCGCGGTCGCGAAGAGGTTCGGCGGCTCGTGGCCGTAGTGCCAGGTGGGAACGCCCAGCGATGGCGCCGGGTCGGGAGACAGGACCAGCGCCTCGCGCGCCGCTTCGAGCCAGGCGTCGACCGACGGGCGGAAAGACGGTACGACGGCGACTCGGGCGAGCGCCTCCGTAAGCGTCCCGGCGGGTGACCTGGCGAACCGGCATCCGAGGTTCGCCGCCTCCATCGCGCCCGGTCCGCCCCCGGTGGCGACCACGAGGTGGCGGCCGAGCAACGCTCCGAGCCGCGCCGCGGCTTCGTACTCCGCGCTGCCGCGCTGCGCGGCGTGGCCACCCATCACCCCGACCATCCGGCGCCCCTGCACCCAGTCGGTGAGGGCGCGGTCGATCGCCACGTCGTGCCGCACCTGCGCGAGGAGGTCGGAGGCACCGTCGGTCGCCTGCGCCCAGGCGTGGGCCCGCCCGTCGACCGTCCGCTCGTACGGCGTGGTGTCGAAGAGCTCGTCCGGACTGTAGAGACCTGACCGCTCGACGTCGACCGGCGCACGGTCGATCGACCGCACCACCCGGCCGCCCTGGGCGAGCACCCGGTCGTTGTCGCCGGTCCAGGCGGGCAGCAACTCGAGTGGGTGCTTGATGACTGCGACGTCGATCTCGCTCATTCGGCCGCGGCGACCGAGCAGGTGATGGGTGTGATCGCGGCCTCGACGGCGCTGGGGCATATACATCGGGCGACCATGTCGATATCCGGAATTTGGGCGCGCTGTTCCAAGATGCTGGTCATGGTGACTCCCGATAGTCAATATTCAATGCACCGCATTAGGTGATTGTGATTCATCCTAGGCCCGCCACAATCAAGCACAAGTACACCCTTGCGCAATTGCAGGACCAAATACGGGGTGCCCTTTGGACCAAACCGGGACCAACCTCTAGAAATATGGCCCGAAAGACTCGGGGCGTACATTAATGCTCTTTCAATCGAGGGTGCGGTTTGCGACTGAACCCGCCTTCTCGGAGAGCCTCCGCGCGATGTGGCTCGTTGCTCACCGACCAAAGGGGACAGGCCGTGACTCGTGCTCGATGCGACCAGCCGGCGCTGAGCAGCCACCCACCGGGCCGGTTGTCGCCTCAACCTCGGTTGAGGAATCCGATGACGCAGGCGGTCCACCAACCGGCCTGCGAGATAGCGCCGGTGAGAGCGACACGGACCAGGAGCCCGCGGTCGAGGCCCGCGCCCGCCCCGGCGAGACTGTGTTCCAGGTGGTGGGCGTTCAGGCCGTTGAGGGCGATCAGCAGCACCGCGGCGAGCTTGATGCAGGTGAGCTGATGCAGCTCGGGTTGAAGCATCACCCCGGACATGACCAGCCCGGCGAGGCCGAGCCAGATCATCAGATGCGCGTGCGCAGCGATCTCGACGACTCGACGCAGCGGGAGCTTGCCGAGCAGCCAGAGCAGTCCGAACCAGTCCAGGGTCAGGACGGCTCCGAACCCGACCACCAGCGTTGCGAGGTGGACGAAGAGGGCGGCGCGGTGCAGCAGCGGATCGCTGCTGAGGTGGGTGGAGACCCAGATCGTCGCCACCCAAGCCGCAATGAGTCCGATGCCGGCGCCGGCGTAGAGAACGACCTGCGGAATCAACGGCGCTGGAGGCGCTGGTATGCCGGGCAGCCTCGCAGCGGGCGATGGGTGGACGTCGGCGGTGTCGAGCAGGGCAGTCATGGCGTTGCCTTCCTCCCGAGGGTCCTCGCCCCGGGGTGGGATCGGCGACGGGTCAGTGTCCTGACTTCCAGGCGGCCCGTCGCGCGACTCCCGGAACGGGATGACGCGAGGTGGCCTGGTCACAGTGGCGGGACCGTGCCGGTCTCGCACCGGCTTCCTGCGCACCGTCGACGGTGATATCGGTTGGGTTCGTTGAGATGGCGCGCCCGATACGCCCTCCCCCATAGATGGCTAGACAGGCAGGGCCGACGCGAGGACGAGGACGGCCGGCCACGCCGGCATGCGCCGTACGTCTGGTCGGCGCTCGACGGGGTCAACGGTGTGCATTGGACGTCAACGCTCGCTGCCGACGGCCCAGACGTCCCAGTGCTTGTCGTAGACGGTCTCGCCCGAGGTCGAACGGACGTTGTCGATTACCCAGTCCAGCTCGGCAGTCGCGTGGTCGTGCAGTGCACGGTCCAGACCGACGGTCGCCGTACGGTTGCCGTTGCTGAACGCGATCGTGGTGGCCCGGTGGACGTGGGGCGTGTCGGCGTTCAGGTGCGGCGCATAGAACTGACTCGCCGTGGTCCGAGCGACGTCCAAGGGCTGGTTGAAGGTGCTGCTGACGTTGGTGGCGGCATTGACCTTGACGCTGGTGACGTCGAAGTCGCTGTCGTCGGCCGACGCGGTCGGCGTACGGGTCAGGGCTGCGGCGGCGAGGGTGGCGGCCAGGGCAAGCGAAACACTGGCGTACGTGGCGGTGCGGGCGGTCATGAGGAACTCCTGATCCGAAGCGGCTGGTCCACGTGCCGCCGACCCCACGACGCAAGGTGCGGGAGTCCTCAACTGGACCGGAGCTCAATCGCGAAGCACGGCCGGAAGCACGGAGCCAGCAGGTCTTCGGACTCGGGGTCAATCGGACAAGGCGCCTTCCCAGGCCTGGTGGCCCAGTGGCTTCGTGCCTCGCCCGTCGCCCTCACCGCTGCGCGACAGTTCCGGACTCTCACCGGATTCCCTCACCCACGGGGGTGTGACTGGCTCGCGACGGAATCTACGCATCGCGAAACCCCCGCCGCAATCGGGTGTGAGACCCAACACAACATGTTGGATAGATGGCGCCGGCAAATCTAGTTAGCACCACAGGACCTCGGCCTGCGCGGACTGGGACAGCTTGAGGCGACTGTCACGACCGGGTGTGGACCGCACCGGACCCCGGTGACCGTGCACGCCGTCCCGGAGTCGCTGCAGGAGGACCGTCAGATCGCCTACAGCCCAGTGATGACCGTGATGGACAACCTCCAACCCGAAGGGCCTACTCACGCGCGAGCGTTCCGGACGTGCCGATGCCTATCGGGCCGCGGGACCGCGGGAGACCGAAATGACTGCATCAGGTCACCCGCTCCCCTGGATGGCACTGTCACCAGATCATGCGGCAGGCTCGTCGACCAGAAGCTCCCCGGGCCCGACAGAGCGAGAGTGTCGCCTGCCTTAATACTCGGTGACGCTCGAGACGAGCTTCTCGTGCTTCATCAAGGATTTGTTCTCTTCCCTGTAATGGGACCGCACGGCATCGATGACGCGGGTGATCTCCGCGTCTGACAATTCAGGGTAGATCGGCAGGCAGAGGTGATTCTCCACGAACCGTTGGGCGTGGTGTAGTCCGCGCGCCTTATGTTGGATTTGTTGGAATGCCGGCTGTTGGTGCACGAGTTTGGCGTACACCTGTTCGGTGCTGATTCTCGCCCGATTCAATGAGTTGGCCAGTTCGGCCCTGTCGGTCGGGTCGGCCGTCAGGACGGCGTACTTGTAGTAGGTGTGCTGGCGGTCTGCGGCGTCGCTGGGCAGCACCAAAGGCAGGTCTTGGAACGCTTCGGAGTATTGGGCTGCGATCTGCCGTCTGCGATCTGTCCAGGCGGGCAGCAATTCGAGCTGGTGCTTGATGACTGCGGCATCGATCTCGCTCATTCGGCCGCGGTGACCGAGCAGGTGATGGGTGTTGCGGTCTCCGTCCCGGCCGAGATCGGCGAGTGCGCGCAGGGTGCTGACATGGTGGGGATTGCGGGCGACGACCATGCCGGCGTCGTGCAGACCGCCGACGTTCTTGCCGACCCAGAACGAGAAGCAGCCGAAGTCACCGATCGTGCCGGCGTGGCCGAGGCCGCTGTGGGCTCCGGCAGCCTGCGCGCAGTCCTCGATCACTGCCAGCCCGTGGCGCTGCGCCAGCTCGTTGAGCGCGTTCATGTCGGCCATCAGGCCGTGCATGTGCACGGCGATGATCGCCCTGGTCCGGTGGGTGATCGCGGCCTCGACGGCGCTGGGGTCGATACACCGGGTGACCGGGTCGATGTCGACAAGCACTGGCACCGCCTGGGTGTAGGCCACGGCGAATCCGGTGGACACGAACGTCAAGGCCGGCATGATCACTTCGTCACCGGGGCGGAGGTTCAGGCGTCGTACTGAGTTGTGCAGGGCCATCGTCCCGGAGCTCGTGGCCACCGGATGCCCGCCCCATTGTCGGCCCACGAACGCCTCCAACTCTTTCGTCCGGGCGGCCCCATGGTAGGAACCGGCGTCGAAGACTTCATTGATGAGGCGCAGAATATCGCTGCGTAGCAAATCAATCCTGCGACTGTGCGCCTCCGCAGGAATTTGGGCGCGCTTTTCCGAGACGCTGGTCATGGTGACTCCCGATAGTCGAATATGCAACGCGAATGCACCGCATTAGGTCCGCGCTATTCATCCTAGGCCGACCACAATCATGCACAAGTACACCCTCGCGCCATTGCAGGACCAAAACTGGGTGCGCTTCGGACCAAACCGGTACCAAGTTCAAGAAATATGGCCCGATAGACTCGGGACGTGCATTAACGGCTCGCCTTAATCGAGGGTGTGGTCGCGACCTGAACCCGTCGGTCTCCAGGGGCAGGCGCGCGATGTAGCTCGTTAGGTGCCGGAAGGCGAGCGCAAAGCCGCGGAGGTGCTCGAGTCGGCCGTTGATCGCCTCCCGGCAACCCGGCGTAGTCGTGCCCGTCCGCCGCGGCAGGCCAGGACGTCGGCAGCTCGCCAGGTGGTCCGGCCGTGGGTGATGATCTCGAAGTGCGGCGGGATTGCCGTCGCTGATCGAGTCGATCAGCTGCTGCATCAGGGGCGTGCCTGGGCGCGGTCTGGTTCGCGGTCGGCAGCGACCCTCCATTCGTAGGTGCTCCACGGCGCCTCGACCTCAGTATGTGGTCCTCGGCGGCGAGGTCGTCTTCACTGCGATGTTCCTCCACATGGTCGCCGGGCCACGGCCAGGCGAGCCACACCAGCCATCGCGGGGATAACGATCGGGCTCTGTCTCACCCTGGTCCACCTGGGTGATGATCCCTGTCGACGGCACCTCAGTGAACCCTGCCCGATCCCTCGGCGTGGCCTGGTTCGGTGGCGGTGACGCGCGTGGTGAGATCGGCGGATCAATCCGGCTCAGCAGGGTTCGGTTCGGTTGAGATCGTCGAGCGGCTCCTGGCTGCCGGAGCGGCGTTCATCACCGTGAGCAGCCCGCTTCTTTCCGGCGGCCCGGGAAATCTTTGAGGTCTGTGCCGCGGTGGCGGCCCGGCCCGTTGCAACGCAAGGGGAAGCGTCGCCACGGCGATCGCGCCCGCAAACAGGAAGGCGGTTGCGAAGGACGTGAGCTCAGCGATCACCCCGACGGCTACCGAGCCCAGTGCCGTTCCCGCATCGAAGCCGACGTTCCACACTGCGCTCGCGAGGTTGTTGTGCCGACGCGAGACGGCCGTGAAGGAGATCAGGAGCGTCAGGTTCTGCAGTCCCCCGGAGCACAGGCCGATCAGGACCATGGCAACCAGGAAGGAGCCGACGCGGACGCCGTCGGAGTTCGCGACCGACCACGACACGAGCGCCATCCCCACCCCTGTCAGAGGAACCAAGGGCACGAGGAAACGCTGAGCGCCGTAACGATCCGCGCACACCCCGATCCGCCATCGGCTGAGCGCAGCAGACAGCCCCATCAGCAGAAGGCCGCCTGCCGCGACGGACGGGCTGTCGACCATCTGAGGCGTGAACGTGATCACCGCCCCGCCCGCGAACGTGACCGCGAGCAACAGCAGCATCGGCCGCAGCAACCGTCGATAGGCGACGGACTCCGGGTCGCGCGGGTCGGCGGACGTGGTTGTACCCGGGTGCAGGTCCGGTGCGCTGAGGCGGAGTGCCGACGCGAGACGGAGTGCCGCCGGGATGCCGGCCAGCGGTAGAGCGCTCAAGGCGAACGCCACCCAGTAGCCAAGGCTCTCGGCGATCCACGGTCCGGCCGGTAGAAGGACGAGGTACGGCACGGCAACGGCGAGGCCGTAGGCCCCGATCGCCTCCCCGCGGCGCTCTGCACTTACCAGCGCGGCCACAGCGGCACTCCCGGTGACGGTGAGGAGGCCAAACCCGACGCCCCGGACCGCCGAGAGCGCGAGGACCACGCCGAGCCCGTCGCTGAGCGACAACAAGACGCCGGGGACACCCAGCAGCACCAGCCCAATGGTGAGCACCGGCTCCCACCCCAACCTTCGCAGAGCGCGCGGGACGAGCAACTGCGTCAGCACCGTGAACAGCAGAAGCACGCCATTCACGAGTCCCGATCCGGCGGTGGTCGCCCCGCCGTCGACCGCCCATAGCGGGGCGACCGTGAGCAGCACCGCGTACCCGGAGAATCCCGCGCACATCACTGCCGCCAACGGCAACATGCCTGGCTGCCGCCAGATCGGCCCTCCCGCGCTCACGGCCGGTTCAGCGACCAGTCGCGCAACAGCCGGCTATCTCGCTGCTGGACACGACGTCAGGACTCTCCCCTGGTGAGGGCCAGGAACTCCGCACGGGTCGTCGGGTCGTCCTTGAAGACGCCGCGCAAGACGGACGTGACCATGTTCGCGCCGGGTTTCCGCACACCACGATGCGACATGCAGCCATGAGTTGCGCGGATCAGACACGCCGCACCTGCCGGGGCGAGCAGTGACATGATCGCGTCCGTCACCTGGCTGGTGAGCCGCTCCTGGACCTGGGGGGCGGCGGCGAAGTGGTCGAGCAGTCGGGGCAGCTTCGACAGGCCCACCACCCGCCCGCCCACGGGGACGTAGGCGATCCATGCGCTGCCGGGAAACGGCAGGAGGTGGTGCTCGCATACGCTGACGAACGGGACGGGACCGACGGCCACCATCTGATCGGACGGGTAGCTCACCCCGTCGAACGTGACGCCGAGGATGTCGGCGGGGTCAGTGCTGGAGGTGCCCATCTCCAGCATCGCCTTGACGAACCGGGCGGGGGTGGTGGTCACACCGGTGTCAGAGGCGGCGTCGCGGCCCATGAGGCGCAGGAGGGCGGCGGCTCCTGCCTCGGCGGTGGCGATGTCGTCTCCGGTGGTGCGGGCCACGTGTCCGTGGGTCATCTGGTCGGCTCGGTACACACCGGGGGCGGGCCACGACAAGCAGTTCTCGGCGTGCATCGCTTCCGGGCGGGTATCGCAGCACATCCGGGACCGCTCGACCGTGACTCGGTCCTGGGATGCGTCGGGGATCGGGAACCTAGTCATCAGACACCTCTGCGGTCGTCGTACGTCAGGACGTGGAGTCGGGTGGTGAGGTTGTATCCGTGGTCACGGATACGTGGGGCGAGGTCGCGTTGGGCATCGAGGACGGCTTGGGCGCTGCGGCCTTCCGGCATGATCCACACGTGGGCTGCGTCAATTTTCATACGGGCGCACAGGCTATGAACGCTCGCCAGGTCGGCTTCGTCGCGGCACACGAACTTGAACGCGGCGGCTCCCTGATCGCACAGCTCGCGCCACGCGGTGAGGGCGCGCGGGTTGAGACGGCGGTGTTCGGGGTCGCGGGTGCCGACCTTTGGGCTGGCGGTGAAGTGCTGAACGCGTTCGACTAGCCAGTCCGGCGGGGGGATGGTGCCGTTCGTCTCGACGTGCCAGCTCACAAATGGGGTGCAGTCGAGGAGGACGCCGAGGGCGCAGGCGGGGGTGCGCTTGGCGTGCAGGAGTGGCTCCCCGCCGGACAGGACCATGACGTCCACGTCGAGATTGGTGACGGCCGTGGCGATGTCCGCGACAGCGGTGGGTGGGCACTCGGCGGTCACGTCATGCCGGGCGCGGTCCCACGTGTAGGGGGTGTCGCACCACTCGCACGTCAGGTTGCACTCACCGAGTCGGACGAAACCGCAACGCCGGCCGGCGTAGGGTCCCTCGCCTTGCCACGTCGGGCCGAACACCTCGGAAAGCGGGAGGGTGAGCGTGCGGGCAGCGGTCGTCGTCGAGGGCGTCCGACATGGATCGACACGAAGCGGCCTTCCTTGCGGGCGCGGAGTTGCTGCCCGGGCTTGGCGCGGCAGAAGGGGCACTTCGAGGCCGGGCTGGGCAACGATGCGGGCGCGCTGCTTGTCGGAGACGGCGGGCAGGTCCGTGTTTTCGGTCATTGCCCTCTCCAAGTGGCGTGATTGACGGCCGTCTCTTGCACGTCCACCCGCGCGAGCCGGACGCCGCGTTGTTCCTCGCCGGTCGAGCAGAGATGGTCGATCATCACGCGGGCCAGGAGTGTGGCGACGTTCTCAACGGTTGGCCACAGCAGCCCGGCGGTGTACGCCCCGTGGGTGGGAGCTCCGAACGGGTACGTCTTGCCGTGCGCGGCGAGCAGTTCCAGAAGCGGGTCGTCCACGCCGAGCATCAGCCCGTGGTCGAGGTGCGTGTCCACCCACGACCGGAGGTGCTTCTTCAACGCCGCGAACTCGACCAGCACCCCGGTGCTGGGGGCGATGGGCCCGGCGACGGTGACCTCCACCGACCAAGAGTGTCCGTGGAGGCTCTGACACTTCCCGTCCAGGTGCGGCAGGCGGTGTCCGGCCTCCCACGTGTGACGGACGGCGACGGTCTGACTCACAATGCGCCCTTTCCGGCAATGGCGGTGCGCCAAAGGCCGTGGTCGTCGTACCCGGTCGGGCCGTCCAGCCCGGTGAGGTGGAACACCTCCGCCCGTTCGACGCAGGTGCCGCACCGTCCGCAGTGGTGGGTGCGGCCCACGTGGCAAAGCCAGGTGAGATAACGGGGGCTGCGGCCGATCGGTGGGGTAATGATGGATATTCGAGTTCGGCGCGAACGGGTCGCCGAAGCTGTCCGAGACATCGGACGTTCCTTCCGAGAACAGGCTGTGCACGGGAATGACGAAAGCGCCGGGCGTAATCCGACCACGGATCAACGCTAGGGCTACAATTCGATTAACATTGTCTTAATTCCTCACGAACTCTGGCTTTGCTGGATAGGTGCCGCAACAGGCCGCTGCCAGCGCTAGGCTGGCAGGAAGTCCTGAACGAGGCGACCCGAGCATGACAATTGGGCATGACGATTCCTTCGGTCGAATGCGTCGCAATTCGCTATCAGCGCCCGATGCGCGAGCCGTTGAAGATTCCCACTCAAATATCAAAATAGGAATAGACTCAGTTCGATTTCACCCGGCCTTGGTCCATAGATCACCCCCATCAAATCGGGAGACAGTAAGAGTCCAGGGACTGGTGGAGTTCGAGGCAAGGCCGCGGAGACTCTCCGTCAGCGGCCCGAAGTCACGGGCACTACTCATTCGAACCCCACAGAAGGTCAAGGTCGGGTTCGTGGATGACGTCCAGGCGCTTATCGGCGGCGTATGCCGCGGGCTCGGGCACGACCAGCCGTCGCAGCCGCCGCTCAATGGCGCTGGGGTGGACGTCGTCGATCGGGTCGGTGTCGTCGTAGTTCATCGCGGTGTCCCTTCTCAGGCCCGGGGCCGGGCGGTCGGCGACGGGACGCGTGCCCGGGATGTCGCGCTGCTGGCCGGGCGGCTTGGGAACGAAGGACTCGTCCAGCTCGGCGGCGATGCCGCGCATCTGGGTCTGGTATCGCTCCCACTCGCGGGGGTGGATGCCGTCCTGCAAGGCCGAGGCGACGATGGCGGCCATGGAGTAGGGCCGGTCGGCGGGCACCTGGTCCAGAGCGCACCAGGCCTTGGCGCCGTCGCCATGCAGCCAGCTGGCGAAGCCAAGCATGGAGGCCGGGGTCGCGCGGACCCTCGTCCGGACCGCGGCGCCCGCAATCGTCTAGTACCCGCGTGGGGGCTACTAATAGGCCGGCCGACCATGGGAGTTCGAGCTCATCCGGACAGCCGATGCGACGCACCTGACCGAGGTCGCGCATGCCGTGGCAGCGAACTTGATCGCATCCCATGCGAGCACCAGAACGACGATGTTGAGCCAGCCTGTGGCACCGGTCTCGACCGCCAGGTGAAGCGTCAGCACCACTAAGGCGCACGCAAATGCAAGCGCGCCGAGCGCAGCCGCCATGCGGAGTGCCGGCCTCGAGGCACGGACGCGGCGGATGAGGGAGTTGGACGGGGCGTAGGCGTGGAGGAGGGCTTGCGACACGGTGACGACGATGATGGCGGGCACCGCGATGAGCAGGAGCAACATGGGGACCTCCGGGGCTGGCTGCCGATGAACCCCCTGCATAGGTAGAACCGTGGGTTCCACCGAACCGAACCCAGCCGCTTGTGGATTGAGGCGGCAGGGACGGCCCTATAGCGCGAAGACAGCCTGAACGTCGGCGGCGACCCCAGGCCTGACCGGTGGCGCCTGAGCGGCGCTGTCCACTGCACGTCGCGCGGCTTGTAGAGCACGTCGCCGACTGGCCCGTTGGGCATCGGTCGACGCTCCTCCTCCGACGGGCAGGGCCGAAAAAGCCTTGTACCGGTCGCGGTATGCGGCCACCGTGGCTGCGTCGGGCCGCCATGCGGCCATGTCGGCCGGTGCAGCGGGCGGTTCGCCCAATCGACGCACCCACTCGGCGCCGTCCGTGAGGGCAGCCTCGACCAGCGCGGCCGCGCGCGCCTCGATGAGTTGCTTGCGCTCCTTGATCGCCTGGCGATCCTCGTCTCTCATGGCACCGAGAGGCTCCGGGAGGAGCCCGGCGATCAGTCTCGGGCGAAGGCGGCATCCCCGCGGTAGCGACGCCGATACCCGGTCCAGGCGGTAGCGGAGGACCGCAGCGATATCGTCGGCGTCGTCCAGGCCGTGCTGGCTGACGACTCCCGGCATCAGGGTGTTCAGGTCGTGGTGGTAGGCCTCAGCCCGGCGGAGAGACGCGGTGAGCGGCCCGAAGGCACTCGACTGGACGACCGCCTCGTGCTGTTCAGGCGTGAGACCGGACCGCCGCAGGAGCTCTACGAAACGCTCGTGTTGGGCGTCTGACGCGATCGTCTCGAGTTCGGCGGCGAGGCGGTCGATGCCGCCGTGGATCGCGTACTCAGCCTCCATCGTCTGGTGTGCGGACATGCTTGCTCCGCTGTGCTGGAGCACCCCGAATAGCACGGTGCGAGCCGTGACGTCATCAGGCTCGGGAGTCGAATGGCTGTCGTCCGGCTGGTCGAGCGCGACGTAGGCGAGGTTCGACTCCCGGCCGCGACTCATGGACACGTAGAGGTTCTCCCTGGTCGTCGACGGTGTGACGACGACATGGGAGGTATCGACGGTGATCCCCTGAGCCCGATGAGCGGTGACGGCATACCCGAGGTCTACGTACTCGCTGATGTAGTCGGGCGGCAGCACCGTCTTCCCTCGACGTCGTGGATCGAGCCGGTCGACCAGCATCGAGCCGTCGCGGCGCATGCCGACCACCCGCCACCGATCGCCGTTCTTGACCCAGCCACCACGGGAGGTTCGCAGGGTGCGCTCGTTGCGCCGGGTGATGACGACATCCCCAACCGAGGCGCTGTTGCCGGCGGCCAGCGAGACCTCTCGACCATCGACGGCACCGTCGAGCAGCAGCCGTTCGGCGCGCGCCCGCTCGTTCAGACTTCGTACAGCGTGGGAAGACTCGGTCACGAGAATGCTTGCCTTTCCGGTCCTGCAGTCCGCGCGCCACGCCTCGTACGCTCGGTCGAGCATCTCGTCGGTTAGTCCTTCGCGGACTCGCTTCTGGCGGACGTAGGTCGAGATGATCTCGACCTCACCGCGGCGAAGGGCGAGGGAAGCGTGCTTCTCCCACTCGTCACGAAGCGATGGATGTCGGTCAGTTCAGGGGCGTCGGTGCGGCGGTCGACCAGAAGTGCGAAGGCGCCCCCGGCTTCGACGGACTGCAGTTGATAGGGGTCGCCGACGAGCAGGACCTTGGCTCCGGCGGCCTGTGCGATGGCACTGATCCGGTCGAGCGTGGTGGTTCCCGCGAGCGTGGCCTCGTCGATGATCACGAGTTGCCTGGCGTGCAGATCTGTGCGTCCCTGCTCGTACTCATGCAGCCACTTCGCCGTGTTGTCACAGGCGACCCGGAGGTCGTCGGCCAGTGCCTGCGCAGCTGTCGCGGAGGTCGCCAGCCCGATGACGCTGCCCTGCCCATGCTCGACGATCCACGCGGAACGGAGGGCGCGCATCGTTGTCGTCTTGCCGGCGCCCGCGGGGCCAACAAGCAGGTCCACCTGACGGCCTGACGCGGTGATGCTCTCGAGCGCGGTCCGCTGTTGGGTGCTGAGGCGACCGTTCGAATTCCTCACCACCCGCGCCAGCGTGCTGCCCCGCACGGTCGGCGCGGTCGTGGCTTCCGCACGGTCCAGGAGTCGTGCTTCTGCCTCGATGATCGCGGTCGATGAGTACTTGGTCGAGTGCCGCGGCCGGAAGAGGCTCGTGCCGTCCTCTCGCTGGAAGCGGATCGGGCTGCTCGCGAGCTCCGGTGGCGTCAGAGACACCGACTGACGCTGAGCTGCGTCGACCACCATGGAGACGACCGCCTCGCGGTCGGCGGTGGTCGCGAACCGGAGGTCCATCGTCTGCCTCGACGCCTCGGCCATGAGGTTCCAGTGGTTCCACACCGCCCGCTTGACCTCCACCGCGGCCACAACGTCGGCGCCGATCGCCTCGATCGCTGCCAGTGGAACGTCGTCGACGGTGAGCGGAGCGCAACCTGCACCAAGGAGCGTTGCTGCCCAGGCCGTTGCATCGGCGCCCAGTCGCTCGGATGCGCGTCGTCGCCACTCGGCGGTCAGGTCAGCGAGCGACCGCACCTGCTTGGGTGGGCGGGTCGCCAAGGTCGCCTGGGCGCGTAGCTCCACGATGGTCTTGGGCGAAGGGATCCGCCCGTGCCGTGCGACGTACTCGGCGATGAGTTCGTCCTTCTTGAGCTCGATCTCGCGGGTGCGGCCCGAGAACTCTGCGATGAGCTCATCGCTGATGCCGGCGACCTCCCACTGGGGGTTGCGGTCGGCGCCGCGTTGACGCAGTTCCCACTCGACCCCGATGTCTCGGCTGAGACGGTCGGCGAGCAGGGCGTTGTAGTGCGCTGACAGTCCCGTGACGGAGGAGAACACCGGGCGGCCGTCGAGGCTGCGCCACTGTCCGTCCGTCACGGTCAGCACTTTGTTGGACACCACCTCCCAGGCGCGCAACAAGTGGGGAGAGCACGCAGCCAGTGCGATCTGGGACGCCTCGATCGTCAAGGTCATACTCGGTGGAGCATCCGCGTCAAAGGACCTCCAGGAGCTGTCCGTACTCATCGGCGAACACGATGAGCGCTCCAACACCGTCACGATCAGCGACCATGGCACCCGCTCTCTTCAGCGGTCGACCCGACGTGCGGCTGTCATGCCGCCCGAGCGCATCCGCACACTCCCCTTCGGTACCGGCCTGATCCTGCTCCGGAGCGCACTGCCCATCGTGACGGAACTTCGCCGGTGGACCAGTCGGCATCGGCCGCAAGCCCCGCACCGTTCCGCCCAATAGCGGCGCCCCACAACGCCCACTATGACGCTTGAGGAGTCGCAATTCGTCCCGCCTCCTCGCTAGGAGTGCGGAATTTGCGGTATCGCTATGAATACAATTCCGGCCGCCCCCGCGAGATAGATCACCGGTATTGCGATCCGGGCCGTGACCGCTCGCCGTCGAGCGAGCTTCAATGTTTCGCCACTTGCCAGAGCATCCGCTTGCGCAGGAGACAGAAGTGGTGATCCTTGTCGAAGGTCAGACGCGAGATTCTTCAACGGCACCGAAGCAAGGGGGCCCTCCAGGGCGACGGATACGATCGCTAAGAAGATCAGGAAGCCCGCAACGGCGCGCAACAAGTTTTCTCCGACGCTCGCGTCGAGGGTTGTTCCCGCTCGCGCGATCAGAACGGCGCCGACGGCGACGATGGATGCCAAAGCGCGCTCAGACGACGCCTTAATCATTTCCTGCACGCTTTTCAACGTCTGTCTCGCAGCCTCTAGAGCGTTTGCGTGGGCGTCGCGGTAACCCTTTACAGCTTCAGCGACAGCGTCGGCGCGGAGTCCCGAGTACACGATCTCAGCGCTCACGCGAACGTCATCAAGCGCCTCGATGAGTTCGTCGTTGCTCTGGAGAGATGCAACCTGCTGGACTGCCAGCAGGCGATCTGGACTCGGCTCTGAAAAAGTCCAGTTGAAGAGTTGGAGAGGAGTACGGGTGTTGATTCGCCCAGATAGTTCGATCGTTGTGCTTCGAAGGCCCCGAAAGGTGAGTCGTGGGGTCCCGCCGATCAACCGAACGTCACTCGCGAGGAAGCATAGGGCCGCCGCGGCGGCCGAGCCCTCAAGTAAGGCCAGGAGGCTTGACCATGAGCCGGACCCATCTTGCGGCGGCAGCCCTGCGGCAGGGAGGAGATCTGACGGTGTGGGCAGCTCCAGCAGGTCGTACGGTGTCTCGACAGGTGTTGGGGGTTGTATGGCAGCAACCTTGTGAAAGACCGTTTCGGCACCAGCGAATGACACCGTCCCAAGGTCTACCTGCTCGGCGGGAGCGTCGAGTGCCACGAAAGTGCGGCGGCCGGTAGCTGGCACGAGTGTGCGCAGTACCCAGTACGGCGTTGTGTCGAAGGCGTCTTGAATCGTTGCTATGCGCCGCGTCACGCGGACGTCACCGACATCTCTGGCGACCACTCTCCCCAGATCGATCTCGGCCTCGGCATGCCATTCGAACGGCAACCGCACGGCGGCCTCGACGTGCCCAGCCCACACTTCCTCAGCCAGGCGCAGCTCCGAAGGGTCATCGAACAGATCCCTCGGCGTGTCGTTGGGCAGCTGATCTAGTGAGAGCGCGCCGTTGCGTCGACGTAGCCGAAGAGTCGTCACTCCTCTCCGGGTCTGCTGCACGGATAGGTGACATCTGATCTGCGTCGATGTGTGTCGGCGCTGGAAGGATGTGCACCATGCCGAAGGCGTTCCCCAAGGAGTTCCGCGAGGACGTGATCCGGGTCTACCGCGACTCGGACGCCTCGATGGCTCAGGTCGCGAAGGACTTCGGCATCTCGCCGTCATGCCTGAAGCGATGGCTGAGCATTGACGATCGGAAGTCGGCTTCGCCGTCGCCGTCGGGGCGGGCTGCGAACGGGTCTGAGGAACTGCGCGAGGCGAACAAGCGGATCAAGCTCCTCGAGCAGGAGAACGAGGTCCTGCGCCGGGCGGCTGCCTACCTGTCGCAAGCCCATCTGCCGGGAAAATGATGTACCCGCTCGTCCGCGAGCTGGCCGGCGATGGGATCCCCGTCGCGGTGACGTGCCGGGTGCTCAACCTCGCTCGCCAGCCCTACTACCGCTGGCTTGCCAACCCGGTCACCGCTGCCGAGCTGACCGCGGCGTACCGGGCTAACGCCCTGTTCGACGCTCACCGGGACGACCCCGAGTTCGGCTACCGGTTCCTGGTCGATGAGGCCAAAGAGGTCGGTGAACCGATGGCCGAACGGACCGCGTGGAAGCTCTGCTCCGAGCTTGGCTGGTGGTCCGCGTTCGGGAAGAAGCGGGGGAAGAACGGCAAGAAGCCGGGACCGCCGGTCCACGACGACCTGTGCGCGGCGACCGATGACAAGGGCAGGGTCCGGCACGAGTTCACCGCCGACGCGCCGAACGAGCTGTGGCTCGGCGACATCACCGAGCACTGGACCGGGGAAGGCAAGCTGTATGTCTGCGCGATCAAGGATGTCTACTCCAACCGGATCGTCGGCTACTCGATCGACTCACGGATGAAGTCCCGGCTCGCGGTCGCCGCGCTGGACCACGCGGTCGCCCGGCGCGGGGACGTGGCCGGTTGTGTCCTGCACACCGACCGCGGGTCCCAATTTCGCAGTCGCAAGTTCGTCCACGCGCTCAACCGTCACGACATGGTCGGGTCGATGGGGCGGGTCGGCGCCGCCGGCGACAACGCCGCCATGGAGTCGTTCTTCTCGCTGCTGCAGAAGAACGCCCTCGACCGAAGGACCTGGAACACCCGCGAGGAACTGCGGATCGCCATCGTCCGGTGGATCGAGCGCACCTATCACCGTCGCCGGCGGCAGGCCGGGCTCGGCCGGTTGACCCCGGTCGAATACGAGTTGATCATGACCCCGACCGCCACCCAGGCGGCCTAACCGAAACTGTCACCCGTTCGTGCAGCAGACCCCAGTCGCGGCCAGCGCACCTATCTCCTGAGCGCGGCGCGCTGGGCGCCGCCGGCGTCAGGAGTCTTCATGTCGATCCCCACTCAGATGAGCCTGGTCGGCTTCATCGCATCCGTACCCGAGCTGCACTTCACCAAGGCCGGCGCCGAGTGCTGCCGAATGCGCGTCGGCATCGAGCAGTGGCGCAAGGAGGTCGACGGCAGCTTCACGAAGCTCGACCCGACCTTCCACGACATGGTCGCCTTCGAGAGCACCGCCCGCGAGACCTACGCCCGCTTCCGCAAGGGCGACTCCTTCGTGGCGAGCGGCTACGTCCACGAGTACGAGGTCGACGGCCGCGAGGGCAGTGTCATCAAGGAGGAGTTCGTGGCCCGCAAGATCGGGCACAACGTCAACAAGACCGACTACGTCGTCCAGCGCGGCCGGCACGCCGCTGACCGGTCCCTGACGGCTGTGCCCCAGCCGCCCGCTGTCGGTCTCTGATCGGACTCGGCCATGAGTCCGTACCCGGACGAGCCCGACGAGCCGGACGGCTACCGCAGCGTGACCGATCTCCTGGAGCGCCCGCCGGTTCCGATCAACTGGACCCTGCTGGACGCGGAGCAGGCCGAGATCGAGTGGCACGACCTGGACCAATGGGTCAGGTGGCTCAAGAGCACGTTCGGGCTCACGCCGAACATCGTGCCGCCGTACTGGCACCGCCACGACGAGCTCGTCTGGGAACTCTCGGCCTTGCACTGCCACTGGCTCAGCTGCTACCACGAGTCGGCGTCACCGTCGGCACCCATCAGTTGGATGCGGGAGTTCGCCGAGGCTCGCGCCCGTCTGCGGGACTGGGTCTCGATCTGCGGCACTCGGCTCGACCGCGACCGGCCCACGCGGCAGACCACTTGGCCCGGCGAGCTGCCCGCTGACGCCGGCGGAGAGATCGAGATCCGCGACCGGAACAAGGACTTCGCCGACTTCGTCCGCGAAGACGTTCTGCGCCGTCGCCGGATCGAGGCGATCGCGAATCAGCAACTCGTTGGGTGAGCCGGATCTGTGCCATGGCCGAGTCGCGCCCACGTTCGTCCACAGCTTTCGCGCCGCCCGGGGCCGGAGAGCGATCACTGGCGCATGGTCGATTCCCGACCCCTGAAGGAGGGAACATGCTTCTCTCTCACGCACAGACCCTCGCGCAGGCCCGGTCGTGCGTCGCGGCACTCGCCGACCGGGCTCTGACCATCGAGGCGTCGTCCGCGTACGAGCGGGTGCTGCTGGAACTCGACCGCGTCCACGGCGACGACTGCCCGGCGCTCGACACCGAGGACCTCACCGACGACCGCGACATCCTGCTCGCCGTCGCGAGCAACGCCATGGAGGAGCTCGAGAACTACGGAGTAGACCCCCTCTCGGTCGAGCTCATCTTGGCGCTGCTCGTCGAGCCGCACGATCTGGACATCGGCTGATGTACGGCGAGAACGGTGCCCAGATGCGCACGGAGTTGGCTGCGCTCCTGCGCCAGCACCGGGTGCTGCACCGGCTCGCCGCTGACTCGCCCGTCGAGCGGGCTGAGGTCGGGCAGCAGATCCTTCGCTTTCGGCGCACGCTCGTCGTCTGGTGCGCGCAAGCCATCCGTGTGGCACAGCCGCTCACGTTTTCGAACATCCCGCAGAAGCCGGCGGACCCCTTTCGCGCGACGAACGATCATGGCGCGGCAGTGACCGAGCTGGCGCGCGCCCTGGAACAAGCGCGCGATCAGGCAACGACGTCGGCCGCGTCCAGCACGGAGCTCGCGACGTCGAGCTTGAACGACGTTGTCGAGCACTGGCGCTTGGCGGCACGGGCCGCGGCACTTGCCGAGCACGACACTGCGCCCGACCTTGCGGTTCACCTCACCGCAGCCCAGGCCCGAACTATCGCCGGCGACGTCGCGGCGATCAGCCAAGCACTGGTCGTGCTCGATCGTCGCTACCGGACCACGCCCGACTGGGAGTCGCTCGCTGGCTGCGATCGGCTTGGGTGGGCGGCACTCGCTACGGCGCTCGACGTCAGCCTGGGGCAGCCCGACTATAGCGTCGACCAGACCGGCTGGCGGCCGCGGACCAAGTCGATCCGGGGGCCGGCCAAGCCGGGAGTCCTTGGAGTGCTCCAGGCCGAGCACAACCTCCTGGTCCGCCTGAACTCGTTCCCGAACGCCATGAACCTGCGCCTGATCGTGGACTCTCAGCGCCTGCTCACCGCCCAACTCATTCCGTACGCCGAGCGGGTCGATCCCGAGCTGGCCGAGCAATGGCGAGCCCGGACCGCGACGTTCTCGCGGATCCAGCGCGAGCTGCGCAACGTCGGCGGAAGTCTCGGCAATGGGGCCGGCGCCACCTCTGAGGCCGCGAACGCGGTCGGCCGAATGAGGGCGTTGCCGTCCGGCACCGTGATCGGTCCGCGGATGCTCGGCGGCTTCCAGACGCTTTTTCGCCGCATCGACGAACGCATCAGCGATGTCCTCGAAACCGGTGTCGAGCGCGGGGCGTTCGTCCAGCGGGTGACCGTCCCTCGGCTGGTGAGCGGCGAGGGGCGGCTGGTCCACCCGGTTCGCGAGCGCTTCGTGCCCGTCACCCGCGCCGCCAACCTCGCGGTCATCAAAACCGCACGTGAGCAGCTGCGGCCTCGGCCCGAGCCCGACGTGGCGTCGCCGGGCGCGAGCCGGGTCGATCTCCATGCCGCTCTCGTCCACCGGCCGACCAGCCGGGACACCCCAGGCGCGCGCCAGTTGTGAGCAGGCGGTTCCGTGCCTAGCGACGTGGGGATGGCGGCAGATTCGGGGTGCGGCTGGCCTGGCGTGGCGCACCTCCGACACGTTCCGCCGCACTCCTTACGGGGCGGAACCCGACCGGTGGACCCTGTGTGGATGCTAGGCGACGGCGTCATCGTCGCTTTCGCGGTCGACCGAGGCGAGCAGGTCGCCCTCGCGGTCCGCCGGAGGGGTTGTCAGCAGCGATCCGTCCGCCTGGGCGGGCCGCAGCGTGCGTTCCAGGTGATCGGCTGGCGTCAAGTCGACGGCTCGGTCCGGCTCGATGTAGTGGCCCTCGGTGATCACCGTGGAGGCGTGTCCGAGGAATGCGGCGGCCGCGTCGGTCCCGATGCCACGCGCGATGACCGTCGCCCCCGTGCGTCGGAACCAGCGCAGGCTGATGCCGCTGCCTCCGAGTCCCGCGAGGTGGAGGAACTCCCGGAAGGTGCGGCGGACGTTGTACGGGCTGAGCGGGCTCCCGGTCCGGCTGGCGAAGATGGTCCGGGTCCGGGCATGGCTCGGCATGGCAGCGATCCGGCGTCGCAGCACGGCGGCCGCGAACTCGGGGACCGGGATGCGCCGGACCGAGGCGTCCGTCTTGGGCCGGTCCTGGCGCTCGGCTCCGCTGCCCCTGAGGTGCACGACGGTGCCGGTGACGCTGGCGATCATTCCCGTGGGCAGGTCCTCGATGTCACAGGGGCGTAGCGCGAGCACCTCGCCGGGACGCATGGCGGTGCCGAGCAGGACCTCGATGATGTCGCGGACCTGGCCATCGGGTTTGGGGCCGGGGAGGCCGGGTTCGCTTCGCCAAGTGGCGGCGGCCCCGCGGATCGCGGCGATCTGCGTCAGCGTCAGCGCCCGCGGTGTGGCCTTGGCCCGGCGCAGCTGGGACGTCCCTTCGACCGGGTTCCGAGCGAGGGCGTCGTGTCGCAGTGCGTAGCCGAACAGCATGTTCAACAAGGTCCGGGTCTGTCGGGCTTGCGATGCCGAGACCGTGGCCTGCTTCGCCAGGAACCACTCGACCCGGCCGGTGGTCACCTCGGCCAGCGCGTAGTGCTCGAACGTCGGCCGGACATGGAGCCGCAGGCAGGTTCGGTAGCTCTCCTTGGTGTTCCCAGCGAGGTCGCGCAGGTCGAGATCGGCCAGCCACAGATCCGCGAGCTCGGCGAACGAGCTGGTCGGCCGCAGGACACCGGCGCTCGGCAGCGAGGGCCGCTCCCGGATGCGTTCCATCAGTCGGGTGCGCGCCGCGGCTGCGGTCGGGGCCGCGGCTCGGACCTGGCGGAGTCGGCCGTCCAGATCGCGGACCCGGGTCTCGGCCACCACGCGCCCCCGGTCCCGGCGGGTGTTGATCGCACCGTGGGTGCCGATCGGGGTGCGGGGCCGTCCGGTGCGCATCAGCCGGCCTGCCGCGGGTGCCGGGGGTGCCGCTCGGCGTCGTCGGCCTCCAGCTGGCCGAGCCAGGCGTCGACCTCGCTCACCCGGAACCGGAGCTCGCGGCCGACCCGGAACCCGCGCGGGCCGCGACCCTGGCTGCGCAGGTCGTACAGGGTCTGGACGCTCACGCCGAGCTGGGCGGCGAGCTGGGACAGGGTGAGGACGGGCCCCAGACCCGTCTCGGGGTGGGTGGTGGTCTCCATGCAGACCAGGTGCGCCAGGCCTGCCGCGCGCGACCGAAAGCGGCCCAGACGGACCGAGGAGGTCGGCCGACGGACCGACTTTGTGCTGACTAAATGCTGAGAGGCCATGCTCGTCTCCTGTTTCAGGATCCGGGCCTGGCCTCTGACCAGCGGGTTTGGTGGAGCTGAGGGGATTCGAACCCCTGACCTTCTCATTGCGAACGAGACGCGCTACCAACTGCGCCACAGCCCCAAACGAGGGGAAACGGTAGCACCCACCGTTCGGCGGATCCGAATCCGGATCCGGCTCAGGCGCTCACTGCTCGTACGGAGGCTGCGACGGCTCGGCGTCCTGGTCCTCGCCGTACGACGTCTGGGCGGTGTCACCGCCGGACGAGGTGAGCGGCGGCTCCTCCTGGGTCGGCGTGGGCGGCTCGGCGTCCTGGTCGTCCTCGTCAGCGGCGTCGCCGGTCTCCCCGGACTCCCCAGGCTCCCCGAACACCGTGGACTCGCCGCGGCTGGCCCCGCCCTGCGTCGCCTCGTCGACCGACGCGCCCTCGTCCTTGAAGGACGCCCCGTCGCTGCCCTGCCGTGGGTCGGCGAACTGCGTGTCGTTGGAGACGGCGGTGGACGAGTCGCCGTACTTCTTCTCCTGCTGCTCGGTCTGCTGGGCGGCCTGTCGGTCTGCGGCGCTCTCGTTCATCCCCCAGCGTTACCCGCTGGCCGCGCCGTCACTCGGTCAGGCGCGGACTCAGGAGCCGGCGGCGCGGCGCTGCTCGGCGTCCGGCGCCTCAGGCTTGGCCCGCTGGGCCTCCGCCTCACGGGCCAGCTGGGAGTCGGCCTCGTTGCGGCCCGAGCTCCACACTCCCGTGGAGTCGAGGTCGATGGTCCGCACCGAGCGGCCGGCGGGGGCCTTGGCGACGTACGTCGGCAGCGGGACCGGCACCGGCGTCCACGCGTCGGGGTCGACCGGCGCGGCCCGGGACTCGTCGAGGAGCTCGGCGGCGACCACCGGGATCTCCTCGGTGTTGTCGCGGCCGTCGTCGAGGTGCGCCCCGTC
The DNA here is from genome assembly GCF_004803405.1 of Nocardioides sp. GTDB lineage: Bacteria > Actinomycetota > Actinomycetes > Propionibacteriales > Nocardioidaceae > Nocardioides > Nocardioides vastitatis. The sequence goes on along the minus strand of NZ_SSXI01000062.1, from coordinate 2,499 downwards.
CTCGGCTGCGATCTCCTCCTCGGCGAGGGTGCGACGCCGCTTGCGCACGGGCGTCGCCGCAGCACGGGCCGCACGCTCCCGCTTGACCATCAACCGGCAGGCGACCAGCCAGGCCGCCATCAGCGCCACTGGAGCGGCGACCCAGATCGGCGCGATGACCGCACCGATTGCGAGCCCCGCCACCGCCGCGATCGCGAGGAGCAGGATGTTGAAGACCCGGCGACGGCGCGCGGCAGCGCGGGCCGCGGTACCGGAGGAACGAGACGGACGCGGCGCAGGGGTGGACGCCGCGGGCGTCTCCTCGATCTCCGGCTCGGCATCGGCGACCGGCGCCGTGCGCTCGGCCGGCACCAGGGTGGCCTCGGTGGCCGACAGCGGCTCGCGTCGAGCCAGCACCCGCATGCGGTCGGAGAAGCCGTCGACGGAGCGACTGACCGCGTCCTCCTCGTGGTGCTTGAGCGCCTTGGGGATCAGGTAGACGGCCCACGCCACCGCCACTGCGACGAAGATCAGTGCGCTCAGGTCCACACCGAGAGGTTAGGAGCGCTAGCCGAGACTGAGGCGCATGTCCATCGGTGTGTCACAGATTGATTCCTGTGACTGTTGTGACTCGGCGATGGGCGGCCGACGCGATCAGTGCTCCGGCGTCCCCTCGAGCCGCGCCAGCACCCCGTGCGGCGCCTCCTCCTTGGTGATCGCGAAGATCCGGTGGTCGCGCCACTCGCCGTCGATGTGCAGGAACCGCGGCGCATAGCCGATCTCGCGGATGCCGAGCTTCTCCACGACTCGCAGCGAGTTGGTGTTCTCGGGCCGGATGCAGATCTCGACCCGGTGCAGTCCCGCGACGAAGAAGCAGTGGTCGATCACCATGGCGACGGCCCGCGGGATCACGCCGCGGCCGGCGAAGTCCTGGTCGATCCAATAGCCGATCGATGCGAACTGCGCGGACCCTCGCACGATGTTGTTGACGCTGACCTGCCCGGCGAACTGGCCGTCCACCTCGACCACGAAGGGGTACGTCGTGCCGCGGCGGGCGGCCTTCGCGAGCCGCTTCACCAGCGCATGAAAGGAGGCGGGCCGGGCGTCGGCACCCGGCGGCGCGGTGGCGTCCCACCGGGCCAGCCA
>NZ_SSXI01000062.1:0-1345 GCF_004803405.1 Nocardioides sp. | reverse complement strand
ACCGGGTCGGTGCCCGAGATCAGCTCGTTGGGCCAGGCTCGACCCGGCATCCCGACGATCATCCGATCCCTCGGCTGCTGCTTGCGGCGGGCGTCGCTGCTCAATGGTCACTCCCGACGATCTGCTCGACCGCGTGCCCGAGCACCGGCGCGAGGACGTCGAGGGCGTCCTTCACCCCGCCGCGCGAGCCAGGAAGGTTGACCACGAGCGCCCGCCCGGCGACACCCGCCAGGCCGCGCGAGAGAGCAGCGGTCGGCACCCCCTTGGCCACGCCGGCCGCGCGGATCGCCTCGGCGAGGCCCGGCACCTCCCGGTCGAGGAGCGGCCCGGTGACCTCCGGGGTGAGGTCGGTCGGCGTCAGTCCGGTGCCGCCGGTCGTCAGCACCACCCGCGCTCCCCCGGCCACCGCGGCGCGGATGGCTTCGCCGACAGGCTCCCCGTCCGGGCACACGACGGGATCCTCGACCTGGAAGCCCAGTCCCCGCAGGGCATCGACGATCAGCGGTCCGGTCGTGTCGTCGTACACCCCGGATGCGGCGCGGTTGGAGGCGACCACGACGGCGGCGGGCAGGCCCTCCGGTGAGCTCATCTGGACCAGTCCCCGGATTTGCCACCGGACTTGGCCTCGACCCTGATGTCGGAGATCACGGCGCCCTTGTCGACGGCCTTGACCATGTCGACGACGGTGAGGGCGGCGACGGACACCGCGGTCAGCGCCTCCATCTCCACGCCGGTGCGGTCGGTGGTCCGCACGGTCGCCGAGATCTCGACGGCGTCGTCGGCGACGGACAGGTCGACGGAGACGCCGGAGATCGCCAGCGGGTGGCACAGCGGGATCAGCGTCGGCGTCTGCTTCGCGCCCATGATGCCGGCGATGCGAGCGACCGCGAGGGCGTCGCCCTTCGGCACACCCTCGCCGCGGAGCAGCGCGATCACGTCGGACGAGACGAGCACACGGCCGGACGCGGTCGCCTCACGCGTGGTGACGTCCTTGGCCGACACGTCCACCATCCGCGCGGCGCCCGACTCGTCGACGTGGGTGAGCCGTGCGGGGGCGGGCTCGGGGCCTTGGGTCATCAGTCCTCCGTCCAGATCGAACAACAGACAGTCAACACCCGGCGGTGTCGTACCGCGAGGCCAGCCCGATCACCTCGACGACATCGCCGGTGGCCAGCAGCACGCCCGTCGGGGGTACCACGAGCAGCGCGTCGGCCTCGGCGAGCAACCGCTGGGAGTGGCCGGCGTGGCCGGGCAGCGGGGAGACCCGGCCGTGGTCGTCGTACGCGGCGGGGAGGAGGACGGTGCGGTCGGTCGCCTGCACCGGGGCGCCGAGCGTCGCACGCTG
>NZ_SSXI01000291.1 GCF_004803405.1 Nocardioides sp. | reverse complement strand
AGAAGCCCGCGAGCGCCAGCACCGCGGCGCCACCGGCCCCGAGCCCGCCGGCGGCAAGGCCCGCCAGCGCGCCGATGTCGGTGAGCCGGCGCCACCAGATGCCGAGCACCAGCAGCGGGCAGAACGTGGAGGCTGCCACGGCGAAGGCCAGGCCCACGGACTCGGCCACGCCGACGTCCTGCACGACCAGCGCCACCAGCAGGGGGATCGCCACGGCCACCACGGCAGCGAGCCGGAACGCCGTGACCCCACCCACCCGCTCGCCGACGACCCGGGAGGTCACGTCCTGGGTGAGCACTCCGGAGACCGCGATGACGAGACCCGAGGAGGTCGACAGGAACGCGGCGAACGCGCCGGCGGTGATCAGGCCGGTGAGCACGTCGCCTCCCGCGCCGCCGACCATCAGCCTCGGCAGCTCCAGCACGAGCACGTCCGACCGACCGGTGCTGACCAGCGCCTCGCCGTACACCCGACCGAGCCCGGCGTAGACGGGCGGCCAGAGGTAGAACAGGCCGAGCAGGGCGAGCACGACGACGGTCGTTCGCCGCGCGCCGCGGCCGTCGGGGTTGGTGTAGAAGCGCACCACCACGTGCGGGAGGCCCATCGTGCCGAGGAACAGCGCGATGATGAGGGAGTACGTCGTGTACAGGCCGATCGCGCCGCTGCCCGCCACGGGCGTCGACCAGCCTTCGCTCGCGGTCGTCGGGCCGGGGCGGCCGTCCCCCCACCAGATGGCGAGCAGGACCATGGCCGGGACCAGCAGGGCAGTCAGCTTGAGCCAGTACTGGAAGGCCTGGACGAACGTGATCGACCGCATCCCGCCGGACGTCACGTTGGCGAGCACGACGGCACCGACCACGACCGGGCCGGCCCACTCGGGCGCGCCGATCGTGGCGCGCAGGGTGATGCCGGCGCCCTCGAACTGCGGCAGCAGGTAGAGCCAGCCGACGCCGACCACGAGCAGCGAGCAGGCCGCTCGGACGGTGCGCGACCCCAGCCGCGCCTCGGCGAAGTCCGGCAGCGTGTAGGCGCCCGACCGGCGCAGGGGAGCGGCGACCAGTACGAGCAGCACCAGGTAGCCGGCGGTCCAGCCGACCGGGTACCAGAGCATCTGCGCGCCGCCGACGAGAAGCAGTCCCGCGATGCCGAGGAACGACGCGGCGGAGAGGTACTCGCCGCCGATCGCCGAGGCGTTGAGCCGCGGTCGGACGGTGCGGGACGCGACGAAGAAGTCGCTGGTGGTTCGTGAGATCCGGAGTCCCCAAGTGCCGATCGCCAGCGTCACCACCGATACGGCGATGACGGCGACGAGACCGGGTACGGCGGACGCGTTCATCGCGCCGCCTCAGTGCTCGGGATGGGGGCCGGTGTCGGTGCCGACCAGGTCGGCGAAGTACCGCTCGTTGCGCTCGACTCGCCGCACGTAACGCCAGCCGAGCCACAGCAGGAACGGGTGCACGGCCACACCGAGCAGCACCCACGCCAGGGGCAGCCCGAGCACGTCGATGTGGGCCAGGTCCGGCGCCAGGTGGAAGAGGAGGGGCAGCAGTCCCAGCGTCAGCGCGACCGCCGCCAGGACTCGGCCGGCGAGGCCGAGCTGCTCGCTCAGCAGGGAGCGCAGGTAGACGTCACCGAGCGGCGTCTGCTCGTGCACGTCGCCGAGCCGGCTCCCCGGACGGGCTGCCGCGTGTCGTCGCGGCGGCCCGGTGACGCGAACCCGCTCGGACATCACAGACCGCCCCGGGCACGTCGTACGAGGACGTCGCGGAGACCGCGGGTGTGTCGCCGGCTGACGGCCAGCTCGATGCCGTCGACCACGACCGTGGTGCGGCCCTGGTCGGTGCGCACCTCCGTGACGTGGGGCAGGGCGACCAGCAGGGAGCGGTGGATGCGATGGAAGCCCGCCTCGGCCCACTCCTCTTCGAGCGTGGAGAGCGGGACGCGGATCAGGTACGTCGCGCCGCCGCCGGTGTGGAGTCGGGCGTAGTCGCCCTGTGCTTCGACGTGCGTGATGTCACCACGGTCGATGAACCGAGTGACTCCGCCCCGCTCGACGGCGATCTGGGTGTCGGTCGTCGCCGGCCGGCGGTCGGCGTCGGTGACCACACGGCGGACCGCCTCGGCGAGCCGCTCGGGACGGACCGGCTTGAGGACGTAGTCGACGGCGTGCAGGTCGAACGCCTCGACGGCGTGCTGCTCGTGCGCCGTCACGAAGACCACCGGGGGCGGCTGCTTGAAGCGTCCCAGCACCTCGGCGAGCTCGAGCCCGCTCAGGCCCGGCATCTGGATGTCGAGGAAGACGCAGTCGACCTCGCACTCGCGGAGGGTCCGCAGGCCGTCGGTCGCCGACTGGCAGGCGATCACCTCCCCGACCCGGTCGTCTGCACCGAGCAGGAACGACAGCTCGTCGAGGGCGGGACGCTCGTCGTCGATGACCAGGACGCGGAGTCGCTCGGGGCTGGTCCCGCTCACTGAACGGTCACCCCGGGCGCGAACTTCGGCACCCGCACGATCACCTTGGTCCCGGCGCCCGGCGCAGTCTCCACGACCAGACCGTAGTCGTCGCCGAACGTGGCGCGCAGCCGCGCGTCCACGTTGCCGAGACCCACGGAGTCGAGGGAGGCGTCGCCCGCCAGCGCGCGTCGTACCCGCGCGGGGTCCTCGCCGACGCCGTCGTCCTCGACCTCCAGCACCGCCTCGTGGCCGCGGTCGTGCGCGACGATCCGCAGGTGCCCCACCTTCTCGGGGGCACCGGACCCCTCGAGGCCGTGCCGGACGGCGTTCTCCACGAGCGGCTGGATGCAGAGGAACGGTACGACGACCGGGAGCACCTCCGGCGCGATGCTGAGCGTGACCTGGAGCCGGTCCCCGAAACGTGCCTGCTCCAGGAGCAGGTAGCGCTCGATCGAGCGCAGCTCCTCGGCGAGCGTCGTGTACTCGCCGTGGCGGCGGAACGAGTAGCGGGTGAAGTCGGCGAACTCGAGCAGCAGCTCGCGAGCACGGTCGGGGTCGGTGCGAACGAAGCTGGCGATCGCATTGAGCGAGTTGTAGACGAAGTGCGGACTGATCTGTGCGCGGAGCGCACGGACCTCGGCCTCGATCATCCGGTTGCGGTGGGCGTCGAGCTCGGCGAGCTCGAGCTGGCCGGACACCCACTGCGCGACCTCCTCGGTCGCGCGGACCAGCCCGGCCGTCGGGTGCGGCGCGAACGCCTGGACCGTGCCCAGGACCCGGTCGTCCACGATCAGCGGGCTGACCACTCCGGTGCGGAGCGGGCAGCCGTTGGTCTCGCAGGCGAGCTGGCTGCGGTCGACGGTCCGGGTGGTACCGCGCTCGGCTACCAGCAGCGCCACGACGGTCGCCTGATCGGCGTGGTGGCTGCCCAGTCCGTCCCACGCCAGCACCGCCTCGGTGTCGGTGATCGCCATCGCCGGCGTTCCGAGCAGGTTGCGCAGGTGCTTGATGGCCCGCTCCGCGCTCTCGCCGGTCAGCCCCTCCTGGAGGGCGGGCGCAGCGAGCGAGGCCTGGTGCAGGGCACGGAACGCCGCTCGGTCCGCTTCACTTCCCAGGTGGCCGTGCTGCCATCCTCGTGCCAAGCGCATGCGCTCATGCTTTCACGCCGAGTTGGGACTTCCCGGACGCCGACATGGGACTTCTCGTACGTCGAGTCGGGGCCCGAGCTCGCGAGTTGGGACTTTCGCGGCGTCGAATCTGCGGTCTTGGTGTCGCCAAGGTCCCAACTCGGTGTCATCAAGGTCCCAACTCGGCGGCGGGGAAGTCCCAACTCGGCGGGTCAGCGGAAGTCGATGAGCAGCATGCCGGAGTCGTCGTCGCTCGGCGGCTCGACGGCGGCCGGGACTCCCTCGATGTCGCCGAGCTCGGGCACGTCGGCGCTCGCGGTGGTGTCCGTCGTACTCGGCTCCGGGGAGACGGGCTGCGGCCGGATGCCGACGACGGCGCGGTGGCACTCGGTGACATAGGGCAGCTGCATGCCGTCCATGCCACGGCCGTAGTCGTCGTAGAACGCGAGCACCTCACGCAGCCTCGACTCCTGCCCGCTGCGCTCGAGACAGGCGACGTGCGAGATCGAGCGCACCAGGTCCTGGACCGAGGAGCGGTTGATCACCTGCCACTGCTTGAAGGACGCCTCGTCGACCGGCCCGAAGTAGGGCGAGGAGTCCAGCGCGTCGCCGGCACCCTCGCCGGTGGTGTGGTGGCCGATCAGGTTGCCGAGCCGCTTGACCCACGGGATCCGCTCGTCGCGGAGGTTCCTCACCAGCGAGAGGGAACCGCCGCGCCGGAGCACCCGCGCGATCTCGGGAAGCGCCTTCTCGTGGTCGAACCACTGGTAGCAGTCGGCGGCGACGACGACGTCGAAGGTCGCGTCGGCCGCCGGGATCTCCTCGGCGCTGGTCTGCGAGACCCGGATCTCCGGGAGCCTCGCGATGAGCCGGTCCAGCATCCGCGGGTCGGGGTCGGTCGCGTGCACGTCGTGGCCGAGTGCGACCAGCTGCTCGGTCAGCTTCCCGGTGCCGGCACCGAGCTCGAGCACCGACAGGGGCTGGTCGCCGGTCAGCCACACCGCCGCGTCACGCGGGTACCCGGGGCGGCCGCGGTCGAAGGCCTCCGCCACGCTCCCGAAGGAGAGGGCAGGGCGGGTGGGAGTCTCGTCGGTAGCCATCAGGGCGAATGTACGGCGGATCGGACGCCTGATCTTGGAGGCACGCTTGCCGGATAGCGTTGGGCAGGTGACTGTGGATCCGCACGCCTGGCTGGTGTCGTTGGAAGGCGTGCCCTCGGCCTTCGCCGGTGCGCGGGACGGCATCGACGTCGTGCTGCGCGACCGCGGCCTGCGCCGCACCAGCCCCGAGATGACGGCCGAGTCGCTGGTGCGGGGGGCGCATGCGAGCGCGGTGCTCGAGGGGTCGCAGTCCACCCTGGCGGAGATCCGGGGAGGTGAGGCGGACGAGATCGCCGCGGACGCCGTACGACTCTCAGCGGAGCTGCTGGGGCTGATGCCGGTGCTGCGGCGCCAGCCGCTGCAGGCGCTGGCCCGGATGCACGCCGTGGTGGCGGTGGGCGCGCTGCCCGACGATCGGCTGGGCCGCCCGCGGGACGCGGAGTCCGCCGCACGGCTGCGGGGCATCGCCGAGCTGATCACCGCTCCGAGCGAGGCGCCGGCGCTCGCCGTCGCCGCGGTCGTGCACGCGGAGCTGCTGACGGCTGCGCCGTTCGGCTCCCACAACGGGATCGTGGCCCGCGCTGCCGAGCGGCTGCTGCTCGCGGCCAAGGGGGTCGACGAGAAGTCGCTGGTCGTGCCGGAGGCGGCGCACCTGGCGTTGCGGCCGCAGTACGAGTCGAACCTGCGGGGGTGGGCCACCGGCGGGCGGGCCGGGATGCACTCGTGGCTGCTCTACGCCGCGGAGGCGTACGCCGCTGCGGCTGAGGCGAGCCCCCTCGTGCGGGACGCGGACTAAGCCGCGACTCGTCCGAGCATGCAGGTGGCACCCGAGCCATCAAGTGTCTCGGGTGCCACCGCTGACACGTGAACCTCGGCTACCAGGCGTGCATCTAAATGCTGCCCCGGAAGTGTTCCGATAGGTCAGCGCCCTGTTGGGAAGGGTGGATCGCCGCGTGGGTACCACGGTCACGTGCTGCTCTTGAGTTCTGTGTCCTTTGTACGCCCCTGAGCAGGCACCTTCAAGGGTTGTCTTTTGGGGCGGGCCGGGGTTGTCTGGTCGGTTCAGGGATCGCGACGATTTAGTCAGTACGACGCCCGGCCGCCCCGCCGACTCAGGCTCCACTCAGGCCCGCGCGCTCAGGCCCCGAGCTGGCGACGCTTCGCCCCGACCCACACCGCCGCCCCCACGGCGACTGCGCCACCGACCGCGAGCGCGGCCAGTGTCGGCTTCGGTGGCGGCAGATGGATCCGCGAGCGAAGCGTCACCGGCTTGGAGAACGTCAGCACCGGCCACCCCCGGGACGCGGCGATCCTGCGCAGCTCCTTGTCCGGGTTGACCACGTGCGGGTGCCCGACCGCCTCGAGCATGGGCAGGTCGGTGAGGGAGTCGGAGTAGCCGAAGGAGCTGTCGAGGTCGTAGCCGACCTCCGCTGCCATCCTGCGGATCGCGTTCGCCTTCTCGTCCGCGTACGCGTAGTAGTCGATCTCACCGGTGTACCGGCCGTTCTGGACCTCGAGCCGGGTGGCGATCACGCGGTCCGCGCCGAGCATGAAGCCGATCGGCTCGACCACCTCGCTGCCGGACGTCGACACGATCACGACGTCCCGCCCCGCGGCGTGGTGCTCCTCGATCAGGCGCACGGCCTCGTCGTACACGAGGGGGTCGACGACGTTGTGAAGGGTGTCGGCGACGATCTCGCGCACCGTGGCGACGTCCCATCCGGCCGTCAGCTGCGACATGAACTGCCGCATCCGCTCGACCTGGTCGTGGTCCGCTCCGCCGACCATGAAGACGAACTGTGCGTAGGCCGACCGCAGCGCCGCACGCCGCGAGATGAGCCCGCCGGCCTGGAACGGCTTGTTGAAGGCCAGGACGCTCGACTTGGCGATGATCGTCTTGTCGAGGTCGAAGAACGCCGCGGTGGGCGCACCCACGGGGGCCATGGGCTCATGGTAGGTGCTCGAACCCCGTCAGATCGGCCACTTCGGGTCCACAGGCGGGGTAGGGCGAGGCGCCGTCCACAGCTGTTCTGGCCGCCGGCATGCGGCGGACCGTGCCAGGCGACAAGGTGGTCATGAACCGACGAACCCGATCCACGTCCTCCTCGCGCACCACGTCCCCCGGCGAACCGCCGTTGCTCGTCACCGACGACGAGAGCCTGCTGACCGACCTGTTGCCGCTCCTCGCCGCGGCCGACGTGACGCCCACGATCGCCCGCGACCCGCTCACCGCCCTCCTCTCCTGGAGCCGGGCACCGATCGTCCTGGTCGGGCCCGAGCTGGCCGGCGCCCTGGTGCAGGTCGCGCCGGAGCACCGCCCGCAGGTCTGGGTGGTCACCAACCAGCGGGCCCCGCACGAGCTCTTCCGCACGACGCTGACGCTGGGCGCCGAGAACGTGATCGAGCTGCCCGGCTCCTCGGACTGGCTGGTGGAGCTGCTCGCCGACGCCACCGAGCGACAGACCGCACGAGGGCGGGTGATCGGGGTGATCGGCGGCAGCGGCGGGGCCGGTGCGACCACCCTTGCCTGCGCACTCGGCCAATGGGCGGCGCGGTCCGGCGACACCGTGGTGATCGACTGCGACCCGCAGGGACCCGGCCTGGACCGGATGCTCGGCATGGAGCGGCGCGAGGGCTTCCGCTGGGATGCCCTCTGCCAGACCACCGGCCGGCTGTCGGCCCGGGCCCTGCGTGACGCGCTACCGCGGCAGGGATCCCTCCGCGTCCTCAGCTGGTACGTCGACGGGCGGGCGCAGACGCTGCAGGCGTTCGCCGTGAGGGAGGCCCTGTCGGCGGCTCGTCGCGGGCACCAGCTCGTGGTGGTGGACCTGCCTCGGACCCCCGACGCCCTGACGGACGAGGTCGCGGCCCGCTGCGACGAGCTGCTGATCGTGACGGTGGCGACCGTCGTCGGCGTGGCGGGGGCGGCGCGGATGCGGGCGCGGTTCGCCGACCACGGGGCGCCCCGGGTCGTCGTGCGTGGGGAGGCGTTCTCGGCCGAGGAG
>NZ_SSXI01000119.1 GCF_004803405.1 Nocardioides sp. | reverse complement strand
CAGCACGACCGACCCGCTCGACGAGGCGGCCGTGCGCACCGTGATGCGGGCGGAGGCGGTCGAGGGACGGCCGGCGCTTGCGCTGGCGGCGTACGCCGCACTGCGCGAGCGACTCGCCGACCAGCTGGGGGCGGACCCCGCCGCGGCGACGGAGGAGCTGCACATGGCGATCTTGCGCGGCGAGTTCCCGATCAGGTCCCCATGGCGGGCGCCGTCAGTGGTGTCTCACATCGCCGGCGCGGACAGGTAGACCGACTTCAGCTCGGTGTACTCCGCCAGTCCCTCAGGGCCGAACTCGCGACCCAGCCCAGAGGCCTTGAACCCGCCGAACGGGGCAGCGAAGTCCATCGTGTAGGTGTTGATGCCGTAGGTCCCGGCCCGCACCTGACGAGCCACGTCGATGCCGCGCTCCTGGTCGGTGGTCCAGACCGTGCCGGCCAGGCCGTAGTCGGATTCGTTGGCGATCCGGACGGCGTCCGCCACGTCGTCGTACGGGATCACCGAGAGCACCGGTCCGAAGATCTCCTCCTGCGCGATCCGCATCCGGTTGTCGACGCCCGCGAAGACGGTCGGCCGGACGTACCAGCCGGTGTCGAGGCCCTCCGGGCGCCCGTTGCCGCCGGTCAGCAGTTGCGCACCCTCCTCCTGGCCCAGTGCGATGTACTTCTCGACCCGCTCCTGCTGGCGTCGGGCGACCATCGGGCCGATCTCGGAGGCGGGGTCCAGGGGGTCGCCGACCTGCATCCCGCCGATCGCGTCGGCCAGTGCGACGGCGAAGGCGTCGTGGCGGTCGCGACTGACGAGCACCCGGGTCTGGGCGACACACGCCTGCCCGGAGTTCATCACGCCGAGGAACTTCAGGCCCTCGATCACCGCTGCCTCCTCGGCGTCGTCGAGGACGATCGCCGCGGACTTGCCGCCCAGTTCGAGCGAGACGCGCTTGAGCTGCTCGCCGCAGATCGCGCCGATCAGCCGACCCGCCGCGGTCGAGCCGGTGAAGGCGACCTTGTCGACGCCCGGGTGGCGCACCAGGTGCTCCCCCACCGTGCGACCCCCGGCGACGATGCTGACCACGCCCTCGGGCACGCCGGCCTCGACCAGCAGCTCGGCCAGCAGGTAGCAGTCGAGCGGTGTCTCGGGTGCAGGCTTGACCACCACGGTGCAGCCGGCGAGCAGCGCCGGCACCAGCTTCGACATCACCGTGAACTGCGGGACGTTCCACGGCGGGATGGCGGCGACGACGCCGACCGGCTCGTGTCGCACCATCACCTCGCTCCCGAGCGCGCCCGGCCGGGTCGACTCCCACGAGAAGTCCCGGGCGATCGCGAGGAACGCCTCGATCTGCATCCACGGCGCCGAGGCCTGGGCGAGGGTGCTGAACGAGATCGGCGAGCCCATCTCGGTGCTGATTACCTGGGCCATCTCGTCCAGCCTCGCGGCGTAGAGGCCGGAGAGGTTCTGGATGACCGCGATCCGCTCCTCCGGCTTCATCCGCGGCCACGGGCCCTCGTCGAACGCCTGACGGGCAGCCGCGACGGCGGCGTCGATGTCGGCTGTCGAGCCCTCCGGGACACGGGCGACGACCTCCTCCGAGTGCGGCGAGACCACCTCCAGCACCTGGTCGGTCGCAGGCTTGGCCCAGGTCCCGCCGATGAAGAGGGAATCGCGGTCGAGTGTCATGTCTTTCCTTTCGAGATGCCGTTGGCCGAGCAGGTCGCGCCGCCGGTCGAGGAGGTCGCACCGCGACCGTCACGAGACCTAGGGCGCAAGGTCGAACCAGTCCGTGAAGCCGCTCGGGTCGTGCCGGCCCAGCGCGCCGTGCTCGAAGAGACCCCAGCCCTCGGCGCCGTCGGCGCCGGGACCGTGGGCCACGGCGTGACCCACGTGGTCGATCACGCCGAACATCACCCGGCCGGCGACCGCCGGGTCGTTGAGGTCATAGGTACGACGCTCGGTGAACCCCGCGCCCCTCCAGACGCCGTGGGTCCAGTCGGAGTCGCCGCCGTAGCCACCGCCGATGTGGATCGGAACCGCCAGCTTCGAGGACACGTCGAGCACCAGGTCCTTGCCCTCCGGCGTGGTACAGGCGATGGTCGCCCCGGTCGGCACCCGGGTGCCCGAGGTGTACCGGACCTCGACCCGAGGCCAGCCGAGCTGCTCGACCCGGCCGTCCTTCCAGACCCGGGAGCAGTCGTTGAGCGTGCGGAAGCCGTCCGGGGTCTCCTGGATGATGATCACGACGCAGAAGTCCTCGAACCGCAGCGGCACATAGAGCCACCACATGCCCTCGAAGGCCGGATCGGCCGGTTTGCCGCCCGGCACGGAGTCCCCGACCGGCCGGATCCCCCAGGACCGGTCGCGCGAGCCCACCCAGCGGTCGGGGGTGACCGGGATGTCCGTGCCGTCGACGTTGATCAGCCCCTCCCAGGTGCCGACCTGCGCGAACCTCTGGGCGTCCAGGATCGTCCCCGATCCCTGCCGCATCACATGCGGCAGCTCCTGGACGACGTCGAACGAGCCCTCCCAGGTCAGGTCGAGCGCGACGCCCTCGGTCTCCTCCATCACGACCCGGAGCCTGCGCAGCGGCTCGAGGACCTCGATCCGGTAGCTGCCGACGGTCTGCGCCCGCCGGTCTCCGCCGCGCGGGTCCGCGGCGTCTCCGAGATGCACGGCGGTCTGCTGGTCTCCGCGCCGCAGCAGCACGAAGGCGTCCTTGGTGCCGAGGTTCGGGTAGAAGCCGAGCCCCGTGATCAGGAACAGGTCGCCGGTCCGGTCGTGGGCGTTGAGGTAGCAGCGGTCGTAGAAGTTGCGGTCGCTGCTGCCCGCCCAGGCCACCGGCCGCGGGAGCTGGTGGATCGGGTACTCGTCGAGCGGGCCGAGGCCGACGTACTCGCCGTGCAGCCCACCGATGCCGGCCGGTTCGGCCATGTCAGGCACCCACTTCGGCGAGGAGGCGTTCGTAGAGAGGGCGGTGGTGGAAGACCGCTTCCGGGTCCTCCGGAGGCTCGATCTCGCCGAAGTGGATCTGCCGGGCACTGGTGCGGAGGAAGACGCAGCCCCACAGCACGGCGGCGTGCACCTGGTGCCAGGTGAGGTCGCCGACCTCGATGCCGGTGAGCTCGGCGTACGTGGCACGCACGTCCTCGGCGCGCAGGAAGTCCGGCATGCCGGGGAGCCCCATCATCGTGGCGATCTCCTGGAACACGCTGTGCGCGAAGACCATCCACGCGAGGTCCATCTCGCGCGGGCCGAGCGTCGCCATCTCCCAGTCGAGGACGGCGACGGGCGCGAAGTCGCGGTACATGGTGTTGCCGATCCGGGCGTCGCCCCAGCAGAGAACGCCCTCACCGGCCGAGGCGTCGGGCGGGAGGTTGGACTCCAGCCACGAGAGACCTCGCTCCAGCAGCGGCGACGGCGGACTGCCGCCCGGGGTGTCGACGGCGTACCGGTACCACGCCCTCGTCTTGGCGAGGTTGCGCGCGAGCGGCGTCGCGCCCTCGTGGCCGGTGACCGCCGGGTCGAGGAAGCCGAAGGTGCGCACCGCGTCGGGGATGCCGTGCAGCTTGGCGAGCACCTCGACGCTGTTGCGCTGGAGTCGTCGCCGGTCCTCCGGCGAGGCGCCGTAGAGCCAGTTGTCCCCGAACGTGTAGGGCAGCACGTCGGGAGGTACGACGCCCGCCACCCGGTCCATGAGGAAGAACGGAGTGCCGAGCACCTCCCCGGTGGGCTCGTTCCAGCGCACGGCCGGCACCGGCACGTCGGTGAGCTCGCCGGCCAGCCGCATGGCGTCGTACTGGTCCTGGAGGCGGTACTCCGGGAACACGGGCAGGTCCTCGGCCGCCGGCGCGACGCGCGCGACGTACTCACCCGTGCGTCGCTGCCCGCCCTCGGTGAAGGTGACGTCGACGATGACCGTCTCGCTCGACATGCCGTTGCTGTCCACGCCGGCGTGCAGGGTGACCTCAGGCGCGGCGCCGGGCGGGAGCACGTCGGTGAGCCACTCCTCGAGCCGGTCGTGCACGGCCGCGCGGTCGCGGCTCGAGCGCTGCATCGTCAGGTCGGCGGGCGGTGGTGACTGGGTCACGAGATCCTCCTGGGGGCGCGTCGGTGCGCGCCGGACTCGTGGCCAGTCTGTTAGAACGTGTTCTAGAAATCAATCGTTTCGGCGTGGTTGCCGTCGCCCCGACCGCGTCTCGGGCCGGGGGGTGCGGCGGCGCCGCTCACCCGGTGATGACCTCGACCCGCTGGAACTCCTTGAGCTCGGTGTAGCCGGTGGTCGCCATCGAGCGCTTGAGCGCACCGACGAGGTTCATGGTGCCGTCGGCGACGCGGGAGGGCCCGAACAGGATCTCTTCGATCGTGCCGACCTGGTCGAGCTGCACGCGCTGGCCCCGCGGGAGGTCGGCGTGATGCGCCTCGGCCCCCCAGTGGAAGCCGCGGCCCGGCGCGTCGGTGGCGCGGGCGAACGGCGAGCCGACCATGACGGCATCGGCGCCGCAGGCGATGGCCTTCGCGAGGTCGCCCGACTTGCCGATCGAGCCGTCGGCGATGACATGGACGTAGCGGCCGCCCGACTCGTCGAGGTAGTCGCGACGTGCAGCGGCGACGTCGGCCACGGCGCTGGCCATGGGCACCGCGACGCCCAGCACGGTCCGGGTGGTGTGCGCGGCACCGCCGCCGAACCCGACCAGCACGCCCGCGGCGCCGGTGCGCATCAGGTGGAGCGCCGCCTGGTGGGTGGCACAGCCGCCGACGATGACCGGGACGTCGAGCTCGTAGATGAACTCCTTGAGGTTCAGCGGCTCCGCCTGGCTGGAGACGTGCTCGGCGGAGACGGTCGTGCCGCGGATGACGAACAGGTCGACGCCGGCGTCGGTGACGGTCTTGGCGAACTCCTTGGTCCGCTGCGGCGACAGCGAGCCCGCGACCGTGACCCCCGCCTCACGCATCTCGCGCAGCCGCTCGGTGATGAGCTCGGCCTTGATCGGCTCGGTGTAGATCTCCTGCAGGCGACGGGTCGCCTCCTCGCCCTCGAGGCCGGCCACCTCCTCGAGCAGCGGCTCGGGGTCCTCGAACCGGGTCCACAGGCCCTCGAGGTTGAGCACGCCGAGACCGCCGTACTGGCCGAACGCGATGGCGGTCCTGGGCGACATGATCGAGTCCATCGGGGCCGCGAGGATCGGCAGCGAGAACCGGTAGGCGTCGATCTGCCAGTCGACGCTGACCTCCTCGGGGTCGCGGGTCCGCCGCGAGGGCACGATCGCGATGTCGTCGAAGGAGTAGGCGCGGCGGGCACGCTTCGCGCGGCCGATCTCGATGTCACTCACCGGCAAAGCGTATCGGGCCGGTGCCGGTGGCCGTTGAATCGCAGAGGTGGGGTGGGTGCTGCCGCCGGTTTCTCAAGGTATGCAGGCGAACCGGCACTTCCCTGGCGTTGCTCGCACGGGGAAGCGTGGGTTCGGCTACATACCTTGAGAAACCCGCGCCGCAAGGAGCCAGCCAACCCCGGCCCGCCGCTCAGCGGTGGTAGTTCGGCGCCTCGACGGTCATCTCGACGTCGTGCGGGTGGCTCTCCTTGAGCGAGGCGGAGGTGATCCGGATGAACCGGCCCTTCTCCTGCAGCTCGGGAACCGTCTGCGCACCGACGTAGAACATGGACTGGGAGAGCCCGCCGATGAGCTGGTGGGCGACGCTGGCGACCGGGCCCTTGTAGGCGACCTGGCCCTCGACGCCCTCCGGCACGATCTTGTCGTCGCTGGCCACCTCGGCCTGGAAGTAGCGGTCCTTGGAGTAGGACTTCTTGCCGCGCGAGGACATCGCGCCGAGCGACCCCATGCCGCGGTAGGCCTTGTACTGCTTGCCCTGGTGGAAGACGACCTCGCCGGGAGACTCCTCGCAGCCGGCGAGCATCGAGCCGATCATGACCGAGTCGGCGCCGGCGACGATCGCCTTGGCGATGTCACCGGACTGCTGGAGCCCGCCGTCGGCGATCACGGGGACGCCTGCGGGTCGGGCGGCCAAGGCGGCCTCGTACACCGCGGTGACCTGCGGGACGCCGCAGCCCGTGACCACGCGGGTGGTGCAGATGGACCCCGGGCCGAAGCCGACCTTGACCGCGTCGGCGCCGGCGTCCACGAACGCCTGGGCACCCTCGCGGGTGGCGACGTTGCCACCGATCACCTGGACGTGCTTGGTCGCCGGGTCGGTCTTGAGGCGCCGGACCATGTCGAGCAGGAGCGTCACGTGCCCGTGCGCGGTGTCGGCGACGAGTACGTCGACGCCAGCGTCGATCAGCGTGGTGGCACGCTCCCAGGCATCGCCGAAGTAGCCGATGGCGGCGCCCACCATGAGGCGGCCGTCGGCGTCCTTGGACGCCAGCGGGAACTGCTCGGACTTCACGAAGTCCTTGACCGTGATCAGCCCACCGAGGCGGCCCTGCTCGTCGACCAGTGGGAGCCGCTCGCGCTTGTGCTTGCGCAGCAGCGTCGTCGCCTCGGCGCGGCTGATGCCGACGGCGCCGGTGACCAGCGGCATCGGCGTCATCACCTCGTCGACCTTCGTCGTGGCCCACTCCGCGACTGGGGTGAACCGCAGGTCGCGGTTGGTGCAGATGCCGAGCAGGCGATTCTCCGCGTCGACGACGGGCAGGCCCGAGACGCGGTACTCGCCGCAGATCCGGTCGAGCTCCTCCAGAGTCGCGTCCGGCCCGATCGTGACGGGGTTGGAGATGATGCCGGTCTGGGTCCGCTTCACCAGGTCCACCTGGTACGCCTGCTCCTCGGCGGAGAGGTTGCGGTGCAGGATCCCGATGCCGCCCTGGCGTGCCATCGCGATCGCCATCCGGGACTCGGTCACGGTGTCCATCGCGGCGCTGATGAGCGGCGACTTGATGGTGATCTCGCGCGTCAGCCGCGTGGTCGTGTCGATGTCGTCGGGGACCAGGTCGGAGTGACCTGGCAGCAACAGCACGTCGTCGTAGGTCAGTCCCAGGGGAGCGAACTTCGCCGGTACTTCAGTGACCTCCATGGCCAGATACTACGGGCCTGACGGCCCCGGTCCGAACCGCGGCCGGCCGCGGGGCCAGCGGCGTCCGTCACACCGAACCGGTGGCGCGCCCCTCGGCGGTGCGCCACGCTGGTCGGGTGACCTCCGACCTCTCCCCGCACGTGCTGGTCCTCTTCGGTGCGACCGGCGACCTGGCCTCCCGCAAGCTGTTCCCGGGCCTCTACCGGCTGGCCGTCGCCGGTCGCCTCCCGCAGCACTTCGCGGTGATCGGCAGCGGCCGTCGCTCGCCCGGCACGGACGAGGAGTTCCGTGGCCTGGTGCGAGCGGCGCTCGACGAGTTCGTCGGCGACGTCGACGATACGGTCGCCGGTTCGCTGCTGGACCGGATCAGGTTCGTCCCGTCCTCGGCCGACGACGGGCGCGATCTCGCCGCGGCCGTCGAGGCCGCCGAGGACCGGCTGCTCGAAGAGTCACGCTGCCTGCTGTCCGACGTACGACGGCTGCTGTACCTCTCGGTGCCGCCGAGCGCGGTCGAGGGGATGGTGCAGATGCTCGACAAGGAGGATCTCGTCGACCGCGCCCGACTCGTGGCGGAGAAGCCGTTCGGCACCGACCTCGCCACTGCCCGGGAGCTGCACACGGTGCTGTGCGACGTCTTCGAGGAGATCCAGATCTTCCGCATCGACCACTTCCTCGGCAAGGAGGCCGTGCAGAACATCCTCGCCCTCCGGTTCGCCAATGGCCTGTTCGAGCCGGCCTGGAACCGGCACACCATCGAGTCGGTGCAGATCGACGTGCCGGAGAAGCTCACGGTCGAGGGTCGCGGCAGCTTCTACGAGGGAACCGGCTGCCTGCGCGACATGGTCACCACCCACCTGTGCCAGCTGCTCGGGTTCGTCGCCCTCGAGGACCCCCACGCCTTCCGCGAGTCGGCGATCCGCGCGGCGAAGGCAGCGGTCTTCTCCGCCGTACGACCGCTCGACCCCGAGCGGGTGGTCTTCGGCCAGTACGACGGCTACCGCGAGGAGCCGGACGTGGCGCCGGACTCCGAGGTGGAGACCTTCGTCGCCATCGAGGTCTGGATCGACAACGACCGCTGGCGTGACGTGCCCTTCTACCTGCGCACCGGCAAGGCACTCGCCGAAGGCCGACGCACGATCACGGTGCGCTTCCGCGATCCCCGGCACCGCTGGCTGAAGCCCGCGGACGGTGGCATCCCGGCGCCCAACGAGCTGGTCATCGAGCTCGCCGACCAGCCACGGATCGCGATCGACGTCCGGGCGAAGCGGCCCGGTCCCGACATGGCGGTCGTCGAGGGCGTGTTCCGACTCGACCTCGTCGGTGACGTGCCGGGCGCCGACCCGCTCGAGGCCTACGAGCGACTCCTGCTCGACGTCATGCGCGGCGACCGCACGCTGTTCATCAGCTCCGACGAGGTCGACCGGCTCTGGGAGATCTGCCAGCCGGTCCTCGACCGGCGACCGCCGGTTCAGGCCTATCCGCAGGGGTCGTGGGGTCCCGAACCGGCCCTCGAGCTGCCGCTCGGCGGGTGGCGGCTCGGCAACCACGCGCCCGACCCTGGCCTGACGGCCAGGTAGCGCCGGCAGCGCGCCCGGCGCTATCGCCGGAGGTCGTCGAGCGCGATCCGCACCGTGAGCGAGTCGCCCGCCATCCGGATCCGGCCACGCATGCCCGCGGCAAGCACCATCGGCAGCACCGCCTGGGTGTCGGATGGCGCGGTCAGCACGATCTCCTCCGCACCCTTGGCACGAGCGACGCGGGCTACGAGTGCCAGCAGCCGGGTGCCGATGCCCCGGCGCTGCCACGCGGGGTCGACCCAGAGGTCGACCGGCCACGGGTGCTCGGGGCCCGCACCCTCCTCGACGCAGGCGCGGCCGGTCACCCGCCCGGACACGATCGCGGAGACGGTGGTGTCCGCGGTGACGAACTCCGGGTCGGTGCCCGAGGTCGCGGCGGGCTGCTGAGGGGTCGGCGGCCCGTGCGACTCCAGCACCTGACCCACGAGCTCCGCGAGCGCGGCCGCCCGGGCACGCTCGGCGGCGGTGAAGGGCGGGTTGCGACGGATCTGGATGGTCGCGGCGCCCCCGACCGTCATCTCGAGGACGTCCTCGGTGCCGTCGGCGACGTCCACATCGGCGTCGAAGAGGTGTGCAGCGACCTCGGGGAACTTCGCGGGTTGGGCGATGATCGCCCGCGTCGCCTGGACGTAGCGCGTCGGCTGGTCCTCGAGCGCGGCCTCGGTCACCCGGGCCGCGGACACCGCGAGTCCGCCGGCCGACTCGACCAGGCCGCGAACCTGCTCGGCCTCCCAGTCCGCCGGCACCTGCAGCACCAGCTCGTCGGTCACGGTCGTCCCCTCGGGAAAGACCTGGACGGTCTGGATGTTCACACCGGCGCGCCCGCAGGCCGCCGCCAGGTCGGCGAGCGCACCGGGACGGTCCTCGAGTCCGGCGCGCACTCTCCACAGCATGGGTCCAGTGTGCCGGACCGGCGTGACCGCTAGCGATCCGCGGTGTTTCGTCCGGATGGCGGCCCCGCCGCCGACGTTTCCTACGTGATTTCAAGTCCCCTACGAGGACAAATGCCGCCGAGCCGGCGCGGACCCACGCGGGTCCGCACCGGCTCGGTCGGGGATCAGGCGATCAGTGCCCGTGACCGTGCCCGTGGCCGTGGCCACCGGCGTCCGGCTCCTCCTCGACGGGCTTCTCGACCACGAGCGTCTCCGTGGTGAGCAGCATTCCCGCGATGGAGACCGCGTTGACGAGCGCCGACCGGGTCACCTTGACCGGGTCGATGACACCCTGCGCCACGAGGTCGCCGTACTCGCCGGTGGCGGCGTTGAAACCGAACCGGGGACCGTTGTCCTTGAAGCCCTCGCGGACCTTGTTGGTGATGACGTACCCGTTGTCGCCGCCGTTCTCGGCGATCCAACGCAGCGGCTCGTCGACGGACTTGCGGACGATCCGGACACCCGTCGCCTCGTCGCCGGTCAGGCCGAGGTCGCCCTCGAGCACCGATGCGGCGTGGACGAGCGCCGAGCCACCACCGGGGACGATGCCCTCCTCGATCGCGGCGCGCGTCGCGGAGACGGCGTCCTCGATCCGGTGCTTCTTCTCCTTCAGCTCCACCTCGGTGTGCGCGCCGACCTTGATCACGACGACGCCGCCCGCGAGCTTCGCGAGGCGCTCCTGGAGCTTCTCGGTGTCCCAGTCGGAGTCGGAGGCCTCGATCTCCTTCTTGATCTGCTCGACGCGACCGGCCACGGCGTCGGCGTCGCCGGCACCGTCGATGATCGTGGTGTTGTCCTTGGTGACCACGATGCGGCGGGCCTGGCCCAGCACGTCGAGGCCGACCTGGTCGAGCTTGAGGCCGACCTCCGGGGAGACGACCTGGGCGCCGGTGAGGACCGCGATGTCCTCGAGGATCGCCTTGCGGCGGTCGCCGAACGCGGGTGCCTTGACCGCGACCGCGTTGAAGGTGCCGCGGATCTTGTTGACCACCAGGGTGGAGAGCGCCTCGCCCTCGACGTCCTCGGAGAGGATGAAGAGCGGCTTGCCGGCCTGGATGACCTTCTCGAGCAGGGGAAGCAGGTCGGCGATGGCCGAGATCTTGCCCTGGTTGATGAGGATGTAGGGGTCGTCGAGGACCGCCTCCTGGCGCTCCGCGTCAGTGACGAAGTACGCCGAGATGTAGCCCTTGTCGAACTGCATGCCCTCGGTGAACTCGAGCTCGGTCGCCGGGGTGTTCGACTCCTCGACGGTGATCACGCCGTCCTTGCCGACCTTGCCGAACGCCTCGGCGAGCAGCTCGCCGATGTGGGCGTCCCGCGAGGAGACCGTCGCGACGGAGGCGATGTCCTTCTCGTCGTCGACCTCGCGAGCGGCCTCGCGGAGGGCGTCGCCCACGGCGCTGGCAGCGGCGTCGAGCCCGCGCTTGAGACCCATCGGGTTCGCGCCGGCAGCGACCGCGCGCAGGCCCTCGTGGACCAGCGCCTGGGCGAGCACGGTCGCGGTCGTCGTACCGTCACCGGCGACGTCGTTGGTCTTGGTCGCGACCTCCTTGGTGAGCTGCGCACCGAGGTTCTCGAACGGGTCGTCGAGCTCGATCTCCCGAGCGACGGTCACGCCGTCGTTGGTGATGGTCGGTGCGCCCCACTTCTTGTCGAGGACGACGTAGCGGCCCTTGGGGCCGAGCGTCACCTTGACCGTGTTGGCGAGTGCGTCGACACCGCGCTCGAGCGCACGCCGGGCGTTCTCGTCGAACTCCAGGATCTTCGGCATTGCTTCTCCTTCGGGTCTCGAGGCGGTCGCTGCGCGACCCCCTCGACCACCGGGTTGTCGGGAAAGGGGTAGAGGCGTCACGCAGCCTGCGGCGAGCGCGGGCTACGTGACGCCTCCACGGGAATCAGGAGATGACGGCCAGCACGTCGCGGGCGGAGAGGATGAGGAACTCCTCGCCGGCGTACTTGACCTCGGTACCGCCGTACTTGCTGTAGATGACCTTGTCACCGACCGCGACGTCGAGCGGGATGCGACCGTCGCCGTCCTCGTTGAAGCGGCCGGGGCCGATGGCCACGACCTCGCCCTCCTGCGGCTTCTCCTTGGCGGTGTCCGGGATGACCAGGCCCGAGGCCGTGGTCTGCTCCGCCTCGAGGGGCTTGACGACGATCCGGTCCTCGAGAGGCTTGATGTTGACCGACACGATGTCGACCTCCACTTTCTCTGCTGAGTGTGTGTGCACGTGTGGGGCTTGCCTGGTGAGGTACGCCGTCGCGGGGGTCGCACCTTGTCGGCAAGCACTGGCACACTCGGGGTGAGAGTGCCAACACCGAAACTAGCACTCTCTGCAATCGAGTGCCAGAGCGGGGGCACTGGGAGGATGGCCGGGTGGACCTGGACACCTTCCGTTGGCTGCTGACCGACGACGGGCAGGCCCTGCTCGCCGAGGCCACCGCTCAGCTCGACGGCGGCGCGAGCCACCTCGCCGCCGGATCGGCGCTCCGCCGAACCGCGTCCGCGGAGCGCGCCGCGGCTGCCCTCACCCAGGCCGACCTCCGCGGCAAGGCGCACGGGAAGTACGGCGAGCTCGCGGACCGGCTCTACTTCACGCCCGACGCACTCGAGCAGGCCACCCGGCTCTCGGTCGCCACGCACCGGGCCGGCCGATACGCAGCGTTCGGGGGCAGGACGCTGATCGACCTGGGCTGCGGCATCGGCGGCGACATGATCGCGGCCGCGCGGGCCGGGCTGATCTGTGCCGGGGTCGACCTCGACCCGGTGCGGGTGGCGATGGCGGAGGCCAACCTCGCCGCGCTCGACCTCGGCGGTGCCGTGCAGGTGGCGGACGCGACCGAGGTCGACCACACGGGGTTCGACCTCGCCTTCGCGGACCCCGCGCGTCGAAGCGGCAGCGGACGCACGTTCCGCGTCGAGGACTGGAGCCCGCCGTGGACGTGGGTCGAGGGCCTACTGCGGCGCGACGCCTGCGTGAAGGTCGCCCCCGGCATCCCGCACGCGCTGGTCCCCGACGGCGTGGAGGCGGAGTGGGTCAGCGACCAGGGCGAGGTGAAGGAGGCCGCTCTGTGGGCGGGCCGCACGGCGACCGTCGCCCGCCGCGCGACCGTGATCGGCGAGGGCGGCCTGGCGACGATCACCGACGAGGACGACCCGGGTGCCGGCGCGGTCGGCACCCGCGCGGTGAGCGACTACCTGTACGAGCCGGACGGCGCGGTGATCCGCGCCGGGCTGGTCACGGCCGTCGCAGCAGGGGTGGGCGGCGGCCTGGTCGACCCCAAGATCGCCTACGTGACCTCCGAGCGGGCCTTCCGCACCCCGTTCGCCCGGAGCTACCGGGTGCTCGAGACCCTGCCCTACCGCGAGAAGCAGCTGAAGGCCGCGCTGCGGGAGCGGGGGGTCGGCCGGATCATCATCAAGAAGCGCGGGGTGGATGTCTCCCCCGACGAGCTGCGCAAGCGGCTCGACCTCCACGGTGAGCGTGACGCGACGATCGTTCTCACCCGCGTCGCGGGCGCCGGCACCACGCTGCTCGTCGAGCCGCTGTGACCTGCCGCGACGTCATCGGTCGCCCCGGGGCGTGGGCTCAGTCGCGACCGAGAGCCGCGGCCTCCGCGCCGATCGTCGTGTCGGGGCCGTGGCCGGTGTGGACCACCGTCTCGTCCGGGAGCACGAAGAGCTTCGCGCGGATCGAGGCGTCGAGGGTCGACCGGTCGCTGAAGGAGCGGCCGGTCGCACCGGGCCCGCCCTGGAACAGGGTGTCGCCGGTGAAGATGCAGCCGAGCTCGGGCGCGTAGAGGCACACCGCTCCCGGCGCATGACCAGGGGTGTGGATCACCGTCAGGGTGGTGCCGGCCACCTCGATGGTCTGCCCGTCGGCGAGATCGACGTCCCACAGGTGCCCCCGTTCGCCGCCGTGGGTGAGGTCCCACAGCGGCTGGTCATCGGGGTGCAGCATGATCGGCGCCACCACCCGGTCCCGAAGAGCCGGTGCGACCCGCACGTGGTCGTCGTGCGCGTGGGTGCACAGGATCGCCTTGACCGTGCGCTTCCCGACCACCGCCAGGATGTCCTCGACCGAGTGGGGCGCGTCGATCACGACGCACTCGCTGTCGTCCCCGACCACCCAGATGTTGTTGTCGACCTGGTGCGTCTCGTCGTCGAGGCTGAACGTCCCGCTGCTGACCGCGTGGTCCACCCGCACCTGGCCGCTGGCCCGGCCGGCCATCAGAGTCCTACTTCCACTCGATGCTCGCGAGGATCGACTCGACCCACTCCTTGCCCGCTCCGTAGGAGGACGGGTACTGGAAGGTGATGATCGCAGTGAGGCCGTCGATGTTCGTGCCGAACTCGTAGAAGGTCGACTTCTTGCCGGTGCTCTCGAGCACCCATCCCGCCCGGCCGCTGACCTCGCGGTTCGGGGACCGGGTCGGGAACGGGTCGAAGCGTCCCGGAGTCAGCTCGGCCTGCTGGTGCCGGATGTCCAACGAGGCCTTGGCGAGCGGGTCGAGCTCGGTGTTGGAGGTCTCGATCTCGGACGCATCGATGTCGAAGTAGCCGTCATCCACCGGATGGCCGGCGTAGAGAGTCGTAGACCCGTCACCGGTGTGGTGCCACTCTCCCCCCTCGGGGAGGCGGAAGCTCATCGAGCCCTTGAGCTCCAGTGCTTGACCTGTCGCAGGCGGGAGACCGGTCTCCGGGCTTGACGGCGAGCCCGACTCCGCGGGCTCCGGCGTCGTGGGGGTCTGCGAGGCCGAAGCCGCCGGATCGGACGCCGACGGGTCGGGGTCGTCCCCGGGCGAGCAGCCCAAGGCGGTGAGCGGCAGGAGTGCCGCGACCAGCAGAGCGATGGCCCGAGATCGCATTCGACCTATTCCTTCAGGAGACGCCGGAGGGCGTCACGATAACAGCGCCCGCTGCTGTGTTTCGGCGACGGATCCTGCGGGTAGTCAGGCCCTGACCACGCGTTCACTCGGGACAAGGATCAGATGTCATGGTGATTCCGGAGCTCGCCGGCTTCACGCCGGTCCAGCTCGCCTCGGCCGGGCAGAAGGGGCTGGCAGTGGCCGAGCGCGAGATCACGAAGGTGATCGCGACGATCACGAGCCAGCTGGAGGAGCTCGACGACAGCGACTTCCCGGTCAAGGGTCACATCGGTAGGAGCTCGTTCGGCGGCGGAGACCTATCTCCACTCGTGGCCGGCCATCACGCGAGGGCCCACGCCGTGGTGGTCGACACCCTCAGCGAGGTGAAGTCCGACCTGGAGTCGTTCCGGGAGTCGATCCGCGACGCCCGCGATCTGCTCCAGGTCAAGGACCAGGAGGCCGAGGCCGACGTGAAGGTCATCCTCGGTCAGACCGAGGGCATCGACATGGGCAAGTGGGCCTATCAGGATGCGCAGGTGAACAACCGCGACGTCACTCCGACCGAGGCCCCGATCGAGGCATCCACCGCCAGCACGACGACGGAGGAGTCCTGATGGCCGGCGAGCATCTCAGTGAGCTGACCCGCTGGGTCGCCGGCATGGACCGCACCGACGTGATGGAGTCGAAGGATTCCTGGAGGACGGCCTCCACCGCGCTCTCGACCGTCGCGCTCCGCTTGACGGAGGCGGCACCGATCGTGAAGAGCGGATTCGGTCCCGACTCCGAAACCGGCCCCGCCGCCGAGCTCGCCTTCGAGAACGCGGCCGAGAAGCTGGTCGAGCAGGAGAAACGGCTGCGCGACGCATCGACGGCCCTCGCCGACGTGGAGACGGCGATGAGGGAGGCCGAGGCGAGCGCCGAGAATGCTCCAGCTGAGCCCGGGGAGGCTCCCAAGCTCCCCCATGCGCCTGGTCTTACGCCCACCCCGATGGCGCTGCTTCAGCACGCCGGCGCCGTCATGGCGCACAACAAGGCAGTCTCCGAGTACGACACCGCCGATGAGGACGCCCGCCAGAAGGTCGAGCGGCTCCGGACCAGCTACGACAAGGCGATCACGGTCTTCCAAGAGATCCACGGTGACCCCTACGTCCCGGTGACAGCTGACGCCCCGGTCGGACCCGGAGGTCCCGGCCGCGGTCCTGGTCCCGTTCCCGGTCCCGGCCGGGCCCCTCTGCACGATCCCGACCGCGACCCCGGCCTCGACCCGGACCTCGACCGCGACCCCGACCGCGACCCCGACCGCGACCCGGACCGCGATCCCGACCGCGATCCCGACCGTGACCGTGACCCGGACCGTGGCACCGGCTTCGACCGTGACCCGGACCGCGACATCGATCGTGACCCCGGCGCTGTGCCGACACCAGGCCCGGGTGGTGGCGCCGGCGGCGGACTGCATCCGGCCGTCATCGGCGGTGGCCTCGCGGCGGCCGGCGCG
>NZ_SSXI01000300.1 GCF_004803405.1 Nocardioides sp. | reverse complement strand
ACCGCCGGCGGCACCGCCGACCTCACCGGTGCCGGGGGCGGCCGGGGCGGCGTCATCACCGGGTGCGGCCGGCGGAGGCGGCGCGGCGAAGTCGATCGGCGGGACCGTGTCGACCGTCGCCGAGGCGACGCCGAGAGTGACCACGATCCTGGGTGCCAGGGTGGAGAGTCCGGCCACGAGACCCTTCATGGGTCCGGCGTCCGGCGAGACCAGCGCCGCGAGCTGGGCGGCTGGGATCGCCGAGAGCGCAGGCGCCAGGACCTTGGTGTCGATGGTGATCCGCAGGCCCTCGTAGAGGCTGGTGGCCTGGTCGCCCTCGACCTTGCGGGTGGGCTTGGGGATCTCGATCTTGATGCCGAGCTGCTCGAATGCCTTGGCCGGGTCGTCGCTCAGGCCCGGGATGGGCGTGGCCTTGCCGGCCGACGTGATGCCGCCGGGGCCGATCTCGAACTGCTGGTCGGCCAGCATCATCTTGCCCCAGGCGGCCTTGCCGGTGGCGACGCCCTTGGCACCGTCGGTGCTCGCGCGGGCGACGGTCTCCAGGCCGCCCATCGTGATCATCCCACCCAGCAGCCGGACCTCGCCGAGCTCGGAGCGGGCCGAGCCGCGGACCGGGCTCTTCTCGGCGCTCATGCGACTGACCGAGACGTAGCCGTCCATGTCGACCAGTGCCGCCAACGGCGCCGGCAGGCCGGGCGCCGAGGGGGTGGCCGACGCCCGCGACGGGGCACTCGGGAGTGCACCCTCCAGCACACCCTGGACGCCGCCCAGCGGGTCGGGGGCGCCACCGCCGCCGTCCTTCTTGGGTGCCTCGTCGGCGTCAGGGCCCTGCACGCTTCCGTCGGGTGAGAACCCGACCTCCGCCAGCGCGGTCTTGTCACCGGAGGTGGTGCGCATGACCATGCCGGGCGCGGGCTCGTCCTTCTGCGCCGCCGGGTCACCGGGATACTGCGAGTTGACCTGGGCCGGGTAGCCCTTGCCAGTCAGCGGGTTGTCCGCCGGCAGTCCCAGTGCCTCCCCGAAGGTCCGCAGCCCCTCACCGACCGGGTCGCCGGGCCAGAACCAGGAGCCCCGACCGCTCGAGGAGCCGGAGTCCGCCTCGACCTTGCTGTAGGCCATCTCGAACTCCAGCTGCGGCGTCGTCGGGATGGGAATGCTGGGCTCGTACACCTCGATCCGCAACGGCGCCGCCCAGGCGGAGGCGGCGAACCCGCCGTACTCCGCGGCACGCCGCGGCGCTGCCTCGGCGGACCCGCCGGCGACCGGCACCATCGTGGCCACGACGCCAGCTGCCACCAGCACCTTGGTGCGGTACGCGAGCCGGATCGAGGACGCTCGCTGGAAGGGACCTGCCGTGCTGACTCGGATGTTCATGCGGCTCCTCCAAGGATGACGTCGGCCATGGTGTCGAGGATCTCTCCCGGTTCACCGGATGCCACGATGCGACCGCCGCTCATCACCGCGGCGTAGTCGGAGACCCGCAGCGCGGTGCGGGCGAACTGCTCGATGCAGAGGATGGAGACCCCTGACTGCGCGATCCGGGCGACGGTGTCGTAGAGCTCGTCCACGATGAGCGGCGCCAGCCCCATCGACAGCTCGTCGAGGAGCAGCAGCGCCGGGTCGGACGCCAGGGCCCGGGACATCGCGAGCATCTGCTGCTCGCCGCCGGACAGAGTGCCGGCCAGCTGGTGGCGCCGCTCGTGCAGCCGCGGGAAGTAGCCGAAGGCCGTGTCCAGGATCGCCGGGGTCGGCACCCCGGCGTACGACATCAGCGTGAGGTTCTCCTGCACCGTCAGGTTCGGGAACACCGAGCGACCCTCCGGGATCGTGCACAGTCCGACCCGCGCGAGCTCGTCGGAGCGCCGGTGTCTGACGTTCACCCCGGCGAGGTGGATGTCACCGGACGTCTGCTCCTTCTGGCCGCTGATCACCTTCACCAGCGTCGACTTGCCGGCACCGTTGGGTCCGAGCAGCGCCATCACCGCACCCTTCGGGACGGCTAGGTCGACTCCGCGCAGCACCTCGATCCGTCCGTAGGCGGCGTGCAGGTCGACGACCTCGAGGATCGGGACGCTCATGAGGGCACCTCCGCCCTGTGCTGACCTCCGGTGGCGGCCACCTGACCGGTCACCGGCTCGATGACGGCCGTGTCGCCGTCGGTCTCGGAGTAGCCCAGGTAGGCGCGCTGCACCCGGGGGTCGGCGCGGACCCCGGCCGGCTGGCCCGAGGCGATGATTTGGCCGAAGTCGAGGACGTGGATCTCGTCGCACACGCTCATCACGAGGTCCATGTCGTGCTCGACCATCAGGACCGCGCAGCCCTCGCCGGCCAGGTCCTTGAGCAGTTCGCCGAACGCGTCGGTCTCCGCCTCGTCCAGCCCCGAGGACGGCTCGTCCAGGAGCAGCAGCTTCGGGTCGCTGGCCAGGCAGCGTGCGAGCTCCAGCAGCCGGGCCGTGCCGGTGGGGATCGAGTCGGCGCGCTCGCCTGCGTACTCCGCGATCCCGACCCGGTCCAGCAGGGCATCGACGTTCGCGGCTGATGGGCGCAACCAGGACAGCACCCCGCCGTGGATGTCATGAGCGACCCGGACGTTGTCACGCACGGTGAGCGACCCGAACGCCTCGAGCCGCTGGAAGGTGCGACCGATGCCGTGGCCGGCCCGTTTGTGGACGGGCCAGTGGTTGATGTTCCGGCCGCGGTAGGTGACCTTCCCGCGGGTCGGCTTCTGCAGCCCCGTGATCACGTTGAAGCAGGTCGTCTTGCCCGCACCGTTGGGGCCGATGAGGCCCGTGATCAGGCCCGAGTCCGCGGTGAAGGACGCCTCGTTGACCGCCGTGACGCCGCCGAACCTCACCACCACGTCGTCCACGTCGAGCAGCGCCATGATCACCGCACCCCCTTGATCACCATCGTGGTCTCCACATCGGCCGGATCGGCGATCGGCACCAGCTTGTCCTCGTCGTACCGGTCGTTCTCGTCCAGACCGGCCCGGGGCCGCCTGATGCCGCGCGGGAGCAGCGCTCCGAGCTTCTCGTCGAAGCTCGGTGCAAGACGTGCCCATCCCCACCGACTGCCCTTGAACATGTGGTTGGCCAGGCCGTTGGGGTCCCGACCCAGCAGGACCGCTCCGAACCCGAGGATCGCGAACAGCAGGCCCGCCAGCTCCGGAGCCGAGGCCTGCCACTCCGGCAGCAGCATCAGCGCGGTTCCGCCGAGCAGCGCGCCGGTCACCGAGGTGACACCGAAGACCACCGCCAGCAGCAGCACCAGCAACGACTGGAAGTAGAGGAAGTCCGCAGCGCCGACGCTGCCGCGCAGCCCGGCGAAGAGGCCACCGGCCAGCCCGGCGATACCGGCCGAGAGCGCGAACAGCCCCACCCGGAACCAGCGCATGTCGAGCCCGAGGGTGCCGCAGGCGGAGGGACTGTCGCGCATTGCGATCAGAAGCCGACCGAGCGCGCCCCGGCGCAGCACCAGGACCAGCAGCGCCAGCAGCACGAACGCCAGCACCATGAACCAGACGTAGGAGGTGTCCTCGGCGATCTGGAACCCCAGGACGGACAGTCGCTCGGTCTGCAGGGTGCCGTTGAACTTGAAGGCGAACTCTGCCTGGAAGATCATCTTGTCCATCAGCACGGCGAACGCCATCGTCGACAGCGCCAGGTAGAGGCCGGTCAGGCGCAGCACCGGCAACGCCACCAGCGCGCCCACCCCGGCTGCGATCAGTGCGGACAGGGCCAGCCCGAGCAGATTGGGCTCGTCCAGCTTGGCGTAGGCCAGCGCGCCCACCCCGGCGAAGGTGAACTGCGCCAGCGAGACGTGGCCGCCGTACCCGGTCAGCAGCACCAGCGACAGCATCACCATCGCGTACGTCGCCGCGGTGCCGATCAGGAGCACCTGGTTCGGCGCCGCGACGTTGATGACCAGCAGTGCGAAGAGGAGCAACGCCGCGCCCCAGCCGACCGACTTGCCCAGGCCTGGCACCGGAGCGGCGACGATGCCCTTGACCTGGCCGATCCGCAGCTGCGCCTGCGGCATGGCGACCACGATCGCGAACAGGAACAGCGCCGGGATCACCGGCCGGACCGTCGACCAGAACCCGTCCGTCGGGAGGTACGCGACCGCCCAGGACTCCAGGATGCCCAGCGTCATCGCGCCTGCGAACGTCAGCGGCAGGCTCTTCAGCCGGCCCAGCATCGCCGCGGCGTAGGCGTTGATGACCAGCAGGGTCAGCGCGTAGTAGTCGAGGTTGACCACAGGGGTCAGGAGGATGCCACCGAGCGCGGCGAGCGACATGCCGACCGCCCACGACAATGCCGCCACGGTGTCGGGTTTGCCGCCGAACAGCTTCAGCAGCTCGGGGTTGTCCACCGAGGCCCTCATCGCCGTCCCGATCCGGGTCCGGTTCAGCAGCACGTAGAGTCCGCCGGCGACCACGATCGAGCAGAGGATCGTGATCAGATGGTGTGCGGTGATGTACGTGTCACCCATCTGCCAGCCCGTCTCCGGGTAGAACGGCAGCAGCACCCGCGGCTCCGGTGGCCAGATCTGCTGCGCCAGCCCGATCAGACCCACCAGCAGCCCGACCGTCACCACCAGTGCGACCGAGACCGGGCCCTCACCCAGGCCGCGGGTCACGAACCGCTGGACGAACCAGCCGATGGCCGGCGCCACCACGCCCAGCACGAGAAGGAGCGACAGCAGTGTCGGCAGCCCCTGCCGCTGAGTGAAGTCCCAGAAGGTGTACGCCAGCACCATCCCGAAGGCGCCGTGCGCGATGTTGAACACCCGCGTGGTGGTGTATGTCAGCACCAGGCCACTCGCCATGATGGCGTACGCCGCACCCGTGAACAGGCCCAGCAGCGTGAACGCGAACAAGGAGCCCACGGGTCAGCCTCCGATTCCTGTGTTGACGACCCGGCCGCACATGTAGTTGCCCGGCGACACCTGCGACCACGACCCACTCCTGAACTGGATGACCTTCAGGCAGGGCGGGGTGTTGCTGGTGGCGATGTTCATCGCAGTGTGGACGCCGTTGCCGGTCCAGCTCGTGGTCCTCTTGAGGGCCGCGACCAACGCCGACCGGGTGAGCCGGCCACCGAGAGCGATCGCCTTCTCGACGAAGAGCCGGGCGGCCGACCAGGCGAACAGCCCGAAGTAGTTCGGGACGGCGCCGGGTTTCACCTGCTGGAGCCACGAGAGGTAGAGCTGGACCTCCGCGTTGGCCTTGTTCTCGAACAGGTCGTTGGGAGAGAAGACGTAGCTGCTTTCGGCGACGGAGCCGGCCTGCTCGACGTAGCGCCGGTCGTAGATGGTGGGGTCCTGGAGATAGAAGTCAGGTTTGAAGCCCTGCTGCTGCATGGCCTGCTGCAGCTTCACCGTGTTCTGGTACGGCCCGTAGTAGACGACCGACCGGACGCCCTTCTCCTTCATCTGCTGGACGTACGGGGCGAAGTTGAACTCGGCGACGTCGATGCCCTGGAGATACTTCACGTTCCACCCGGCGCTCTTCTCGTAGCCCGCGGCCAGGCTCTTCGCGTTCACCGGGGCCGCGCCGGCGTTGACGTAGAGGACCGCCGCGTTCTTGGCGCCGGCGGGGTGCTTCTGCATGAACCACTTGGCGGCCGGGTCCGGGATCAGGTTGGTGCGAATGGCGTACGCCGCCACACACGACCGGCAGGCCTGCCGCTCCGGGCTCACGATGACCGACCGGATGTCCGGGATCCCACACGTGTCGGCCGTGCCGGCACCGCCCGAGTCGAAGGCGGACATCGATCCGACCGCGGCGAAAGCGGTGTCGCAGGCCTTCACGTAGGCCTGCTGATCGGCACCGGCGTCGGCCCGGCTGTCGAGGTTGGAGACCTCCAGCTTGCGACCACAGACGGTGCCCTGCGAGTTGAAGTACTCCACGTAGGCCCTGGTGGCCTGCTGAGCGGATTCGAAGATACCGGGAACAGGTCCGGAGATGTCCGCGACGTTCGCGAGCGTGATGGTTTTGTCGGTGATCCCCTTCTGGTTCGTGAAGCCTGCGCATGAACCAGCCTTCACGCCCCCCGTCGCGGAACCCTCGCCGGTCGATCCGCCGGCGCTGCCTCCCGGGCCGCCACCGGTGGACCCGGGTGTGGCACCTCCGGGCTCCGCGCCTCCGGCCACACCCGGAGCGCCGCCTCCGGAGGATCCGGGGTCGACCGCGCCGGGGTCGCTCACGGGAGCGCCGGGCGCCCCGGCCTGATCGTCGGGCCCGACCGTGCCGTTGATCCGCGCAACCTCCGAGGGATCGAGCTGCGAGCCGCACGCGGTGAGAGCCATCACCATCAGCGCCGCACCCAGAAACCGTCGGGAACGAACCACGGACATGTCACCTCTCCGGTGGAGCAGAGGAGGTCGAAACTCGACGAGACCTCTATCAGAGTGAACGACGGTCTGTGACCGGGGTCACGGCGCACGCGGATCAGCCTCCGACACCCGAGTTGACGATCCCGCCGCACAGCCAGGCGCCGGGCGAAGCCTTCTGCCACCTGCCGCCCTTGTACTGGATGATCATCTGGCACGGCGGCGTCTCGGCCGTGCCCACGCGCATCGCAGTGTGGATGCCGTTGCCCGTCCAGTTGTTGACCTTCCGCAGCTCAGCGACCATCGTCCTGCGACTGAGCTTCCCGCCCAGGGCGACGGCCTTCTCCACGAACAGGCGAGCCGCGGACCAGGCGAACAGCCCGTAGAAGTTCGGGATCGCCCCCGGCTTCACCTGCTGCAGCCACGACAGGTAGAGCTGCATCTCCTGGTTCGCCTTGTTCTCGAAGAGATCGGTCGTCGAGTACACGTAGACGCCCTCGGCCAGGCTCCCGGCCTGCTGGACATAGCGCTGGTCGTAGATCGTCGGGTCCTGCATGAACACGTCGGGCTTGTATCCCTGCTGCTGCATGGCCTGCTGCAGCTTCACGGTGTTCTGGTAGGGCCCGAGGTAGACGACCATCTTGATGCCCTTGTCCTTGAGCTGCTGGACGTAGGGAGCGAAGTTGAACTCGGCGACGTCGATGCCCTGGACGTACTTCATGCCCCAGCCCATCTTCGCCCAGGCGGCCGACTGGCTCTTCGCGTTGATCGTGGCGGCACCGCCGTTGATGTAGAGCATGGCGACGCTCTTGGTGGCGTCGGGGAACCTCGACTTCAGCCACTTGGGCCCGGAGTCCGCGACCAGGTTGGTCCGCACCGAGTACACGCCGAAGCAGGTCGCGCAGTCGGCCCGCTCCGGCGTCGTCATCGCGGCCCGGATGTCCGGGAGGCCGCAGGACTCCGCAGGACCGGCGCCGCCGGAGTCGAACGCACCCATCGAGCCCACGCCCGCGAACGCCTGGTCGCACGCCTTCACCGTCGCCGACTGGTCCGCGCCGGCGTCTGCGCGGCTGTCCAGGTTGACCAGCGAGAGCTTGCGCCCGCAGATGGTCCCCTGGGAGTTGAAGTACTCGACGTACGCACGAGCGGCCTGTTGCGACGCTTCGAAGATGCCGGGCACCGGACCGGAGATGTCGGCGATGTTGGCGATGGTGATCGTCTTGTCGGTGATGCCGGTCTGGTTCTTGAAGCCGGCGCAGGAGCCGGCCTTGACGCCCCCCGTTGCCGAGCCCCCACCGGTCGACCCGCCATTGCCGGTGGCCCCGCCGGTGCTACCGCCCGTGCTGCCACCGGTGCCGCCTCCCGCGGACCGGGGGTCGGCACCGCCGGCGGCTCCCGGCACCTCCCCGCCGACGGCTCCGGGCTCGCCGGCAGCGCCTCCGCTCGCAAGGGGATCCCCGGGGGCGCCTGCCTGCCCGCCGGCGAGTCCGCCATTCGCCTCGGCGACCGTTTCGGGCTCGAGCCGGGACCCGCAGGCGGTGAGGGCGAGGATCACCGCCACGGCGCCGATCGTCCGGCGTGCACGCTTCACGTTCATCGGGCCTCTCCATGGGGGACACACGAGGAAGTGGGTCCCGCTGGGGGAACCCCTGAACCTCAAACGACACCCTGTGATGCAGGTCACGGCAAGAATGGAACATGTTCCAGTTTTCTTCAAGCTCGGTCCACCGGCACGGCACGAGAAGGAACCGCAGCGCGGGCTGTCCCGTCACAGGCATCATGAGTCCCATGCGCACCCGCCCCACAGGTCGTGCCCGTCTCCAGGGCACCGCCCTCGCACCCCTGGCCGCCGGCCTGTTGCTGGCGCTGACCGGCTGCGGGGGCGACGGCGGAGGACGCGCAGAGGACCAGTCGACGAGCAGCTCCACGGCCAGTGCCGCCCCGACCCCGGGCACGACGAGCAGCACCGCGGCCGACGACGGCCGCTACCCGGAGTTCGGGCCGGAGGACTACGTGTACCGACTCGAAGTGCTCTGCTTCTGCCCGCAGGTCGGTGCGGTGCGGATCGAGGTGGAGGACGGGGAGGTCACCGCCGCCACGAGTGCCGGCGGTCCCGGCGTGAAGAAGGGCACCCCGGCGCCCGACTTCGCCCGGCTCACCATCAACGACATCATCGCGGTCGCCAACGACCCGGCAGTCGACGAGGTCGAGGTCACCTGGCCCGACGGGCAGGCCCATCCCTCGGTGGTCGAGGTCGACCGACTGGCGAACGCCGTCGACGACGAGGTGACCTACACGATCAAGGCCGTGCGGGTGCGCTGAGCGGGCCCGCCGCTCAGCGGGGGACGAACGCCCAGAGATCCAGGTCGAGCAGCACGCCGCCGGCGTACTTGCCGTCTTCGCCCTTGAGAGTCATCGACTCGTCCCGTCCCTTGGTGGCAACCAGCCGGAGCCGCAGCGCACCGACGCTGGGGACCGGGGTCTCCGCCTTGTCCAGCACCTCGGACCACGCATAGATCGTGTCCCCGGCGAAGGCGGGCGCGGTGTGAGCGCCGGCGTTGATCGCCGCGATCAGCTGCGCGTTCGCCAGCCCGTTGAACGACAGCGCCCGGGCCATGGAGATGACATGGCCGCCGTAGACGAGACGGTTGCCGTCGGGGCGGGACTCGATGTTGAAGTGCACCTTCGCGGTGTTCTGCCATAGACGGGTGGCCTGCTGGTGCTCGGCGTCGGTGAGCGTGACCCCGTCGACATGGTCGATCTTCTCACCGATCTCGTAGTCGTCGAACCGGTGCGGCTCGCCGGCGGCGCCGTACTGGTAACGCGTGAAGTCGAGGCCGGGCGGCACAACGAGGTCGCCGGGAGCGACGAACGCCGCGAGCTTCGGCACGACCGTCTCCGGGGCGGGAGCGTCGGGGTCCCGCTTGTGCACCATCACCCAGCGGGCCCAGTCGATCGTGGTCTCGCCACGCTGGTTGGTCGCAGTCGAGCGCACGTAGACCACGCCGCTCTTGCCGTTGGAGTTCTGCTTGAGCCCGATCACCTCCGACCTGGTGGTGAGCGTGTCGCCGGGCGTCACCGGATGGTGGAAGCGGCACTCGGCGTAACCGAGATTGGCGACCGCGTTCAACGAGATGTCCGGGACGGTCTTTCCGAACGCGATGTGGAAGGCCACGAGCTCCTCCACCGGGTGGGGGGACAATCCGACCGACCCCGCGAACTGGGCCGACGACGGGATCGCGAACCGCGTCGGGTACAGCGAGCCGTAGACGGCTCGATCACCCTCGGTGACCGTGCGCGGCGTCGCGTGCTCGATCAGCTGGCCGACCTTGAAGTCCTCGAAGAAGTTGCCCGGATTGGTCTTGCTCATGGGCGGTCATTCTGCTGCACTGCCCTGCGCCGCCCGCGCACGACCCCGCGCGTGCCTCGCCGCGACGGTCGCCGCGACCCGTTCGGGGTTCCCGGCCAGGTCGTCTGCGAGCGCGGCCCACCGTGCGGCAACCTGGTCGATGGCGTACTTCCGGGAGTCCTTCAACGCTTGGACACCGAGCCGGGTTCGCAGCTCCCTGTCCGCCATCAGCTCGGCCAGCGCCGCCGCCAGTGCCGGGACGTCCCCGTCGGGCACCAGCCTGCCGTTGCCCTCGTCGACGATCTCTCCCGGACCACGAGGACAGTCGAAGCTCACCACGGGGGTGCCCTGGGTCAGCGCCTCGATCAGGGTCATGGGGAGGCCCTCGAAGCGCGAGGACATCACGAACAGCTCCGCGCGCCCCAGATCCGCCATCATGTCGCTGGAGTACCCGGCGAGCTCGAGCGTCGTGGACTTGCTCCGGACCTGCTCCTCCAGCCCGGCGCGGAGCGGCCCGGTTCCGTAGATCCGGCACCGCCAGTCCGGGAAGTCGGCCTCGACCATCGACCAGGCGTCGACCAGGCGGTCGAACCCCTTGACCGGCGCGAGCCGGCCGGCTGCGACGACGGTGCGGCTGTCGCGCTCGGGTCGCTCGGTCCGGATCGGCCAGAGCACGGCGTTGCGGATCACCTCGATGCGGGCATCGGGATGGTCCATGCGGTAGTCGTGCCGGTCGGCCTCGGTGAGCACGATGAATGCGTCGAGGCCGGGCATCGCGCGTCGGATACCGGTCCCCCCGCCCCGGGGACGCTGGCGACCGGGGTAGTTGAAGTGGTCCCAGCCGACCCGGACCACCTGCTCGGGCGCGATCCGCGCCGTGACCTGGTGGAGCGCGGGCCGGGTGGAGACGACCACGTCGCCGCTTCCGAGGCGGCCGAGCTCGCGGCTCAACGCCTCGTCGGTGAGGGCCGAGTAGAGGCGGTCCCCGAGCAGCCTGCTGGGCTGGGCGGCCTTCCTCGCCAGTGCGGGGCTGAGCGTCGACAGTCGGCGGAAGGGGACCGGGACCAGGTAGCGGACGGCGATGCGGGGATCCACCTCGAACGGGCGAGCCCGACCCGAGTACACGCTGATGATCTCGACGTCGTGCGTCTCGGCGAGCGCGCTCGCGACGTTGAGCGTCGCCCGGGCCACACCGCTGCGACCGTGGACGGCGAGGATGAGGAAGACCATCCGCGGCCGCGCCGGGAAGCGGCGCTCAGGACCCTGTCCCCCACCGACGCGACGTGCCAACCGGCCGGCCGCGGCACGCACACGGATAAGCATCGCGCCCCCAGTCACGGCGTGACTCTATGCCGGTAGTGTGCAGGCCGTGGCGGACACGAGGAAACCGATGCTGTCGATCGTCGTTCCGTGCTTCAACGAGGAGACGGTCATCGGATCGCTCGTCGCCCGCCTCCAGGAGCTCCTGCCCGGCATGGTCGAGGAGTTCGAGGTGCTGCTCGTCGATGACGGCAGCAGCGACCGCACGCTCGAGGTCCTGCGCGAGATCCACGCCGACGACGCCCGTTTCCGCTATCTCGCCCTGAGCCGGAACTTCGGCAAAGAGTCGGCGATGCTCGCCGGCCTGAGCCAGGCGCGCGGCGACGCGATCGCGATCATGGACGCCGACCTGCAGCACCCCCCGGAACTGCTGGCCGAGATGCTGCCGCTGCTGGACGAGGGCAAGGACCAGGTCGTCGCGCGTCGTACCCGGACCGGCGACGCGCCGTTTCGGACCTTCGTCTCGCGCCTCTACTACAAGCTCTTCAACCGCCTGGTCGAGGTGCGGCTCGAGGACGGCGAGGGCGACTTCCGCGTGCTCAGCCGCAAGGCGGTACGAGCGCTGCTGGCTGTGGGCGAGTACAACCGCTTCTCCAAGGGACTGTTCTCCTGGATCGGCTTCGACACCGCCGTGGTCGCCTACGAGAACGTGGCCCGCGCGGGCGGCGAGACCAAGTGGAGCATGCGGAGCCTGGTGAACTACGGCATCGACGGGGTGCTCTCGTTCAACAGCCGCCCGTTGCGGCTGGCGATCTACTTCGGCGCCTTCATCTCACTCGTGGCGTTCCTCTATGCGCTGTGGGTTCTCACGGACGCGATCGTCAACGGCAACGAGGCGGCCGGTTACGTCACCACGATCTGCACCGTCGTGGGAATCGGCGGGGTGCAGATGATCCTGCTCGGAGTGATCGGCGAGTACCTCGGCCGGATCTACCTCGAGACGAAGAAGCGGCCGCACTTCCTGCTCAAGGAGAGCAGCGAAGGTCCGCTCGTCACACCGGTCACCGTGCTGCTAGGCCCCGAGCACGAGCAGTTCCTCACCGTCGGCCCCACGGAGGACCGGGCGTGAGGCGCCTGCTCTGGCCGGTCGGCGTGCTCGTCGTGACCGGCCTCTACGGCTGCCTGCCGTTGCTGGGAAGCCGCGAGGTCTACATGCGGGGCGACTCAGCTGCACAGTTCGCCCCGACCTGGTGGCAGCTGGGGCGGACGCTTCGCGAGAGCGGCTGGCCGATCGTCCTCGACCCCGACTCGTTCACCGGTGGCAACTACGCGGCCGAGGCGCTCTTCGGCATCTGGAACCCGCTCAACCCGCTGATCTGGCTGATCACGTCTGGGGCCTCCGACCTGCTGGTCGCGGTAACCGCGATCAAGATCGGGATCATGATGGCCCTGGCCCTGGGCACCTACCTCCTCGCGAGGGAGTACGACGCGCCGCCGTGGTCGGCCGCGGTCGTCGCCACGTCCCTCCCCTTCGCCGGCTTCACGCTCTGGTGGGACGCCGGCTCGTGGCCGGCCGGCTTGATCGCCTTCGCCTACACGCCATGGGTGTGGTGGGCCTTCCGGCGCACTCTCCGCGGCACCATGAACCCGTTCCTCGGGTTCGTGGTCGGCGTCCTCGGCGTCACGCAGGGCAACCCCTACGGCACGCTCGCCGTCGCAGTCGTGGGCGCCGCCCTCGTCCTGGAGGGCCTCCTCACCCGCAACCGGGCCGGCGCCGGCCGCCTGCTCCTCACCGGCGGCTGGGTCGCCTGCTTCCTGCCGCTCGTCTACCTCCCGCTGGTCCGGGTCTCCGAGCTCGCCGCAAGGTCCAGCGGCCCGCTGTTCGGCAACAACGGCAAGATGCGCCCCGAGATCGGCGACCTCCTCGGGCTCAGCAGCCCGACCTTCGTGCCCGACATCCAGGCGATCACAGGCGTCACCCAGGTGCCGGTGACCTACTTCTGCTGGTTCCTCCTGCCGCTGCTGCCCTGGCTGAAGTACGGCGTTCTGCGCGAGCGGCTCCGGGAGCTCACCGGCCTCGCCACGATCACGCTGCTCTACCTGCTGATGACGCTCGGTCCGTCGAACCTCTGGCTCTTCCGCTGGCCCCTGCGGCTGATCGAGTACTTCTACCTCGCCCTCGGCATCGGGCTGGCGATCGTGCTCGGCCAGGGTCTGCAGCGCGACCGGTGGCGCGCCCGGCTGGCCGGCACGGCAGCGCTGGTCGGAGCGGTGTCCTTCCAGGCCTGGGCCCAGCACCCGACCTGGGTCGCGTCGACGCTCGGCGGCTGCGCCGTGCTGGTCGCCCTCACGACTCTGCTCCTGCTCTGTCACCGGTTCGTGAGCGCGACGCCCGTCCTCCTGGCCGCGGTCCTCATCGCGGGCACGGGGGTCGTGCTGCTCGGCCAGGCCCGGATCTACCAGGAGAACGAGGGCGCGCGGGTCTACCACGTCCCGACCGACGTGGCAGCCCTCCAAGAGCGCTTCGGGGACCTCGACGGACGCGTCATGCAGTTCGCCGACCTGCGCCCGGTGCAGAAGAACGGCCCCGACGAGAAGCTCCGCTCCGCCTGGGACAGCTTCCTCCCCGGAAGCATGTACGACGTCGCCGGGGTCGATGCCGTCAACAGCTACACCGGCATGGGCTTCCGCCGCTTCGAGCGCACGCTCTGCCTCCACTACGAGGGTTTCACCCGACCCTGCGGATACCGCCGGGTGTGGCGTCCCCTCGAGAAGGGGCAGCCGCCCCTGGCCGATCTGCTCAAGCTGGAGACAGTCGTGGCGGGGCCGCAGCAGATCGTGGGCGTCACCCCGCCGGCCAACTGGCGCAACGTCGAGCACGGCGAACGCACGGTGCTGGTCCGCACCGACCAACTGCCGTGGCCGAACAGCAGGCTGAGCTGGGCCGAGGAGGGCGTCACCGTCCACAGCGCCCGCAGCGCCGGGGTCGGCGAGGAGCTCACCGTCGAGGCCCCCCAGGGCGGCCGGGTCACCTTCGCGATGCTTGCCTGGCCCGGATACTCCGCGACCCTCGACGGCGAGCCGATCGACGTGGAGCACAACGAGGCGGGCCTGCTGACCGTCGACCTCCCCCGGGGGGCAGATGGCGACCTGGTGGTGGAGTACGACCGCCCAGGCGCCGCGCTCGCAAGCGGAGCAGCGGCCCTGGGCGGCATCGGCGCCCTCCTGCTGGGCGGGCTCCACGCCGTCGTACGACGTCGTCGGCGCGAGCCTGCCGCCGAGGTCGGATCGGCCGAGGAGCCGACGGCCGAGGACTGGCCGGCTGAGGACCGGCCGGCCGTGGATCAGCGCAGCTTGTAGTCCTTCAGCAGGGCCTTGCCGATGATCATCTTCTGGATGTCCGAGGTGCCCTCGCCGATCAGCATGAACGCCGCCTCTCGGTAGAGGCGCTCGATCTCGTACTCCTTGGAGTAGCCGTAGCCGCCGTGGATCCGGAAGGAGTCCTCGACGACCTCGTTGCAGTACTCCGAGGCCAGCATCTTGGCCATGCCGGCCTCGACGTCCATCCGCTGACCGGTGTCCTTGAGGCGGGCGGCGCGCACCATCATGTTGTGGGAGATCTCGACCTTCGTCGCCATCTCGGCGAGCCGGAACAGGATCGCCTGGTGCTCTGCGATCGGCTTGCCGAACGTCTGCCGCTGCTGGGCGTAGGCGACGCCGAGCTCGAACGCGCGCAGCGCGATGCCGCAGGCGCGGGCGGCGACGTTGACCCGACCCACCTCGACACCGTCCATCATCTGGAAGAAGCCCTTGCCGGGCTCACCACCGAGGACCTGCTCGGCCCCGATCTGGTGACCCTCCAGGACCATCTCGGTGGTGTCGACGCCCTTGTAGCCCATCTTCGCGATCTTGCCCGGGATGGTGACGCCCTGGGCGGTCTCGCCGAAGCCCGGCTCCTTCTCGACCAGGAACGTCGTCATGTTCCGGTACACGGAGTCGTCGCCCTCGTCGGTCTTGCACAGCACCGCGACCAGGTTGGCCGAGCCACCGTTGGTGAGCCACATCTTCTGTCCGGTGATGGAGTAGGACCCGTCGTCCTGCTTCACGGCCTTGGTCGACACCGCGGAGACGTCCGAGCCGAGACCCGGCTCGGACATCGAGAACGCGCCGCGGACGTCGCCGGTCGCCATCCTCGGCAGGTATTTCTGCTTCTGCTCGTCGGTGCCGTGCTTCATCAGCATGTAGGCCACGATGAAGTGGGTGTTGATCACACCGGAGACGCTCATCCAGCCCCGGGCGATCTCCTCCACGCACAGCGCATAGGTCAGCAGGGACTCCCCGAGCCCGCCGTACTCCTCGGGGATCATCAGGCCGAAGACACCGAGCTCCTTGAGCCCCTCGACGATGTCGGTCGGGTACTCGTCGGCGTGCTCGAGCTCCTGGGCGACCGGGATGATCTGCTCGTCCACGAAGGTCCGGACGGCCTTGAGGATCTCGGTCTGGTCCTCGGTGAGTCCGTCGGTCTGGCAAAGGCGCGACATCGGTTCCCTTTCGCTGGTCCGTAACCGAGGGAACTCTACCCGTGAGTAGCACCGGTGGCCGCCCTCGAACGCCAGCACGAGACGGGCGTGAGGGAGGTCACGGCGAGGCGATCAGAGCTTCCGACCGGCTGCCCTGAAGAAGCGGACGAACATCAGGTCGTACGACGTCCGGTCGGTGGTCGTCCGCGCGCGGGTCAGGACCCGGTGCGACTCGGGGATGAGCGCGCGGGTCGCGTCGATCCGAAGCGCCCGAGTGCCGCCGCTGGCGCTGGCCAGGACGCTGGCCGCGGGGAGGCGATGGGCCGTCCATCGGGGCTGGTGACGGATCCAGGACCTCTTGTACACGTTGGTGCCGAGCATGCGGGCCAACCGCCGCTCGATCCAGGTGGGCCGACGGCTCGCGGTCAGGATCTGGACGTGGACGCCTCGGCTCTTGGCCCGGAAGATCGCGCGCTGGATGTTGCCGCCGCGCAGCTGACGCGTCATCAGGTGCACCGCTGCCCCCTTGGGCGCCTTGTTCAGGGCCGCGATGAACAGGTTGGTGACGGCACCGGGTCGCGTCGCCGGGTCATTGGTCTTCGTGCCCGGCACGAACGCCGACGCACTGCCGCCGACGAGGGCCACGTCCGCGGTCAGCAGCCGGTGGTCGGAGTTCACCGTGGTGACGAACTGTCGCTGCAGCGTGAAGGAGGTGACCGGTGCCATGAAGACGTAGTCGATGGTCGCGTTGCGGTACATGCCGGTCGGCAGGGCCTGTCCGGCGACGTCGTAGGTCGGGGTGAGGCCCACGCTGGCCACCGTGTTCCGCGGATAGTCCGCGGCGTTCTTGTAGTTGGTGTTCATGTCACCGCCGACAACCACGGGCCCGCGGGCCCGCAGCTCCTGGACCAGCACGCCGAGCCGGCGGAACGACGGAGCCGTGATGCCCTCGGTGTAGCCGTACTCAGGCGCGAAGTGCGTGGAGATCACCGACATCGTCTGACCGGTCGTGCTCTGGACGGTGACCCAGTTCGCGTAGCGCAGCCCGAGCTCGAACCTCTTCTTGCTGCCCGCCGGACGCATCCGGTTGCTGATCAGGAACGTGCCCTGGTCGACCATGT
Source organism: Nocardioides sp. (assembly GCF_004803405.1). Taxonomy (GTDB): domain Bacteria; phylum Actinomycetota; class Actinomycetes; order Propionibacteriales; family Nocardioidaceae; genus Nocardioides; species Nocardioides vastitatis. Next base: position 1,302 of record NZ_SSXI01000300.1, on the reverse strand, counting down.
TCCACCGCGCGGTGTTCCACACCACCGGGGTCTCCCCGGTGTAGGGGCCGGCCGTGCGGTGCATGGCATAGCCGGGTGGCACCAGCCAGCTGTCGGGCCGATAGGTCATCTCGTTGTAGGTCACGAAGTCCGGCTTCTGGCGGAAGACGGCGCGGATGTCGGCCTTCGTCTTCGCCTCTCCCATACCCGACTTGATGTTCGCCTGGACGATCCGGATGGTGGGCGTGGCCGCTGTCGACTCGTCGGTCGCCGCAGCCAGCCGGACCCCCGTGTCGGCGGGGGCCAGGGTGCCGAACAGCACGCCCGCGAGGAGGACGACGAGGGCAGCCGTTGCGGGCCGGCGGCGGCGTCGCTCGGGAGCGCGCGGGGAGGCGGTCATCAGAAAACTCCAGGTCGGCTTGATCACAGTGGGCACACGGATCACAGCAGTCACATCGGCGCGAGGGCAAGACCATCGAAGGAACTACAAATCTGTAATTCACGCGCACCGCTCTGACCAGCGGAACCACATCGGTGTAGTTCAACGCCGCCGGTGCCGGAACGGGGCGGGTCAGCCCTTGCCAGTGTCGGAGTCGCGACGGGACCGCTCGAGGAGCGGCACGATCGCCTGCTCCATATCGTCGATGACCGCTTCGAGGTCCCGTGCCAACAGCGCGTTCTCACGGACCGCTGTCTCGAGCTGGTCGATCCAAGACCGTTGACGACGCACCCGGGAGATCTCGGTCAGCTCCGCACCCCTCGACACCTTCGCGCGAAGGTCACCCAGCCTCACAGCGAGTTCCTGCGGTACGCGCGGAGGGCGGCCTCCGTGACCCCCTCGTCCCGGATGTCCGCTGGGAGCAGCAGCTCGGTCACCGCGTCGTGGAGCACCGCGACGCGCTGGTGCAGCACTCGGTCGGCGGCGACCTGTGCCTCCAGCGCGGCGATCCGCTGTCGGAGGCTGTCGTCGGTCCGGCGGACGTACGGCGCGGTCGCGCGCCGGGCAAGCCTGCGCACCCGGGAGGTGCTGCCCGGCTCGTCCTCGTCGGAGGTCGCTGCGCGCTCCCGCATCAGGATCAGCAGGTCCACGATGGTCTGGAGCGCTGCCTCGAGCACCTCGGCGTCGGTCACGTCTCCCGGGAACCTGCCCTCGGGACGGGTCGCCCGCAGGTCCTCGAGGTCGCCGTGGACGGGGTGACCGGCCGCGGCGAGCGTGGCGATGGAGCGCTCGGCGCGCGCCGCCGCCTCGTCGTACTGCGCGTCGGTGATCGCGAGCGGGACGTCGGTGCGCTTGGCGACCACGCCGTGCGCGAGGGTGTCACG
>NZ_SSXI01000321.1 GCF_004803405.1 Nocardioides sp. | reverse complement strand
GCCCCACTGCGCCCAGCCGCCCCAGGGCCCCGATGCCCACGGCCCGCCGCGGTGCTGGCGCCGCTTGGCGCCCCGCAGCTCGCGGCCCCACGGGTCGCGCTCGTCATCTCGGTCGAAGTCGTCGCAGTGTCCCATCTCCCGGCCTCCCTTTGCTTGAGGTATCGCGTCGTACCTTTGATTGAGTCGCGATATATCGCAAACGTACGTCGAGGTTCGGGCCCGCGCAAGAGGCGGCCGGGGAGGCGGGTGGGGTCGCGTCCTAGCGCGCCAGCCAGGCGGCGTAGGAGTCGAACGAGAACGGCCGGCCCAGGAAGTCGGTGACCAGGTCGGCGGCATCCGCCGCCCCGCCGGGCACCAGCACCCGGTCGCGGTACCGGGTGGCCACCTCGGGCGCGAAGAGGTCGCTGTCGTCGAAGGCGCTGAACATGTCCTTCGCGATCACGAGGGACCACATATAGGTGTAGTACGCCGAGCTGTAGCCGCCGAGGTGGCCGAAGCCGGCGAACATGTGGGTGCCGGGGTGGTAGGGCAGCGCGGCGTACCTGCCTTGCAGCTCGATCATCCGGGCGGTCAGGTCCGGGGTATCCGGCGCGGCTCGGTCGGCGTGGAACCAGTAGGACATCGCGGCGTAGAACATCTGGGTGCGGGCGTAGATCCCCTTCCCGTAGTCGTCCGCCCTGCGCATCGCCTCGACCAGGTCGGCCGGGATCGACTCGCCGGCGGCGTTCGTGGCGAACGTGCGGAGCACCTCGGGGTGCCAGGCCCACTCCTCCAGCATCTGGCTGGGCGCCTCGACGAAGTCCCACTCGGTCGCGACACCGGCGAAGCGGAACCAGTCGCCGTGGCCGGCCAGCACGTGGTGCAGCAGGTGGCCGAACTCGTGGAACAGCGTGACGACGTGGTCGTGCTCCATCAGGCCCCGGGAGAAGTTGCAGACCAGCACCCCCTCGGGCACCTGCTCGCCCGCCACGCCGTCGGTCAGGGTGAACTGCGCGGCGTGCTTGTACTTGCCGTCGCGGGGGTGCAGGTCGAGGTAGATCCGGCCCACCGAGCCGCCGGCGGGCTCAGCCCGGTAGACGTCGTACGCCGTCACCTCGTCGTGCCACACGGATACGTCGACCTGCTCGTAGCGCAGTCCGAACAGACGGCCGGTCACGTCCAGCAGACCCTGCCGCACCTTCGCGAAGTCGAGGTAGGCACGGACCTCCTGGGAGTCGACCTGGTACTGCTCGGAGCGGACGAGCTCGGCGTAGTGGAAGTAGTCGTAGCCAGGAACCTCGTGGGCGTCGGGGAAGTCCTCCCGGTAGCGATCGAGCAGCTGGCCGAGGTCGCGGCGCATCGGCTCCTCGGCGGCGGCGGCGATCCGGTCGATGAACTCCGGGATCGCGGGGCCCTTGCCGATCATCTTCACGTCGGCGTCGTACGACGGCCAGTCGGCGTAGCCCACGGTGGTCGCCAGCTCGTGGCGCAGGGCGAACAGCTCGTTCAGCATCGACTCCGTCGTGGGCCAGCCGCGCTCGAGGAAGGCGACGGTGATGTCGCGACGGACGTCCTGGTCGCGGGCGAACATGCGCACCGGCACTGCGTCGGGGTAGTCGGTGGTGACGGTGACCAGACCGTCGTCCTCGACCGGGTGGGCGGCGAGCCAGTCATCCGGCATCCCGGCGAGCCGTTCGGGGGCGACCCGGATGGTGCGCACGTCATCGCGGATCACCCGGCTGAACTCCTGGTCGAGCTCGGTGATCCGGTCGCGGATGGCGGAGATCCGATCGCGGGTCGCCTGGTCCTTGTCGACGCCCGAGCGGCGGAAGTCGGCACGGATCTTGTTGAGCAGCCGCGCGGCCGACGGGTCGTCGGAGACCGCGTCGTCGTCGATCGCCGCGAAGACGTCGTACAGCTGCCGGTCCAGGCTCCACTGCGTGCCGAGCCGCTGCGCCCCCTGCTCGGCGTGGTCGGCCAGGTCCCGCACCTCCTCCGAGGGATGCACGTTCCCGAGCAGCGAGCCGAGAGCCGCGACGTTCCCGAGGTGACCGGACGCGCGGTCCCACAGACGGAGAACGGCGAACGGGTCGGCCGGCGGACCGGCGCGGAGCTCGCCGACCAGCGCCTGAGCACGGTCCAGCTCCGCGGTGGATCGAGCACGGACCCAGCCGGGCCACGCGTCGGACGAGGAGGGAAGTTCGAGCGGCGCAGCGGTCATGGATCAACACTACGAACGACCGGTGACGGCGCGAGGCCCACCGCCTCTCCGTTCCAGGCTGTGGGGCGGTGTGGAGGAATCGTGGAGATCCGTTGTCGAGCTGTGGAGGTCTCGGGGTCGTCGCGTCGAGGGCGCGTGGAGCCCGAACTGGGAGCGTTGGCACATCGGGAAAAGAGCTGCGCCGGTCGAACCGGAAGCAGCCGCAGATAGAAAAGGGCCGAGCATGACGCACACGATGACCTTCCTGCTAGGCCTCGTCTTCCTCCTCGCCGCGATCGTGGCCAACGGGATCGACTTCTCCGACGCCGTCACCGCCTCCGCTGCCGACACCGGCCGCGTCACCCCGGCCGACACGACACCGCCGACCGTCACCCTGGCCGGCCCCGGCGCTCCGGTACGGAACTGGATCACCGTCGCCGCGGCCGCCTCGGACGCGGAGTCCGGAGTGACCTCGGTGGCGATCCAGTACCTCGCTCCGGCCGCGTCGACCTGGACCACCCTGTGCACGGACACCACCGCGCCCTACCGGTGCGCGTGGAACACCGAGCACCGCCGTGACGGCCACTACCAGCTTCGGGCGCACGCGGTCGACGGCGCCGGCCACACGGCGGACTCCGACCCGGTCCACGCGACCGTCACCGTCCTTGCGGCAGGCGAGGAGCTTTGATGGCCCGACACACCTGGGCATCGCGCGGCGCCGTCGCCCTCACCGCGGTCCTCGCCGCGCTGGAGCTCTACGCCGCGGGCGTGAGAAGCGGTTCCGGCATCGTCGTGTGGGGGTGGGCGCTCCTCGGAGCACTCACCCTGCTGGCAGCCATGGCGCTCGCCCGGGTGAACTGCTTCGAGACCAGGCTGGCCGTGACCCTCGTCTGTGCTGCCGAGCTCGGACTGGTCCTGCTGGCGCTGGTCACCGGCCTGCCCGGCCAGTCACCGAAGCCGATGGACGCGGAGGCCGCGGTCGCGCTGCTGGTGTCGACCACGGCCCTGGTGCTCCTGGCCCTCCACCGCAGGGCCCGCCGCACCGGATCCGCCGACCACGACGGTGCCCCCACCTATGCTCGGTGAGTGCCCGTGCGCCTGCTGATCGTTGAGGACGACGACGCCATCGCCACACCCCTGCTCCGCGCCGTCCAGCGGGAGGGGTACGACGTCGAGCGAGTCGCGACGGGCGCCGACGCCATCGAGCAGGTGAGCGCCAACCCGGTCGAGCTGGTCCTCCTCGACCTGGGACTCCCCGACATGGATGGACTCGACGTGTGCCGTCGTCTCCGCGCCGACGGCTACCAGGGCTACATCCTCATCCTGACCGCGCGCGCCGGCGAGCTCGACCGGGTCGTGGGGCTGGACGTCGGAGCGGACGACTACCTGTCCAAGCCGTTCAGCCTGTCCGAGCTGCTCGCCCGGGTCCGCGCGCTGCTCCGCCGTGCCGGGCGGTCCGTCTCGCCCGTCGAGGACCCGGTCGCCACGGGCGCCGGTGCGCCGCCGGGCGACGGGCTGCGCGTCGACCGTGACGCCAGACGCGCCTGGGCGCGTGGCGAGGAGCTCTCCCTGACGGCCAAGGAGTTCGACGTGCTCGCACTGCTCGACCAGCAACGCGGCGCGGTGGTGAGCCGGGAGACCCTGATGAACGAGGTGTGGGACGAGAACTGGTTCGGCTCGACCAAGACCCTCGACACGACCGTCGGCCGGCTCCGGCAGAAGCTGCAGGACGCCGCGGCGCCGGTCGAGCTGAGCACGGTCCGCGGCGTGGGGTTCCGACTGGAGGACTCAGCCGGCGATGCGTGAGCGTCTGGTCATCGCCTTCGTCGGTCTCACGATCGCGGTGATCGTCATCTTCGGCATCCCCCGGGCCTACTTCCTGGCGGACCTGGTCCGTGAACGCGAGCAGTCGACCCTCGACGGCACCGCGACGACCCTCGCCGCACTGGTACGCGAGCGGGAGCGGGCCGGGGGCGACGTCGACGTGCCGCTCCTCGAGCACGGCCTGGTCGGCGCCGACCACGTGGAGTACGTCCCGGCGGACGGTCCCGGCCTCGCCGTGGGAAACGCGGTGAGCGACCCGAGCGACAGCCTGGTCGAGGAGCGGACGCTGGGGGACGGGAGCGTGCTCACCCTCAGAGTCGCCGGAGACACCGTCGCCAGGGACGTCCAGGAGGCGATCACGCCGCTCGTCCTCCTCGGGCTCGCCCTCGCTGCCGGATCGGCGGTCCTGGGGTTCGGCCTCGCCCGCCGGCTCTCCCGCCCGTTCCGCGACCTGGCGCGGTTCTCCCGCGACCTGGGCCACGGCCGCTTCGACATCGCGGTGCCGTCGTACTCGGTGCCCGAGGCGGAGGCGATCGGCGTCTCGCTGCGAGGCGCGGCCGCCCAGCTCGACCAGCTCGTGCGCCACGAGCGGGAGTTCGCGGTGAACGCGTCGCACCAGCTGCGGACCCCGATCACCGCGCTCCGGCTGGGGCTCGAGGACCTCTCCCTGTGGCCCGAGACCGATCCGAAGGTGCAAGCGGAGCTCGAGCGGGTGCTGGGCGAGCTCGACCGGCTCAGCGCGGCGATCGACGAGCTGCTCGACCTGTCCCGGGGACGGAGACTCGGTGAGCACCGGGACGTCGACCTCAGTGCGCTGGTGGCGGCCACGGCGCTGCGCTGGCAGAAGCAGGTCGAGGATTCGGGCCGTCGACTCGTCGTCCAGTCCAACGGGAAGGTGCCGGCGCGGCTCGCGCCGGGTCCGGTGGAGCAGGTGCTCGACGTGCTGATCGACAACGCGCGGGTGCACGGTCGCGGCACGATCACCGTGCAGACCCGACACGCCGGCACGCACCTGGAGGTCGCGGTCATGGACGAGGGCGAGCCGACCCTCCGGTCCGAGGTGTTCCAGCGCGGCGTCACCACTCGCCGGGTGGACGGCGACGCCCACGGCATCGGCCTGGCGGTCGCCTCCGAGCTGAGCGAGCTCAGCGGCGGGCACCTGTCGCTGGACGCCTCGGCACCGACCACCCGGTTCGTCCTGTGGCTGCCCGTGCGGCAGGGAGAGGTCATCGGATGACCAGCTCGCCGCGCCTCCTGCTCAGGTAGGCCCGCTCGGCGGCGTTGCCCGTGGCGGCCAGCGCGGCGTCGTACGCCTCCATCGCCTCGCCGGTGCGGCCGAGCCGGCGGAGCAGCTCGGCTCGGGTGGCGTGCCAGGCGTGGTAGCTCTCGAGCGGCAGCCTGTCGACGATCGCGAGCGCGACGTCGGGGCCGTCGAGCTCGGCCACGGCGACGGCGCGGTTGAGGGCGACGATCGGGGACGGGTCGATCGCGGTGAGCTGGTCGTAGAGCGCCGCCACCTGGGCCCAGTCGGTGTCCGCTGCGCTGCGGGCATCGGTGTGTACCGCGTTGATCGCGGCCAGGATCTGGTAGCGCCCGGGGCGGTTGGCCGCCAGGCACTGCCGGACGAGCGCCTGGCCCTCGACGATCAGGTCGCGGTCCCAGCCGGCCCGGTCCTGGTCGCCGAGCGGAACCAGCTCGCCGTTGCGCACCCGGGCCTCCCGCCGCGACTCGGTGAGGAGGAGCAGTGCGAGGAGACCGGTGACCTCCATGTTCTGGGGCATCAGCTCGTGAAGGATCCGGGCCAGCCGGATCGCCTCGCCGGTCAGCTCGGCGCGGATCGGCTCACCGTCGGCGGAGGACAGGTAGCCCTCGTTGAAGACCAGCAGCAAAACGGCGAGCACGGTGTCGACCCGGCCGGGCAGGTCCTCGGGCTCGGGGATCCGGTACGGGATCCGCGCGGCCTTGATCTTGGCCTTGGCGCGGGTGATCCGCTGCGCCATGGTCGTCTCCTGCACGAGGAACGCACTGGCGATCTCGGCCACGGTGAGCCCGCCCAGGAGCCGCAGGGTGAGCGCTATCCGTGCCTCGGGCGCGAGCGCCGGGTGGCAGCAGGTGAAGATCAGCCGCAGCCGCTCGTCGCCCGCACTCTCGAACGCCCCCAGGGAGTCGTGGGGCGTCGGGTCGTACATCATCGCCGCCGCCTGGTGCTTCTCGTCGCGCTTCTGCTCGCGCCGGATCCGGTCGATCGCGCGGTTGCCCGCGGTCATGGTCAGCCAGCCGCCGGGGTTGGGCGGGACGCCCGACCCCGGCCACTTCTCGAGGGCGGCGACGAGCGCCTCCCCCGCCGCGTCCTGGGCGATGTCGATGTCCCCGAAGCGGCGGACGAGGGAGGCGATCAGCCGCCCGTACTCCTCGCGGAAGACGCGCTCGACCTCGCCGGCGAGCGGGTCGATCACGCGTCGGCGGGGGGCTCGGCCTGGAACGGACGCACCTCGACCTTGCCCTGGCAGGCCTTCGAGCCCTCGGCCGCCAGCTCGAGCGCGGCGTCGAGGTCGGCGGCCTCGACCACCCAGAAGCCACCGATGTGCTCCTTGGTCTCCAGGTAGGGGCCGTCGCTGAAGACCGGCGCGGTGCCGGTGCCGTCGACGACGGTGGCGGTCTCGGCCGGCATCAGTCCACCGGCGAACACCCATGCCCCAGTCTCACGGAGCTTGGTGTTGAACTTCTCGACGTCCTCGAACATCTGCTGCATCTGCTCGGGGGGGATCTTGCCCACGGACTCGGTGTCGTCGTGCACGGTGAGCATGTACTGGGTCATCGCTTCTCCTTAGGTGGAACGGCACCTTCAGCCGTCTCTCACCATCTCTACGAATGGCGCAGACGGGATACGACAGGTTGCGGAAAGAAATCTCGCGGAGTCTGCGCCCGGTCTCAACCTCCGGCACGTGTCGGCTCGGATTCATCGCTACCGGCCCGCGGTCCCTAGCATCGTCGCGTGCGGATCCAGGGGCTGCTCGCGGACACTCGACCACTCCGGAACCCGCACTTCCGGCGGCTCTGGACCGCGAACATCATCACCGTCGTCGGAGCGCAGCTGACGGTGGTCGCCGTGCCGGCCCAGATCTACGCGGAGACCGGGTCCTCGGCCTATGTCGGGCTCACGGGTCTCTTCGGTCTGGTGCCGCTGGTCGTGTTCGGCCTGTGGGGCGGTGCGCTGGCCGACCACGTGGACCGACGCACGCTCCTGATCATCACCACGTTCGGCCTGATCGGGACAGCGCTCCTGTTCTGGCTCCAGGCGGCGCTGGGCATCGGCAACGTGTGGCTGCTGCTCAGCCTGTTCTCCGTGCAGCAGGCGTTCTTCGCCGTCAACCAGCCGACCCGCTCCGCCGTGCTGCCACGGCTCGTGGACGCCGACCAGCTCCCCGCAGCGAACTCCCTGAACAGCACGGTGCTGCACGCGGGCGCCATCGCCGGCCCGCTCGTGGCCGGGGTGCTGATCCCGTTCGTCGGGTTCTCCTGGCTCTACCTCATCGACTCGTTCACGCTGCTGGCGACGCTCTCGGCGGTCGTCCGCCTCCCCCGGCTGCCGGTCGCGGGCGCCACCGGGACGCCCGGCCTCAGGTCGGTGGTGGAGGGCATCGCCTACCTGCGCGGCCAGCCGGTGCTGATGATGTCCTTCGTGGTCGACATCGTCGCCATGGTCTTCGGCATGCCTCGGGCGCTGTTCCCCCAGATCGCACACGAGAGCTTCCTCGGCCCCGAGGAGGGCGGCCTCGCCTTCGCGCTGCTCTTCGCCGGCATCCCGACGGGAGCGGTGATCGGCGGTGTGTTCTCCGGGTGGGTGTCCCGGATCTCGTCGCACGGCCGGGCGGTGATCTGGTCGGTCGTCGTCTGGGGACTGGCGATGGCCGGCTTCGGGGTCGCGGTCGCCCTCGCCGAGGCCGCGCCCGGGTCGGCGCGCGGCTGGCTGGTGGTCGCCGTACTGATGCTGGTCGTGGGCGGCGCGGCGGACATGGCGTCAGCGGCCTTCCGGATGTCGATCCTCCAGAGCGCCGCGGCCGACGCGGTCCGCGGACGGCTGCAGGGCATCTTCATCGTCGTCGTCAACGGCGGACCACGGGTCGCGGACGTCGCCCACGGTGCGTCCGCGGCCGTGGTCGGCACGGCGGTCGCGGCGACCGGTGGCGGCGTGCTGACGGTGCTGTTGACGGTCGTCGCCGCGGTCGCGGTGCCGTCGTTCGTGCGCTACCGGGTGACGTCGAGCCAGAGTGTCAGCAGGGCCCGGGCGTAAGCCGCCGACTGTCGGTGGCCGCGCCTAGTGTCACGGTGGTGACCGACGCGGACGCCGTACGACGAGTGGCGCTTGCGCTGCCCCGTGCCTTCGAGCAGCACGTCGGCGGCCACGGGAAGCTCAAGGTCGGCCGCATCGTGTTCGCGGCGTTCGCGAAGGACGAGCAGGACTTCGGCTTCGCGTTTCCCCGAGAGGAGCGGGACGCGCTCGTCGCCTCCGCGCCGGACGTCTTCTTCCAGCCACCGGCGCGCGACCTTCGCTACCAGTGGGTCTGTGCGCACCTGGCGGCACTCGAGCAGCAGGAGATGCGCGAGCTGGTCACCGACGCCTGGCGGATGTGCGTGCCCGCGATGCTTCACGACCTGCCGGAGCTGCCGTCGCCGGCAACCGAGGCGTGGGCGCTGCTGGACGCGGGTGCCGTCGCCGAGGCGGCGGCGCTGCTCCATCCGTGCGTGCAGTGGCAGGACCGCGGCACGACGTTGCGCGGTCGCACCGACGTGGTCGCGCACCTGCACGAGCACCCGCGGCCCCGGCCGCCGCACCGGGTGGAGATCCGGGACGGGCTGATCGTCCGCTGGGTCCGGGACTGACGCGCACGCGTCGCGCCCGACGGGCCGGTCCGGGCCAGCCGTCCCGCGCGCACGATAAGAAGGGACGCACCACCGGGCCACCGGGCCACCGGGCCACCGGTCGACAGGGAGGGCGGGTCGACGGCGAGTCCGGCCCGCGCGCGGTCGTCGTACGACATGGCGGGCCCGAGGGCGCGTGGCGACATCACACGGGGCAGGTCGTGGCGCGGACCGCGGCGTACGACGGCCTCCCGCGCCTCGCATCGCGCAGCCAGGGACGCACTGACGGTAGGCCGGCTCAGAAAGCGCGACTGATCAGGCATCGCGGCGCCAGGCTGGGACTGCCTTCTCTTGGACGGGTCTCAGTCGGCGTTGAGCCCCACCCGTCACACGACCCAGGCACTCCTGGCACTTCCCGGCCGTTGCAACGGCCGGGAAGTGCAGGAATCACCGGTTAACCGGCGATTCCTGCAAAACCCACCGTCAGGCCTGAACCGCCTGCGGAACCGACCCGCTAGCGGTCCGGTTCTCGGCGTCGACCATCCACGCCAACTGCTCGATGCGTTCGATGATGCTGTGGAGCAGGTCGGCGGTGGTGGGGTCGGCTGCGTCGATGTCGTCGTGGATCCGGCGCGCGGTGCCTGCCACGGCGTAGAGCGACGCCACGATCTTGTCCACGGCCTCCCGGGTCTCGACCTCGCCGGTCGGGAACGGCGGCAGGCTGGACTGGGCGGCGATGCGGGAGGAGCTGCCGTCGGGGATGACGTACACGGCACGCATCCGCTCGGCGACCTCGTCGGAGAAGTCGCGGGCGGCGTCGACGATCTCGTCGAGCTGGAGGTGGAGGTCGCGGAAGTTGGGGCCGACGATGTTCCAGTGGGCCTGCTTGCCCTGGAGGGCGAGGTCGCTCAGGTCGACCAGCAACTGCTGGAGGTGGCCGGCGAACTGCTCGTCGGCCTGGAAGACGGGGTGGGAGACGTGCTTGCCCTGCCGGTGGCGGGTCGCGGTGGTCGCCATGGATGGTGCTCCTTCGCTCGGGTCCGAGATTCGATCTACAGGGGATCTCGACGGGTCCAACCCAAGCACGTTTTTTGGAACGATTCCAGAAAAGCGAGCCTAGCCTTACTCCCGCTCACCCGGGCGGCGCTGCGATGAAAATGACTGTCGGTGCCGGTCTCTAGGGTTTGAAAGTCCCTGTTGACCCCCCACGACGAAGAGACGCAGGCAAGGCTATGAGCGGCACCCCTCTGATGATCCGCGCGAGCGGACTGACCAAGCGATACAAGACCGTCGAGGCCCTCCGGGGTCTCGACCTCGAGGTTCCTGAAGGCAAGGTCCTTGCACTGCTAGGCCCCAACGGTGCCGGCAAGACCACGGCCGTGCGCTGCCTGACCACGCTGCTGCAGCCCGATGAGGGCAGCGCCGAGGTCGCCGGCGTCGACGTGCTGGCCGACCCGGTCGGCGTGCGCGCGAAGATCGGTCTCTCGGGGCAGTACGCCGCGGTCGACGAGCACCTGACGGCCTACGAGAACCTCGTGATGATCGGCCGGCTCTACCACCTCGGCAAGCCTGCGGCGCAGCAGCGGGCGCGCGACCTGCTCGACCGGTTCGATCTCACCGAGTTCGCCGATCGACCGGCCAAGACCTACTCCGGCGGCCAGCGCCGTCGGCTCGACCTCGCGGGCGCCCTGGTGGCGCAGCCCCCGGTGATCGTCCTCGACGAGCCGACCACCGGTCTCGACGTCCGCAGCCGCCAGCAGATGTGGGAGGTGATCCGCGACCTGGTCAGCGGCGGCACCACCCTGCTGCTCACCACGCAGTACCTCGAGGAGGCCGACCGGCTCGCCGACGACATCGTGGTGATCGACCACGGCCTGGCGATCGCCCGGGGCACCGCGGACGAGCTCAAGGCGCGCACCGGTGGCGAGCGGATCGAAGTGGTGATCGCGGACGCCGAGGACCGGGACGCCGCGATCCGGGTCCTCTCCGAGGTGACCCTCAGCGACGTGCGCGTCGGCGACAACGGGCGCGAGCTCACCGCCGCGGCCGGCGGCAGCGGCGCCAGCGACCTGCTGCGGGTGCTCCAGGGCTTCGAGCGCGAGACCGTGACCGTCCTCGACGTCGGGCTGCGACGGCCGACGCTGGACGACGTGTTCCTGGCGCTGACGGGCCATGCGGCCGAGGACGCCGACTCCGACGCGGCCGATGCGGCGGGCGACGAGACCGAGAAGGAGCTGGCTCGATGAGCACCACGGCACAGGCACTGTCCGACGGCTGGGTGGTCGCCCAGCGCAACCTGATCAAGATCAAGCGGGTGCCCGAGGTGCTCGTCTTCGTGCTGATCAGCCCGATCATGTTCGTGCTGCTCTTCGCGTTCGTCTTCGGCGGTGCGATCGAGCCACCCGGGGCGGTCGGCTACCGGGAGTTCCTGATCGCCGGGATCTTCGCCCAGACCGTGGTCTTCGGCGCGACGTTCACCGGTGCTGGACTCGCCGAGGACATGCAGAAGGGCATCATCGACCGCTTCCGGTCGCTGCCGATGTCGCGCTCGGCGGTTCTCGTCGGCCGCACGACCTCCGACGTGGTCTACAACGTGCTGTCGCTCATCATCATGGCGCTCACCGGCCTCCTGGTCGGCTGGCGGATCCGCGAGGGCTTCCTCGATGCGATCCTCGGCTTCGCGCTGCTGCTGCTCTTCGCCTATGCGATCAGCTGGGTGATGGCCTGGGTCGGTCTGCTCGTTCCGAGCGTCGAGGTGATCAACAATGCCTCGTTCATCGTGATCATGCCGCTGACCTTCGTCTCCAACGCGTTCGTCCCCACGGAGAGGTTCGACGGCGTGCTGCGCACCTTCGTCGAGTGGAACCCGGTCTCCACGCTCACCCAGTCGTGCCGCGAGCGCTTCGGGAACACCGGCGGCCAGCCCGCGCCTGACGCGTGGCCGATGCAGAATGCCGAGCTCTACACGCTCGGGTGGGTGGTGCTGATCCTGCTGGTGTTCGTGCCGCTGGCCGTCCGGCAGTACCGGCTGTCGACCAGCAAGTAGACCCCCCGCTGGTGCCCGAGTCTCAGGCGGACTCGGGCGCCAGCGCCCACTCCTCCAGCGGCTCGTCCGGATACCCGCCGCCCAGCCACACCGGGAGCATCTCGACGCCGTAGACGGCCGACAGCTTCCGGAAGTCCAGCTCGCTGATGTCGGCTGCCATCGACAGCCCCGGGAACCGCTGGGCCAGCATCCGCAGCGCCGTCCGCAGCTCCATCCGGGCGAGCTCGGCGCCCACGCAGCGGTGCATCCCCCAGCCGAACGACAGGTGGCGGACCGGCTCGCGGGTGGGGTCGAAGGTGTCCAGGCCCTTGCCCAGTCGCGGGTCGCGGTTGGCCGTGAGCAACGAGACACCGACCGCGTCGCCCTGCTTGATCCGGACGCCGCCGACGGTCACGTCCTGCTTGGCGAACCGCAGGAACGCCAGCTGGACGACGCACAGGTGCCGGAGCAGCTCCTCCACGACGCGATCGACCGACTCGGGGTCCGACCGCAGCATCCGGCCCGCTTCGGGAGTCGTCGCGATCAGGTAGGCGCCGAGCGCCAGCATCGACGCCGACGTCTCGTAGCCACCGAGGAAGACGCCGTCGGCGATGCCGCCCAGGGTCACGTCGTCGAGCTCGTCCCCATGCTCCTTGAGCAACGCGCCGATCAGGCCGTCGCCGGGGTCGGCCCGCTGCTCCTTCACCGCGTTGATGAGGAACTCGCGGGTGTGCGCGGCCGCCCCGAAGGCGCCGGCCCCACCGCCGCTGAGGTCGAATCTCGCGACGCCCAGCTCGAAGAACCGACCGCGGTCGTCGACCGGGAGACCGAGCAGGTCGCAGATGACGTCGAACGGCACGGCGAAGGCGAAGTCCTGCACCATGTCGACCGGTCCGCCCTCCAGGGACGCCGCCTCCATCGCGTCGAGGCGCTGCTCCACGATCGCCTCGATGCTCGGTTGCAGTCGGGCGAGCCGACGCATCGTGAACTCGGGCGTGAGGTAGCGCCGCAGCTGGGTATGCAGCGGTGGATCGGTCATGCCGAGACCGCCGATCTGCTCCTCGGCCGACCGACCGTCCTGGGAGACGAACTGACCGAGGTCGTTGGACCACACCGACTGGTCGCCGGCGAGGACCTCCTTGGCCTCGTCGTAGCCGCTGACGAGCCAGACCCCCTTCCCGAACAGCTCGGCGAGCTTCTTGACCGGCTCGTCGGCCTGGATCTTCGTCATCTCGGGCAGGGGGTCCAGTCCGCGGCGCTTGAGGGGGAGCGTCACCGAGTCAGGCAGGTACCGCAGCTTGCGCAGGTCGATGCCGTCGCGCATCGTCCGGTTGAGCAGCCAGAGCCCTGTGCGCTTCTTCGCAGCGTCGATCGCCGGGCCGATGAGGGGGAGCCGCATCGGGCCATTCCACCAGAGAACTTCGATCTGTGAGTCGGTTGTGACCCGGATCCCTACCCTGAGAACCCCCCGAGGTCGACCCTGAGACGGCGCTCGGTGCCGGAGCTGTGCCCGGAAATCTACGAGCCGCGAGTCCGGCGGCTAGCCTGAGTCCGTGGTGAACTGGGATGCCTATGACGCAGCTCTTTTCGATCTCGACGGAGTGGTGACACCGACCGCCGAGGTGCACATGCGTGCCTGGGCTTCGATGTTCAACGAGTACCTCGAGCGCCGGTCCGCCTCGGACGGCGTCGACTACCCGCCGTACGCGGATCAGGACTACTTCGACCACGTCGACGGCAAGCCGCGGTACGACGGCGTGCGATCCTTCCTTCTCTCCCGTGGGATCCACCTCCCCGAGGGCCTCGCCGACGACCCGACGACGGCCGAGACGGTCTGCGGCCTCGGCAACCGCAAGAACGACTACTTCGGGCGAGTGCTGAACGAGCAGGGCGTGGTCCCCTATCCGGGCTCGGTCGCCCTGATCGAGGCACTCCACGCCGGGGGCACACCGATGGCGGTGGTCTCCTCCTCCCGCAACGCCCCGACCGTGCTCGCCGCCGCCGGCCTCACGGACTACTTCCAGCTCATCGTGCACGGTGGCGTCGCCGCCGAGCTCGGCCTTCCGGGAAAGCCCGCGCCCGACACGTTCTCCCATGCCGCCGAGCGCCTCGGCGCCACCAACAAGCGGTCCGTGGTCCTCGAAGACGCCATCAGCGGCGTCGCCGCCGGGCGCGCGGGTGACTTCGGGCTGGTCGTCGGCGTCGACCGTGGCGCCGGTGCCAAGGCCCTGGCCGACGCGGGCGCCGACATCGTCGTCACCGATCTCGCCGAGCTGCTGAGCGGAGAGCCGGTATGAACGTCCCCACCGACGGCCCCGGCCCCTCGCACCACGCGCCTCCGGTCGCCGATCCGCTCGACCGGTCACGGTTCCCTGTGGACGAATGGCGGCTGACCGAGACCCGGTTCGACTGCGACGACGTCGGCGTCACCGAGTCGCTCTTCACCGTCGGCAACGGCTACCTCGGCCTGCGCGGCAACCTCTCGGAGAGCCGAGACGCGCATCTCGACGGCACCTTCGTCAACGGCTTCCACGAGACCTGGCCGATCTCCCACGCCGAGGAGGCCTACGGGTTCGCGCGGGTCGGCCAGACCATCGTGAACGTCCCGGACCCCAAGGTGATCCGGCTCTACGTCGACGACGAGCCGCTGCACCTCTCGGTCGCAGACCTCCCGGAGTACGAGCGTTCGCTCGACTTCCGCACCGGCGTCCTGACCCGAGACCTGATCTGGCGCACACCCGGCGGCAAGCGGGTCCGCGTCCGCAGCACGCGGATGGTGCCCCTGGAGCAGCGGCACCTGGCCGTGATGACCTTCGAAGTCACCCTGCTCGACCACCGTGCGTCGCTGGCCATCTCCTCGCAGCTCCTCAACCGCCAGGACATCGAGCCCGAGGCTCCGATGGCCGGCGCCGGCATCGGTGGCGGCAGCACCGACCCACGCAAGGCCGAGTCCTTCGACCGTCGGGTGCTCGTCCCGCGGCTCCACGCGGCCGATCCGGAGACCGCGCGGCTCAAGCTCGGCTATCGCACCGCGGAGAGTGGGATGACGATCGGTGTCGTCGCCGACCACACGCTCGAGTCGCCGGCGCCGTACTCCATGAGCGTGCACGCCGAAGACGACATGGCGAAGGTCATCTACCAGATCAACGCCGAGCCGGGCGTGCCGGTGAAGCTCACCAAGCTGGTCTCCTTCCACACCGCGGAGAGCATCCCGCCCCGCGAGCTGATCGACCGCTGCGAGCGGACGCTCGCGCGCACCCACCACGAGGGCGTCGCCCACCAGTACGCGGCGCAGGAGGCATGGCTGACCGCGTTCTGGGAGCGCGCCGACGTGGAGGTCCCCGGGCATCCCGGGATCCAGCAGGCGATCCGGTGGAACCTCTTCTCGATCCTCCAGGCCTCTGCGCGGGCCGAGGGCAAGGGCATCGCGGCCAAGGGGGTGAGCGGCTCGGGCTACGGCGGCCACTACTTCTGGGACACCGAGATCTATGTGATGCCGTTCCTGACCTACACCAACCCGTGGGCCGCGCGGAACGCGCTCCGGTTCCGCTACACGCTGCTCGAGAACGCCCGCGCACGGGCCCGGGAGCTGTCCCAGAAGGGCGCGCTGTTCCCGTGGCGCACGATCAACGGGCACGAGGCCTCCGCGTACTACGCGGCAGGCACCGCGCAGTACCACATCGACGCGGACATCGCCTACGCGCTGAGTCAGTACGTCGGCGCGACCGGCGACGACGAGTTCCTCTCCCGCGAGGCGATCGACATCTTCGTCGAGACCGCACGGATGTGGGCCGACCTCGGGTTCTGGCGCGACGAGACCCGTCGCACGTTCCACATCCACGGTGTCACCGGTCCCGACGAGTACACCACCGTGGTGAACGACAACCTGTACACGAACGTCCTCGCGCGCTTCAACCTCCGTCGCGCGGCGCGGGCCGTGTGGGAGCTGGAGCGCAACGACCCGGCTGCCTACGCGGACATGGTCCGCCGTACCGGCCTCACCGCGGACGAGCCCCAGGAGTGGGCGGACTGCGCGCAGGGGATGCTGATCCCGTTCGACGAGTACCTCGGCATCCACCCGCAGGACATCAACTTCCTCGAGCGCGAGATGTGGGACCTGGAGAACACCCCGCTCGAGAAGCGGCCGCTGCTCCTCAGCTACCACCCGCTGGTGATCTACCGGTTCCAGGTGCTCAAGCAGGCCGACGTCGTGCTCGCCCTCTACCTCCAGGGTGAGGAGTTCACCGCGGAGCAGAAGAAGGCGGACTTCGACTACTACGACCCGATCACCACCGGGGACTCCACGCTGTCCGCGGTGATGCAGTCGATCATGGCGGCCGAGGTCGGATATCACGACCTGGCACTGCGTTACTTCCTCTCGGGCCTGTTCGTCGATCTCGCCGACCGCCACCACAACACCGCCGACGGCGTGCACGTCGCCTCGACCGGCGGCGTGTGGAGCGCGCTCGTCGCCGGCTTCGGCGGGTTCCGCGACATCGGCACGGGAGCCGGCGAGCGACAGTGGCAGATCGACCCGCGTCTTCCCGAGCGGTGGGAGTCCCTGATCTACCGGGTGACCCTGCGCGGCACCCGGGTGCGCGTCACCGTCCGCACGGAGGAGCTCGAGCTGTGCATCGAGCAGGGCGACGGCCCGGTCACCTTCGACGTGCGCGACGAGCTGGTGACCGTGACCGCCGACGGTCCGGTGACGGTGCCCCTCAAGCACCAGGGGCCGCGGCTCGAGGGCGAGCCGCCGTACCCCGCCGGGATCCAGCGGGCCGACGGCACCGTGATCTCCGCGATCGTGCCGTCCGGCTACTGACGCACCGCCTCCTGGACGTGTCCCGAGACAGATCTCACAGACCCACCGGCGAGATCCCGGCGCGGATGGTCCGCGCGGGAGCGTTCACTTGAGCGCGTGATCTCCGCCGCCACCCCCCGTACCGCGGGGGGCAGCCCGTCCCGCGAGCAGGTGACCCCTGCGCGGCGTTGGGCCATGCTCGGCGTGAGCACCGCGGCGCAGGCCTCGTCGGCCGCGATGGTCCACGGCCCGGCCTTCCTGATCCCGGTCCTCCACAACCGCGCCGGGATGTCCCTCCCCGAGGCCGGTCTGGTTGCGGCGGCGCCGATGGCGGGCCTGATGTGCACCCTCATCCTCTGGGGACTGGTCGTGGACCGCCGGGGCGAGCGGTTCGCCATGCTGTCGGGCCTCACGGCCGTCACCGCCGGCGGCGTCGCGGCCGCGCAGCTGGACGGGGTGTGGCCGATGGGTGCGGCGCTCTTCGCGGCCGGCGCCGCGTCCGGTGCCACCAACGCCGCGTCCGGCCGGGTCGTGGTCGGCTGGTTCCCTCCCGACCGCCGGGGGCTCGCCATG
>NZ_SSXI01000186.1 GCF_004803405.1 Nocardioides sp. | reverse complement strand
CAGCACGCGGGAGGCGAGGGCGACGCCGACGGCTGGCGTGGTGCCCACCAGCGGGGCGAGCGTCAGCACGAGCACGGCCTCCCGGACGCCGGCCCCGGCCGGCGCCGGGATGAACGCGAGCCCGGCTGCCCAGGCCAGGCCCATGCCACCGATGGCGACGACGAGATCGGCGGGGCCGACGGCGTCGTACGCCGTCATGAGGACGAGGAGGTGCAGGCCGAGGACCACCCAGGCCGCCAGCGCCCACATCACCGCCGCGCCGAGGCCGCGGCCGGAGAGCCGGACGTGGAGCGGCTCTCGACCGATCCGGATGAGGAGCCAGTCGAGCACGGCCGGCACGAGCCGGGGATGCAGGGAGACCGCCAGCGGAACCAGAAGCAGCAGGAGCCACCAGTAGCGCTCGAGGCCGTCGGAGCTGGACCACGGGAGGAGGAGGCCGCCGACGATGATGCCGGTCGCGGTGACGACGGCGAGCAGGAGCAGGTTGGCGGCGAGCATCACCCGGCGCGGGGCGCCCCACCGCAGTCCGAACTGCATCTGCGCGACGACCGGCCACACAGAGCCGGGGATGTACTTGCCGAGCTGGCTGACGAAGAAGACGGCATCGGCGTCCAGTGCGTGGGGTCGGACGCCCATGCCCGCCAGGAGCGAGGACCAGATCCGGCCGATCAGGTAGGTGCCCACGACTCCGAGGACACCGGAGACCAGCACCCGCCACAGGGTGAGCTGGCTGACCGCCTCGCCGAGGTCCTCGGTGTGCCGCCAGACCAGGTAGGAGCCGCCGACCACCACGGCGACGGCGAGCAGCCGCCGCAGCGCCGTGGCAGAGGGCCTGCGGATGCTCAGGGCCGTGCCGTTCCGGAGGCCTTCGCGGCAGCCATCGGGGCGTCGAACTGCGGCACCGAGGTCTGGTCGCGCATCATCTCCGTGCCGGACTTGCCGAACCTGGCCTTCTTGGTGTGCTCGAGGTTGATCTCGATCAGGATCCGGTTGGTCCGGATCAGGTCGGAGATGACGCCCAGCATCAAGCTCATGAACGCGATGATCAGCAGCAGCGAGCCCAGCAGCAGCGACTGCACGTGACCGCCTTCGCGGTCGCCCAGCCACAGCACGAAGTAGCGGACGAACGGGATCAGCCCGAGAAGGCCGAAGATGGCGGTCAGCCACGCGAACACGGCGTACGGCTTGTACATCAGGGACGACCGGACGATCGCGGCGCCGGACTTCACCACGTGCTCGGGCGTCGACTTGAAGAGCCGGGACTCGCGGGTCTTGGCGTTGGTCGTGACCGGGATGCTCTCGATCCGGAGCCGCTTGTTGCCCGCCTGGATGATCGTCTCCATGCAGTAGCTGAACCGGGTGATCGTGTTCAACACCATCAGGCTCTCGCGGGAGTACGCCCGGAACCCGCTGGCGGCGTCGGGGAGCTCGGTCCCGGCAGCCCGGTTGACGACGCGGCTGCCGAGCTTCTGCAGCTTCTTCTTCGCCCACGAGAAGTGCTCGACCAGGTGCACCTGGCGGTCGGCGATCACGATGTCCGCCTTGCCGTGCACGATCGGCTGGACGAGGTTGGTGATCTGGTCCTGCGGGTACTGGTTGTCGCCGTCGGTGTTGACCACGATGTCGGCGCCCAGCTCCAGAGCGCGCACGACGCCATCGTGGAAGGAGCGCCCCAGTCCCTGGTTGCGGGCGTGGTGGACGAACTCCGTGACGCCGTGCTGGCGGGCGATCTCCACGGTGCGGTCGCTGCACCCGTCGTCGATGACGAGGACGACGATCTCGTCGATCCCCGGGATCTCGCGCGGGATCGACTCGAGGACCAGGGGAAGGGTCTCTTCCTCGTTGAGGCAGGGGATCTGGACGACGAGCTTCATGAGTACCTTCGGATCGGGGAGCGGCGGAGCGATTCTAGGCGTCCGCTGGCCGCGGACGACTCACGCCGACCGCAGGCGCGTCGTCAGCGGCCGTCACGCGGTGGCGCGATCCTCGCCGATGTCGACGGTGGCGCCGCCGGGTCGGCCGTCCTCGCGGGCCACGCTGATGCGCAGGCTCGTCCCGCTCGGAAGGCGCCGTCGAGGGAGCGGGGCCGGCGGCCGCCGGCCACCGCGTTTTGCCGGTCCTGATCCGCGCCACTACGATTGATCCGATCTGTTGTGCCCGGACCTGGAAAGTGATTCACCTGATCGACCTGGACCCGAGAGCGCCGCTCGTGCTCGATACACGCGAGCTCGGCCGCCGCCCGGGGTCCCAGCGTCAGGTGTCGCTGACAGTGCCGGCCCCGGCAGATCTGGGCATCGAAGTCCTCTCCGTCCCCGAGGGCGCGCCGGTCGAGCTCGACCTGCGCCTGGAGGCGGTCATGGAAGGCGTGCTCGTCACCGGTTCGGCCTCGGCCGGGCTGGAGGGTGAGTGCGCACGGTGCCTGGAGCAGATCCGCGAGAAGATCGAGGTGACGTTCCAGGAGCTGTTCGTCTACGACGACATCCGTGACACCGAGGGAGCAGAAGAGGACGACGAGGTCAGCATGCTCCGGGACGACCTGCTCGACCTGGAGCCGCTGCTGCGGGACGCGGTCGTGCTTGCACTGCCGTTCCAGCCGCTGTGTGAGGACGACTGTCCGGGGTTGTGCGTCGAGTGCGGCGCGCGGCTGAAGGACGATCCGGACCATCACCACGAGGCGGAGATCGACCCGCGCTGGCAGGCTTTGACGAAGCTGACCGAAGATACCCAGGACCCAGAGGCCTGAGCGTTAACGAGCAAGGAGAAGACAGTGGCTGTTCCGAAGCGGAAGATGTCGCGCAGCAACACGCGGCACCGTCGGTCGCAGTGGAAGGCAGTCGCCCCGCAGCTGGTGACCTGCGCCAACCCGGCGTGCGGTGCCAAGCACCTCCCGCACCGTGCGTGCGGCACCTGCGGCCAGTACGGCGCGCGCTCGGACCGCCGCCAGGTGCTCTGACAGCCTCCTCGTAAAGGCGAGCGGCATCAGCGCGTACGACGAACTGCGCCGGGCGCTCGGGGACCCGGAACTGGACCCCGAGCTCCTCGAGCGCGCTATGACGCACCGCTCCTACGCCTACGAGAACGGTGGCCTGCCGACCAACGAGCGGCTGGAGTTCCTCGGTGACTCCGTGTTGGGCGTGGTGGTCACCGAGACGCTCTACCTGAAGCATCCCGACCTCTCCGAGGGCCGGCTCGCCAAGCTGCGCGCCGCCGTCGTCAACGCCCGGGCCCTCGCGGGTGTCGCCCGCGACATCGGTCTCGGCGCCCACATCAAGCTGGGCAGGGGCGAGGAGGCGACCGGCGGTCGTGACAAGGCGTCGATCCTGTCCGACACCGTCGAGGCGGTGATCGGCGCGGTCCATCTCAGCGGTGGCATCGAGGTCTCGGCCGACGTCGTGCACCGCCTGTTCGACCCGTTGATCGAGGCGGCCTCCGCCATGGGCGCCGGACTCGACTGGAAGACCTCGTTGCAGGAGCTCGCGGCCGAGCAGTCCCTGGGCGTCCCCGAGTACGTCTTGGAGGACGACGGCCCCGACCACATGAAGACCTTCACCGCGCAGGTCCGGGTCGGCGACAAGCTGTACGGCAACGGCACCGGCCGCTCCAAGAAGGAGGCCGAGCAGGGTGCCGCGGAGACGGCCTACGGCGAGATCGCCTCGGCGCTCGGCCTGAGCCTCGACGGCAGGGCGCTGCTGCACAGGCCAGCGACCTCGCACGACGCCGAGCAGGTCGCCGGGGACGCCTCCGGCCACCCTGTCGGCCGTTCCGACGACTGACCTCCTCGTGCCCGAGCTCCCCGAGGTCGAGGTCGTCCGTGCCGGACTCGAACGCCACGTCACCGGTGCCACCATCACCTCGGTCGCGGTCCTTCACGACCGGCCGGTGCGCCGCCATCCGGGTGGCGCGACCAGCTTCGCGGCGGCCCTGACCGGCCGCAAGGTGGTCGGCACCCGCCGCCGCGGGAAGTATCTCTGGCTCCCCCTCGACAACTCCGACGATGCCGAGCGCGTCTCCGGCGGCGACAGCGGGCAGCAAGCTGCCCGGGCGACGCCTCCCGACACGCTGCCGGCCGGCGACGCGCTCCTTGTCCATCTCGGCATGAGTGGGCAGCTGCTGGTCCAACCTCCTCATGCGCCGGCCGAGCGACACCTGCGGGTCCGGATCGGGCTCGACCGTGCGTGGGAGCTCCGATTCGTCGACCAGCGGATGTTCGGCGGCCTCTCGGTCTCGGCCGGCGGCGCCGATCTGCCGCCCGAGATCGCGCACATCGCACGGGACCCGCTCGACCCACTGTTCGACGACACCGAGTTCGTCGCGCGGTTGCGTCGTCGTACCGCGGGGGTGAAGCGGCTGCTCCTCGACCAGGGGCTGATCTCAGGGATCGGCAACATCTACGCCGACGAGGCGCTGTGGCGCTCAGGACTGCACGGCGAGCGTCCCGCCGACCGACTGACCCGGGCGCAGGCGATCGAGCTCCTCCGTCATGTGCGCGAGGTGATGGTCGAGGCGCTGGACCAGGGCGGCACCTCCTTCGACTCGCTCTACGTCAACGTCAACGGCGAGTCGGGGTACTTCGACCGAGCGCTGCACGCCTACGGGCGCGAGGACGCCCCCTGTGACCGCTGCGGTACGGCGATCCGGCGGGTCGCGTTCATGAACCGCTCGTCGTACTTCTGCCCCCGATGCCAGCCTGCCCCCAGAAGGCGCCGCGTGGTTTGACCCACACGCTCGGAAGTGGGACTCTTGGAGACGGCCCATCTATCGGGGCACGTCCCCTCGAACCGGAAGGCTCACTCCATGGCCAAGGCGCTGATCGGTCACCTGAACAGCGACCTCCGCGACCCGCGGCTTGCCGTCGAGAACGCGCGACTGCGCAACCGGGTCGCCGAGCTTGAGTCCCTCGTCCTGCGTCTCTCGGAGGAGAACGACAAGTTGATGACCGCCCGTGCGGCGGAGATCCTGACGGACTCCCCGCAGGAGATGCAGCCGGCCTGAGGCTGCTGATCGGCCGAGCGCGCGTTCGGCCAGCGGAGGCGAGCAAGCTCGCCGGCGAGCCTTCCGCCGCGCTGCCGGCGGAAATCGGTGGCGCCCTGCACCCTGGTCCCGGGATCCGACCCCGTCGCGCGGTAGCCTGACCACGCCGAGCTTCCCCCGCGACGGCCCGCCCCTGTCGACCCCCGAGTGGAACTGACAGGATCGGCCGACTGCGTCCGGCACACCGAAACAGTGTGCGAGGAACGAACAAAGGGAGCCTGGGTGTACCTGAAGAGCCTGACCCTCAAGGGGTTCAAGTCCTTCGCCTCCGCAACCACCCTGCAGCTGGAGCCGGGTATCACCTGCATCGTCGGGCCGAACGGCTCCGGCAAGTCCAACGTGGTGGATGCTCTCGCCTGGGTCATGGGCGAGCAAGGGGCCAAGTCGCTGCGCGGCGGCAAGATGGAGGACGTCATCTTCGCCGGCACCTCCGGCCGGCCACCGCTGGGCCGCGCTGAGGTCGTGCTCACGATCGACAACTCCGACGGAGCGCTGCCGATCGAGTACGCCGAGGTCACGATCAGCCGGACGATGTTCCGCACCGGCGGCTCCGAGTACGCCATCAACGGCACCCCGTGCCGACTGCTCGACGTACAGGAGCTGCTCAGCGACTCCGGCATCGGTCGGGAGATGCACGTCATCGTCGGACAGGGCCAACTCGACACGATCCTCCACGCGACCCCCGAGGACCGGCGCGGGTTCATCGAGGAGGCGGCGGGCGTTCTCAAGCACCGCAAGCGCAAGGAGAAGGCGCTGCGGAAGCTGGACTCGACCGAGGGCAACCTGACCCGGCTCAACGACCTCCTCAGCGAGATCCGCCGCCAGCTCAAGCCGCTCGGTCGCCAGGCCGAGGTCGCCCGCCGGGCGGCCACGGTCCAGGCCGACGTCCGCGACGCGAAGGCCCGACTGCTGGCCGACGACCTCGCCACGGCCCGCCAGGCCCTCGAGCAGGAGCTCGCCGACGAGAGCGTGCTGCTCGCCCGGCGCCAGCAGGTGGAGTCCGCCGTCGCACAGGCCCGCGAGAAGGAGGCCGCGCTGGAGGCCGCGCTGCGCGAGGACCTCCCTGCCCTCTCCGCCGCCCAGGAGACCCTGGCCTCCCTCAACGCCCTGCGGGAGCGCTTCCGCGGCACGCAGAGCCTGGCCGCCGAGCGGGTCCGCAACGCCGCCGGCGTGATGGACTCGGACGGCGAGCAGGCCAGTGACTCCAGGGACCCTGACGAGCTCGAGGCGGAGGCGGAGCGGCTCGCCGCCCAGGAGAGCGAGATCGCGGCGCTGGTCGCCGAGCAGCAGACCGCACTCGAGCACGCCGTCCAGGCCCGCAAGGACGCCGAGGACGCGGCCGCAGCCGAGGAGCGCCGGGTCGCGGGGCTGCTGCGGGCCGCTGCCGACCGTCGCGAGGGCCTCGCCCGGCTGCACGGCCAGGTCAACACGCTGAAGTCCCGTGCCACCAGTGCGGAGGAGGAGATCGGCCGGCTCGAGACCGCTCGCGCCGACGCCCTGGCCCGCGCCGAGCGGGCCCAACGGGACTTCACCCTCCTGGAGACCAAGGTCGCCGGCCTCGACGCCGGCGAGGAGGGTCTCGACGCCGAGCACGAAGCCGCCGCAGCCGCGCTGGAGGACATCGAAGGCCGCCTCGGCAAGGTGCGCGAGGAGGCCCAACAGGCCGACCGCGACAAGGCGGGCCTCGCCGCCCGCAAGGAGGCGCTCGAGCTCGGCCTGTCCCGCAAGGACGGCGTCGGCGCGCTCCTGGCGGCCACCGACCGGCTGTCCGGCCTGCTCGGCTCGGTCGCCGCGCTGGTCTCGGTCCGCTCCGGCTACGAGGCAGCCGTCGCCACCGCGCTCGGCTCGGCCGCCGACGCCATCGCCGTGACCGATGCCGACGCCGCGGTCGCGGCGATCGATCACCTCAAGGCCGACGACCTCGGGCGTGCGGGCCTGCTGCTCGGAGGAGGGGAGGCCGAGCAGACCGACCGATGGCCGGGGCTCCCCGCCGGGACGTCGTACGCCGTCGCGGTCGTGGACTGTCCGGCATCGGTGCGGCCCGCTCTCAACCGCCTGCTGCGGAAGGTGGCCGTGGTCGACGACCTCGAGGCGGCGCGTCGCCTCGTGGCCGACCTCCCGGACGTCGTCGCGGTGACGCGGGACGGGGACCTCCTCGGCGCCCACTTCGCCTCCGGCGGCTCGAGTCACACCGAGAGCCTGATCGAGATCCAGGCAGCAGTCGATGAGGCGACGGCTGCCCTCGCCGAAGCCACCGCGTCCTGGGAGCGGCTCTCGTTCGACCTGGCTCGGCTCGAGAACGAGCGGGCCGTGGCCCAGCAGCGAGTCGACGTCACCCTCGCCAAGCTTCACGAGTCCGATGCCACGCTGGCCGCCGTCGCCGAGGAGCTCGGTCAGCACGGCTCGCTTGCCCGCGCCGCTCGTGCCGAGGCCGACCGGCTCGCCGAGGCCATCAGCCAGGCGGCCACGTCGCGCGAGCAGGCCCTGGTCGGGCTTGCGGAGCTCGAGCAGCGGCTTGCCAGCGCCGAGGAGGACACCGAGGAGGAGCCCGACACCACCGAGCAGGAACGGCTGGTCGAGGTCACCCGCGCTGCTCGTCAGGCGGAGATGGAGGCCCGGCTCGCGCTGCGCACCTCCGAGGAGCGCGGGCGCGCCCTCCACGGCCGGGTCGACCAGATCCGCAGAGCGGCCG
>NZ_SSXI01000195.1 GCF_004803405.1 Nocardioides sp. | reverse complement strand
CGCGACCGCGTACGGCGCGTACGGCGCTGACGGCCGACCGCGTCGCCCGTTCGCGCTCAGAGGTTCTCGACGACCCAGTCGACGCACACGGTCAGCGCCGCGACGTCGGCCGGATCGACCGCGGGGTACATCGCGATCCGCAGCTGGTTGCGGCCCAGCTTGCGGTAGGGCTCGGTGTCCACGATCCCGTTGGCGCGCAGCACCTTCGCGACCTGCGCCGCGTCGATGGACTCCTCGAAGTCGATGGTGCCGATCACCAGCGAGCGGTGCGCCGGGTCGGTGACGTACGGCGTCGTGTACGACGTCCGCTCGGCCCAGCCGTACAGCGCGTCGGACGACGCCGTGGTGCGCTCCACCATGCCCTTGAGCCCACCCTGGCTGTTCATCCAGTCCAGCTGCTCGGCCATGAGGAAGAGGGTGGCGACCGACGGGGTGTTGTAGGTCTGGTTCTTCGCGGAGTTGTCGATCGCGGTCGGCAGGTCGAAGAACGCCGGGATGTGGCGCTCGCTCGCCGCGATCCTCGCCGCCCGGTCGAGCGCGGCCGGCGACATGATGGCGATCCAGAGGCCACCGTCGGAGGCGAAGCACTTCTGCGGGGCGAAGTAGTAGGCGTCCACCTGGGTCAGGTCGACCGGCAGTCCGCCGGCACCCGACGTCGCGTCGATCAGGACAAGCGAGCCCTCGTCGGCGCCCGCGGGACGCAGCACCGGAGCCATCACGGCGGTGGAGGTCTCGTTGTGGGCCCAGCCGTAGACGTCGACCCCGGCCTCGGCGACCGGCTCCGGGCAGCTGCCCGGGTCGCTCTTGATGACCGACGGGGCGTCCAGCCACGGCGCCTGCTCGGCCGCCTTGGCGAACTTCGAGGAGAACTCCCCGAAGCTCAGGTGCTGGGACTTCTTCTCGATCAGCCCGAAGGTCGCGATGTCCCAGAACGCCGTGGCGCCACCGTTGCCCAGGACGACCTGGTAGCCCTCGGGCAGCTCGAACAGGGCGGCCAAGCCCTCCCGCACGCGGCCCACCGTGTTCTTCACCGGCGCCTGGCGGTGCGAGGTGCCCATCAGGGAGTCGCCGGTCGCGGCGAGGGCGTCGAGGTGGCTGGTCTGGATCTTCGACGGGCCAGCGCCGAAACGGCCGTCGGCGGGCTTGAGGTCGGCCGGGATCTGCAGGTCGGTCATGAGCTGCCTTCGGGTTGAGATGTGGGCGTCCCTGACCACGCTGTCAGCGTCCTCATTGTTGCAGGCGTGTTGCCGTGCCCGGCAATCGAGTCGCCGGGTGAGCGGGCTGGTCACTACCCTGGGTACGTGCCCGGACCGGACCTCAAGGTGGTCGGCTACGACCATCCCGACGCCACCGCGCTGGTAGCGCGCGTCCAGCTCGAGTACGTCGAGCGCTACGGCAGTCCGGACGAGAGTCCGGTCGAGCCGTCGTACTTCGACCCGCCGGACGGCATCTTCCTCGTCGGGTACCTCGAAGGGGTGCCGGTCGCGAGCGGCGGCTGGCGCCGCTCACCCGTTCGGGTCCTCGACGGCACGAGCGCAGTGGAGATCAAGCGGATGTACGTCGTCCCCGAGCGCCGTGGCGAGGGCATCGCCCGGCTCGTGCTCACGGAGCTCGAGCGCACTGCCGCCGAGGCCGGACACGACCTGCTCGTGCTCGAGACCGGGCTGCGGCAGCCGGAGGCGATCGAGCTCTACCGGAGCAGCGGCTACGTCGAGGTTCCCGGCTTCGGTCACTACTGCGGCCAGGAGCTCTCCCGCTGCTTCGGCAGGCGGATCGACGGCGCGACCGGCTCCCCTAGGGCCCGACTCCTCAGGTAGCGCCCCGGGGGGCCGAGTGGAACGGCCTGCCTACTGCTCCACCTGGAGGACCCCGTGGGACTCGCCCGCGTCCGTAACCTCATCGTCCTGGCCGTCACCGCGGCGGTCCTGGCCACCGTGGTCACCGTTGCGTCGCCCGCCGCGGGCGCGCTGCCGGTCGACGACTACGCGCCGTACCAGCCCCAGACCCGCTGCGCGCCGAAGGCCAAACCCGGCACCGTCGTGCTCGGGCGCTGGGTGGAGCGGCGGTTCGGCGGCAACCTGGGCGGCATCTCGCGGCCGTGCCGCGTCGGGGGCCGATCAGAGCACAAGGAGGGCCGGGCCTTCGACTGGACGGTCAACGCGCGCAGGCCGGCGGACCGACGGCGGGTCCACCGCTTCCTGACCACCCTCTTCGCCACGGACGCGGCCGGCAACCCCGACGCGCTCGCCCGCAGGATGGGCGTGATGTACGTGATCTGGGACGACCGGATCTGGTCGGCGTGGAACGGCTTCCGCGCCGAGCCCTATCGGCACTCGGGCTGCAAGCGCCTCCGCCGCTGCTCGCCCACCCTGCGGCACCGCGACCACGTGCACGTCTCGATCACCCGGCAGGCCGCGCGCGGCCTGAACAGCTGGTACGTGGGTCGGGTGTGACGCGAGCCCCGCGACAGGACCGGGGGAGCGCCGGGTTCGTCATCGCGCGGGAACGGCGACGACCAGGTAGCGCTCGTCGCTGATGGGCCGCCCCCAGTAGGCGGGGTCGTCGAGCGGTCGGACCTCCGCGCGAAGTCCCGCTCCCTCAGCGAGCGCGACGGTCCGGGCGGCAGTGAGACCGACCCCGGAGGACCAACAGCCCTCCACAAGAACGACGCGACCGCGCGGCCGTAGCAGGGCGGACCACCGGGCGAGCGCCGTGGTGGGGTCGAGCATGGCCCACAGGACGTGGCGCGAGAGGACGACGTCGTACGACGCCAGAGGCAGCCGTGGCTCCGCCGCGTCACCCTCGGCGACCGTGGCCCCCTCGACGCCGGCGAGCTTGGCCCGCGCTCGGGCGACCATGGCGGGAGAGAAGTCGAGCCCGTCCACGGCGTACCCGGCCTCGGCGAGCAGCAGGGTCAGCGTTCCGGTGCCGCAGCCGAGGTCGACCACCCGCGCAGGGGCCGGCGGCAGCGTGTCGAGCATCAGCCGCAGCCAGGTCTCGCGGATCGCCGGATCGCTGAGCCCGTGGTCCGCCGGCTCATCGAAGCTCGCCGCCTCGGCGTCCCAGGTCGCGATGCGGGCGCCGAGGTGGTCCATGTCGTCGACGGTAGTCCTCGGATCTCCCAGCTCGGGCCGCAGAGCTCTCATTTCGGAGTCCCAGAACTCCCAACTCGCGGTCGGAGAGGTCCCAACTCGCGGGGTCAGACCGCCCAGTCGGCGTTCCAGCCCTCGATCTCGCTCGCGGGGCGGGCCGACGGACCGTTGTAGATCGCCGACGGACGGATCAGCCGGCCGGTCCGCTTCTGCTCGAGGATGTGGGCCGACCAGCCGCCGGTGCGCGCACAGGTGAACATCGAGGTGAACATGGTGGCCGGCACCTCGGCGAAGTCCAGGACGATCGCCGCCCAGAACTCGACGTTGGTCTCGAGGACGCGGTCGGGTCGGCGCTCGCGGAGCTCGGCCAGGGCAGCCTGCTCGAGCGCCTCTGCCACCTCGTAGCGGGGCGCGCCCAGCTCCTTGGCGGTCCGGCGCAGCACGCGGGCGCGGGGGTCCTCCGCTCGGTAGACCCGGTGGCCGAAGCCCATCAGGCGCTCACCGGAGTCGAGGAGCTTCTTCACGTAGGCGCGGGCGTCGCCACTCTGCTCGACGTCCTCGATCATGCCGAGCACGCGGGAGGGGGCGCCGCCGTGCAGCGGCCCGCTCATCGCGCCGATCGCCCCGGAGAAGGCGGCCGCGACGTCGGCGCCGGTGGAGGTGATGACCCGGGCGGTGAAGGTGGAGGCGTTCATGCCGTGCTCGGCGGCCGAGGACCAGTAGGCGTCGATGGCGTGGGCGTGCTTCGGGTCCGCCTCGCCCTTCCAGCGGATCAGGAACCTCTCCGCGAGCGTCCGTCCCTCGTCCACCATGCGCTGGGGGACGACCGGCTGGCCGAGCCCGCGGGCGGACTGACCCGCGTAGGACAGGACCATCACGGCGACGCGGGCGAGGTCGAGCCGCGCCTGCTCGTCGGAGATGTCGTAGGTCTGGCCGAAGCCGAAGGCGGGCGCGAGCATCGCGATCGCGGCCTGGACGTCGACTCGGACGTCACCGGTGTGCACCGGCAGGCTGAACGCCTCGGCGGGGGGCAGGCCCGGGGTGAAGGAGCCGTCGATGAGCAGGCCCCAGACGTTCTCGAACGGCACCCGGCCGGCCAGGTCCTCGATGTCCACGCCGCGGTAGCGGAGGGCCGAGCCTTCCTTGTCCGGCTCCGCGATCTGCGTCTCGAAGGCCACGACGCCCTCCAGACCGTGGTGTACCTCGGGCATCCGCGACTCCTTCGTCCGTCCAGGTCGCCGGCCGCTGCGCGTGGGCGCGGCCCGGCGAGGTCACCCGGCATTCTGCACCACCGCGGGCGGTGGCCGGCCTCGCGCCCTGGCCCCGGGGAGGTCAGGGCCCGGTCACGAGCGTGAGCAGGACGGTCACCAGGCCGTCGGCCGCCAGCCCGGCGCCCAACCCGATCGCGCCGCCGGTGGCCACGCACACCGCGAGCCCGCT
>NZ_SSXI01000302.1 GCF_004803405.1 Nocardioides sp. | reverse complement strand
AGGCGTTCGTCGCAGGCACGATGCTCGGCGGTTTCGTCTTCCACTGGCGCTCCGCCGGTCCGGAGCACCACCCCGTCCGCCGGGTCGTCATCGCCGGCCCGGCGGTCGCCGCCGACCGCGGTGTCCTCGAGCGCGCGGTCGCCCTCGGTGGCGCCGGATGGCGCTCGCGGATGCTTGCCACGGTGCCGTCGAACCTGAAGAACCCGGCCTGGCTGGCCGGCCAGGCGGAGGAGATCGCGGGTGCGGCCGGTCTCGAGATCCGCGTCTGGGACGAGGAGGAGCTGACCCGCGACGGCTTCGGTGGCCTCGTCGCCGTGGGCCGGGCCTCCGCCACGCCGCCGCGCCTGATCCGCCTGGACTACACGCCGCGCGGCGTCTCCATCCGCGCCGCCAAGAAGCTGCCGGTCGTGGTGCTCGTCGGCAAGGGAATCACCTTCGACAGCGGCGGCCTGTCGATCAAGCCGGGCCCGGCGATGGTGTCGATGAAGCGCGACATGACCGGCGGCGCCGTGGTGCTCGCCACCATGGCCGCGCTCGCCGACGTCGACTGCCCGGTCCGGGTCATCGGCCTGGTGGCGGCCGCGGAGAACGCCATCTCCGGCAGTGCGCTCCGGCCCGGGGACGTCATCCGGCACTGGGGCGGTCGGACCACCGAGGTCGGGAACACCGATGCGGAGGGGAGACTGGTGCTCGCCGACGCGCTCGCGTACGCCGTCGCGGAGCTCGACCCGGCGCTCGTCGTCGACGTCGCCACGCTCACCGGCGCCGTCAAGGTCGCGCTCGGCCAGCAGGTCGGCGGCCTGTTCGCCACGGACGACGCGATTGCCGACCGGCTCGTCGCCGCCGGGCAGCGGGCCGGGGAGCCGCTGTGGCGACTACCGCTGTTCGCAGGCTACGAGGATCGGCTGGCCTCGAAGGTGGCAGACGCCAGCAACGACCCAGGAGGAGCCGGCGCGATCACCGCCGCGCTGTTCCTCCGACACTTCGTCGGGGACGTGCCGTGGGCGCACCTCGACATCGCGTCCGTCGCCGACGTGGAGAAGGACTGGCACGAGTGGACCGTCGGGCCGTCCGGCTTCGGGTCCCGGCTGCTGCTCACCTGGCTCGGGTCCGAGGACCCTGTCGAAGGGATTGGTTCATGAGAGGTCTCACCGTCCGCTGGTCGCTGGCCGACGCACCGGAGGGGGTCGAGGACGACCTCAAGTCCTACGTCGCCGACACCTCACATGCACGCTTCACCGACCAGGAGGGGCTGTCCTTCAAGGTCTGGCGGTTGCGCGCCGGGGAGTGGTTCGAGGGCTGCTACGTCTTCGCCGACGACGCCAGCCGGGCCGCGTTCCAGCAGCAGTTCACCGCGGTGGCCGCCGAGTCGCCGGGCTCGCAGATCATCGGCAGCGCGCCGATCCTGATCGAGGAGTGCGAGATCGGCGCCATCGCCGAGGGTGCCGCCGGCTTCGTAACTGCGGCGCGCGGCGAGTAGGACGCGGCGATCTAGTCGCTCCCGCCCTCGGGGATCCACTCCTTCTTCGCAACCAGCAGGCCGTCGCCGACCGGCAGCAGTGCGGGCACCAGCCCTTCGGTGGCGGCGACCTGCTGGACCAGCTCGCGGATCGCGAGCGTCTCGTCGTCGCGACGCGAGGGGTCGGCGACCCGGTCGTGCCACAGTGCGTTGTCGAATGCCACCACGCCACCGGGGCGGAGCAGCCGCAGCGCCTCGGTCAGGTAGGCGCCGTACTCGCGCTTGTCGCCGTCGGCGAAGACCAGGTCGTAGTGGCCGTCCGTGAGCCGCGGCAGCACGTCGAGCGCAGCGCCGGCGATGGTGCGCACCCGCTGCGGCGCGATGCCGGCCTCCTTGAAGGACTCGCGGGCGAGCCGCTGGTGCTCGGTCTCGATGTCGACGGTGGTCAGCACGCCGTCGGAGCGCATCCCACGCAGCAGCCACACCCCCGAGACGCCGGTGCCGGTGCCGATCTCGACGACGGCACGCGCCTCGAGCACGGCGGCGAGGAACCGCAGCGCGGCACCGCCGCCGGAGCCGATCGGCGCCACGCCGACCTCCTCGGCCCGTGCCCGAGCCGCGACGAGGACGTCGTCCTCGTCGACGTAGGTGTCGGCGAAGGTCCAGCTGGTCGCGTTGATCGGTGTGAGGGCCACGGCGTCAGCCTAGGTCCTGGCGCACCCGGAGCGCTGGACCCAACGCCGTGGAACATCCGATCCATGCCGATCGTTGGGCTCTTTCACAGGGAACCCTCAGGACCCGCCCCTACCGTGAAGGAGCCACACCACCTTGGTACTGACCCCGCGGAAGAAGGCGACGATGGCGGAGAGCATCGACGACACCGTCCAGCATCCTGAGCAGACGCTGGACTGGCACAGCATCGTCGAGCAGCACTCCGACCGGGTCTACCGCCTCGCCATGCGGCTCACCGGCAACCGCCACGACGCCGAGGACCTCACCCAGGAGGTCTTCGTGAGGGTCTTCCGCTCGCTCCACACCTACAGCCCCGGCACCTTCGAGGGCTGGCTGCACCGGATCACCACCAACCTGTTCCTCGACCAGGCCCGCCGCAAGCAGCGGATCCGGTTCGACGCGCTGTCCGATGAGCGGGCCGCCCGGATCGCCAGCGCCGTGGCCCACCCCGAGGCCGCGTACGCCGACCAGACCTTCGATGACGACGTGGAGGCCGCGTTGGCCTCGCTCACGCCGGACTTCCGGGCGGCGGTGGTGCTCTGCGACATCGAGGGCCTCAGCTACGAGGAGATCGCGGAGATCCTCGGTGCCAAGCTCGGCACCGTCCGCTCCCGGATCCACCGGGGTCGCGCCCAGCTCCGCGCCGCGCTGTCCCACCGTGCGCCAATTGCGGGCCGCACCCAGTACGCCGGCCCGACGGCCGCCGCGTTCGCGGGGGGAGCGATGTGATCGGTCACCTCGGCAACCGCGTGAGCGCCCTCCTCGACGGCCAACTGTCGGCGAAGGAGACCGAGGAGGCGTGGGCCCACGTCTACTCCTGTCACGCGTGCCGTGACCTCGTCGAGCGCGAAGGCTGGGTGAAGACCCGCCTGGCGGGGCTGTCGACGGGGGAGCGCACGGTTCCGTCGAACCTGAAAGGCTCGTTGCTCAGCATGCCGCCGGGCGACGCGATCCTCGCCGAGGCCGACGCGCACCCCGGCGCGCGCCGTCACCTCGGCGCCGCCGCCCTCGGCGGAGGTGCCCTCGGCGCGGCGATGCTGGGCGTGCTGG
>NZ_SSXI01000327.1 GCF_004803405.1 Nocardioides sp. | reverse complement strand
CCCGGTCAGCCGGACGTCGAGGACGCAGGAGCGCCGCGGCAGCCGCTCACAGCGGACCGGCAGGCCGACGAGCGCGCCGAGCCGCCACCGTTCCATCGCGGACGGGACGCCCTGGTCGACCCGGCGCCGGACCACGTCCGCGCCGGGCACGCTGAGCCGGATCTCGCTGGACACGCTGGCGACCAGGCCGAGGTCGATCACCGACGGCTCGGCTCGGTCGGCCTGCATCGTCCCGAGGTCGACGTACCGCTGGAGCAGCCAGGGGCCGAGCCGTCCCCCGAACCGCGGCAGCAGCGCCGGCAGCCCGACGAGCAACGCGGTCGGCACCAGCGTCCCGTCGGGCTCGACCGTCAGCTCGACGTCGTCCACCTTGGCGACCGGCCGGTCGTCGGACCCGACCACCTGCCGGTCCAGCAGGTGCAGTGCGGCGTCGTACTGATCCATCAGCCGATCCATCAGCCCCGCCCCATTCCGGTGGCGACCATCAGCGGGATCGCGGCGGTCGAGACCACGCCGATGATCACCAGGTAGATCGTGCCCAGGGTGTTGGCCAGCCGACCGTTGCGGTGCTCGCCGAGGTAGTCGGGGTCGTTGGCCACGACCAGGATCGGGAAGTAGGTCAGGGGCAGCGCGATCGCCGAGAACACCACCGACGCCTCGGTGACCATGATCGGGTCGACCGCGGTCAGCAGCACGCCGGCGGCCAGGACCGTCACGCCGAGCAGCGAGGTGTGGAAGGCCGCCGCCTGCGCGGGTCGCACGAGCTTGCCCCAGGGATAGCCGACGTACTGGGCGAGGCTGTAGCCGACGGACAGCCCCGTCTCGCAGGCCGCGCCGAAGGTCGCGGCGAAGAACCCCAGCACGACGACGGCGAGCCCGACCTTGCCGAGCGCGACGGCGACGGGAAGGCCGACCTGGCCGAGGGTCTCCACGGCGATCCCCTGGGGCAGGAACACCACCGTCGCGCAGCCGGCGATCGCCACCGACAGCAGGCCACCCAGTGGGAACCCGACGAAGACGTTGGCCCGCATCACGCCGAGGTCCTTGCGGGTCCAGCGCTCCTCGACGCCGCCGCTGGAGAAGAAGAACACCTCGTACGGCGTCATCGCGGCGCCGAACAGCGCGACGCCGAAGTAGGCGTAGGTCGCCCAGCCCTCCGCGGCCGGCTTCTCCCCCGGCGACAACGTCGACGCCAGCTCACCCCAGTCCGGGCCGAGCTGCCACAGCGCGACCGCGAACCCGATCAACGCCAGCCCCATCAGGCCCAGCACGTTCTCGATCGAGGAGAACCTCGCCCGCCACAGCACGATCCACACGGCGGCCGCGACGAACGGCACCAGGAGCACGTGGTGGACCGACGACACCAGCTGCAGCGCCAGCGCCACGCCACCGATCTCGGCGATGAACGTGAGCAGGGTGACCAGCATCGAGCCGAGGAGGTTGAGGAAGCCCATCCTGGGGCCGAGGCGCTCGCGCACGAGGTCGAAGGTCGCGCGGTGACTGATGGCCGCGATCCGGCCGGACATCTCGGCGAACACGCAGATGCCGACGACACCCAGCAGCACCACCCAGACCAGGGACCAGCCGAAGCGGGCACCCGCCTGGGCGTTGGTGACCAGGTCTCCGATGTCGACGAAGCCGCCGATCGCCGTCAGCACGCCGAGGAGCACGGCGAAGTAGCGCTTCATCGGCTGCTATCCCGACTCGGCGCCGCTCTCCAGCGCCTGGAGCAGCCTGTCGAGCTCCTGCATGAGGGCTGGATCGCCGTACCGGCCGCCCACCGCGGCCTGCCGCGCCTCGCGTACCGAGGTGGCCGCGGCCGCGAGCAGGCCGAGGACCTCCGCGGCGACCTCGCGACGCTCGGCCGGGACCTGGACCTTCGCGAGGTCGTCGTGCAGCGTGGCCGCGGCGTCCTCGGCCTCGGCCAGCACCACCACGGCGTACGACGGCCAGGTCCGCTCGTCCGCCGCGGTCTCGAGCGTCAGGCGGGCGGTCGCGACCTCACCCGCCGCGTCGGCGAGGCTGGTCCGGGCCTGCTCATCCCAGCCGGCGGCATCCGGCGCGCTGACCGCGCAACCCCCCGTCGCGAGCACGGACGCCGCTGCCGTGATCGCGACGACCGTCCTGCGCAGGGTGCCCTTCACCTCGCGCGACCCCGTTGGGAGAACGGGACGACAGCCCACAGGCCGATGAAGGCGAGCGCAACCGCCGTCGCGGCGATCAGCGCCGCGGTCAGGCCGAGGACGATGTCGAAAACCAGGAACACCACCGATGCCGAGACCAGGGCCAGTCCGAGCAGGCCGCACAGCGCGCACAGGTGGGCGGCAGCGACCAACCACTCGCGCCGTCCCTGGCGGAACAGCACCCGGTGGTAGCAGACCGGCGCGACGATCACCAGGGTGGTGAGGACCGCGGTGACCAGGATGGCCAGGTACAGGTCCTTCTGGTGGTCCGCCAGCCGGGAGAAGCGGTCGGTGAACGGGACGGTCAGCAGGAACCCGGTGAGGATCTGCACGCCGGTCTGCATCACGCGCAGCTCCTGCAGGAGCTCGTTGAGGTTGCGGGTGATCTGCTTCGGTGGCCGGGGCTCGCCTCGCACGGAGCCGTCCGCGGTCACGCCAAGCCCTCCTCCGTGTCCTCGGCACAGCGGCCGAGCTTGGACCGGAGGGTCATTGCGGGTCCTTGTCGGTGTCCTGGTTCCCGGTGCGGGCGTCGGGGCCGGTCGCGCCCTCCTGCACGTCGTCGTCCTCCGGGTGCCCGGCGACGGCGTCGCCCGGGGAGATCGGCTCTCCGGCTCCCTCGAGGCTGCTGACCTCGGAGACCTGACCCTCGGGGGCCGGGCCCTCGTCGTCCGGCTCGTCCGTGGCGCCGGCGCTGGGTCCGATGTTCATGAGTACTCCTCCTGGTCGACAGTCGCGGACGCCGGAGACGGTCCGACGCGGGGCCAGCCGCGAGATGTACTCCACCGCGGTGGCCATCTGCTCGGTGTCACCCACCTGCAGCAGCAGGTGTCCCCTGAGTGCAAGGTGCGCGAGACCGACCTCGAGGCATGCCACGACCACCGCGAGGCCGTCGAGCCCGCCGTCCACGGCGCCGGGTGGGTCCTCGGGGAAGGCGGCCAGCTGGTCGGTCCGCAGCCAGGGAGGATCGGCGATCACCACGCCGAACTCCTCGCCCGGCTCCAGCATGTCCCGGATTGGTCCGCACCGGACCTCGGACTCCACCCCAGCGGCTGCGGCGTTCCGGCGTGCGTACGCCGCAGCCACGGGATCCCGGTCGATCTGCACCAGGCTTCGACCGGAGTTCTTCGCCGCGACGATCCCGATCTGGCCCGCACCGCAGCACAGCTCGAGGATCGGACCGGGCGGCGCGCTGCGCGCCAGCTCCGCCGCCCATCGGCCCTGCTCGGACGTCCACGGTCGTGGGCGAAGGACCCTCCGGTCCCACGCGATGTCGAGGCCGTCGAAGGTGAGGCGCTCGGCCGGGTGGTCGAGGGTCCTCATCGTCGCGCTCATGCATCAGCGGTACCCGTCGCCCCAGTGAGCATCCGGGCGGGGCGGACGGGCGGGACGGGCAGGGGCGGGCGGGGGCGGACGGGCGGGCTCAGAAGACCGGCTTGCCGCCCGTGACGCCGAGAACCGTCCCGGAGACGTACGACGCGTCCGCGGGCGAGGCGAGGAACACGAAGGCCGGGGCCACCTCGGCCGGCTGCCCGGCCCGGCCGAGCGGGGTGTCCGAGCCGAACTTCTCGATCTTCTCCGGCTCCTGGGTCGCGGGCTGCAGCGGTGTCCAGATCGGTCCCGGCGCGACCGCGTTCACCCGGATCCCGTCCGAGCCGAGCGAGGCGGCGAGGTTGACCGTCAGGTTGTTGATGGCGGCTTTCGTCGCGGCGTAGTCGAGCAGGGTGGTCGACGGCTCGTACGCCTGGATCGAGGCGTTGTTGATCACACAGCCGGGCCGCTTCCGCAGGTGCGGTGCAGCGGCGCGGGTGAGCCACAGGAGGGCGTAGAGGTTGGTCTTGAAGGTCCGGTCGATCCGGTCGTCGCTGAGGTCGTCCACGGCGTGGTCGCGTGCCATCTGGTAGCCGGCGTTGTTGACCAGGATGTCCAGGGCACCGAGCTCCTCCACGGTGCGGGCCACCGCCTCGTCGCAGGCGGCGCGCTCGGTGAGGTCGAGGGCGAGGGCGAGCACCCGACGGCCGGCGCCCTCGACCAGCGCAACCGTCGCCTCGGCGTCGGGCTGCTCCTCGGGGAGATAGGTGAAGGCGACGTCTGCGCCCTCCCTGGCGTAGGCGATGGCGATCGCCCGGCCGATGCCGGAGTCACCGCCCGTGACGAGGGCGACCTGACCCTCGAGGCGGCCGTGCCCGACGTAGCTCTCCTCGCCGTGGTCGGGCACGGGAGTCATCTCGTCGGTCAGGCCCGGCGGGGTCTGCTGCTGTGCGGGAAACTGGGTGTCGTCGGTCATGCCCCGTCCGATACCCGGATAGCCCCCGAGGACCCGGGTAACGCGATGGGTGGACCGGAGCCCGCTCTCCGGAGGAAGGCGTGGATTTCGATGAACGATGAGTCCGGGTCGAACCGGCTTCCGTTCGTTGCCGGATTCGTCATCGTGCTGCTGCTCCTGCTCGCCCTCTTGTGGCTGATCGGGGGCGTCATCCTCTGACGAGCCGCCCTGACCGTGCTCCCCGTGGTCAGGGGCGGGGGCCGAGTCACCGAGCTAGTCGACCCGGCCCGCGGTGAGGTCGTCGAGCAACGCGTCAAGCAATCTGCGCAGCCCCGGGTGGCTGACATGGCCCTCCCTGGCCACCTGGATCAGGCGCTCGGCGATCTCCCGCACCTTCACGTTGCGGTTGCGCGACCACCACTTCAGCATCGCGAACGCGGCGTCGGCGTCGAGGCCGTAGCCCAGCATCAGGATGCCCTTGGCCTGCTCGATGCTGTCCCGGGCCTTGGCCGACGCGGCGACCGCGGCGTCCGCGGCCGCGCTGGTCTCCGCCTCCATCTCGGGCGTCAGGTCGAGGTAGTAGCCGACCAGTCGGTCCACCTTGCCCTCGGGGACGCGGCCCTCGTCGTACTCGCCCTCGGCGACGAGGACGACGCGACGCTCCTGCTGGTCGACGAGGATCCGGTAGTAGATGTTGAACGGCGAGCCGTCCTCGATCGCCTCGCGGAGGGTCTCCTCCACGCGCTCGCGGTCGTGCTCGTGCTTGTGCTTCATGACCAGGTCCGTGGTCGGCTCGACCTCACCGGGACGGTAGCCGTGGATGGCGTAGACGTCGTCGTCCCACTCCCAGCGCTGACCCGAGACGTGGTAGACGAAGCGGCCGGTCTGCCGTGCCCCCGCCGCACCCGGCTCGCGGCCCTCGGCCCCGGTCGCGTCGAGCGATGCCGACTGCACCATGTTGCCCTCCCCTGGGATGCCCGCTCCGACTTCGGCGCCGGGCCGCGGCCCGTATGCCGGCTGACACCTCGGGTACCGACGCAACCACCGGAGGAGGTCGCATGAACCGTCAGGACATCCGCGCAAGTCACTATTCCGAACCTACGGGTTCCGGCACAAGCCGCCGACCCTTCCGACTGGTGGTGCGGGACCTCCTCCTGAGACTGATCCTCGGCGACCTCCGGGGTGGTACCGCCTGATGCATCTCCCCGACCCCTGCGGACCGCTCAGCGAAGGCGTGGTCCGGGCACTCCGCGCCGCG
The DNA here is from genome assembly GCF_004803405.1 of Nocardioides sp. GTDB lineage: Bacteria > Actinomycetota > Actinomycetes > Propionibacteriales > Nocardioidaceae > Nocardioides > Nocardioides vastitatis. Next base: position 4,641 of record NZ_SSXI01000327.1, on the reverse strand, counting down.
CCCGACGGGCCGCATCCGGTTCCCCAGGCCAGGGCGATGGGAGATGTCATCGACCCGTTGACGGACCGCGACTTCCAGCTGGCGCTGTGGATCCTCTACGAGCTCCACTACCGCGGATTCGACGGCGTCCCGGACGACGCCGAGTGGGACCCGCTGCTCATCGTGAGCCGGGCCGGCCTGGAACGGACCATGGAGCACGCGGTGCGCGCGCTGGTGGGCGAGCGGTTCGAGTCCGACTCTCTCGGGCACCTCGGCGACGACCCCGCCCAGCGGGTCGTCACCGCGCTGATCCGGATGACCGTCGCGGAAGGCCCCTCGCAGGTGTCCACCTTCCTGCAGCGCAGGGCCGGCCGGAAGGAGTTCTGCGAGTACCTCGCGGAGCGCGCCGTCTACCACCTGCGCGAGTCCGATCCCCAGAGCTTCGTCCTCCCACGGATCGGCGGGCCCGCGAAGGTCGCGCTGGCCGAGCTCCAGTACGACGAGTACGGCGGCGGCCGTCCCGACCGGCTGCACCAGGCCCTGTTCGCCGATGCGCTGGAGTCGCTCGAGATGCCGACCGACCTGGCGTCGTACCTCCCGGGCGCCTCAGGCGCGACGCTCGCCTCGGTCAACGTGATGAGCCTGTTCGCCCTCAACCGTCGGCTCCGGGGCGCCGCCATGGGGCACCTGGCGGCCTTCGAGGCGACCAGCTCGCTGCCGTGTGACCGGATCCTCCAAGGTGCCCGGCGGCTCGGCCTGCCGGAGGCGGTGCAGGACTACTACGACGAGCACGTCGAAGCGGACGCCGTGCACGAACAGCTCGCCATCCGCAACATCTGCGGCAGCCTGGTGTCCGAGGAGCCGGAGCTGGCCGACGACGTGCTGTTCGGTGCGATGGCGTGCCTCGCCGTCGACGGCCTCGCCGGTGACACGCTGCTGCGACGCTGGAGCCAGCGACGGTCCGGCACGGCTGCCGAGGACCACCGCGCGGCGAGGGCTGCCGGATGAGCGCCCGCCGGGTCACCGTCCAGGACTGTCCGGGTGGACCGCTGCTCATCCGGGGCGCGGACGAGGTGGTGGCCGCCGACGGCACCGTCGCAGAGGCCACCCGCCCGGTGGTGGCGGTCTGCCGCTGCGGAAGGTCGGCGAGACTCCCCTGGTGCGATGCGAGCCATCGCGCCAAGCGCCGCAGCAACCGGGACGACTGACTCCGGCGACCCGGCCTCCGGCGCGAGCCGGCGAAGGGGCACGACACACGACAACGGTCCACCGACGTGGTCCTTCTGAGCGTGTCGAGGGGACCTATATCGGTGGACCGTCGTCGTGACCGTGGTCGGTGGGTCGCCCGACGAGTCGGGCGCCCCACCCGGTCACGGCACCCCGGGCACCATTCCGGGGGAGGTCAGGCCGCCTTGGCCCGACGCTCGGCGCCGATCGCTCGACGCAGGTCGGTGAGGATCCGCTGCAACAGCCGGGAGACCTGCACCTGGGTCACGCCGAGCTCGTCGGCGATCTCCTGCTGGGTCATCTGGTCGTAGAACCGCATCTGGAGGATCCAGCGGTCCCTGGGCTTGAGACGGCGGCAGGCCGGAGCGAGGATCGCCACAGCCTCGCTGTGGTCGAACCCCGGCTCGGTCACGGGAAGCAGTTCGGCGAGGGTTCCGCCGGACTCGGCGACGGGCTCGTCGAGCGAGGACGAACGGGCGAGGTCACCGCACGACTTGGCCTCCTCGATCTCGTGCGCGGGACAGTCCAGCTCCAGGGCGAGCTCCTCGATGCTCGGGGAACGACCGAGCTCCTGGGTCAACCGCTCCTCCGCCTCGCTGAGCCGCGGGCGCAGCTCCTGCACGCGACGGGGAGGACGGACCGACCAGCTGGCGTCACGGAAGTGGCGCTTCAACTCGCCGAGGATGCTCGGTACCGCGAAGACGAGCAGGTCGTCACCCCGGTCGGGGTTGAACGCCTGGACCGACCGGGTCAGGGCCAGGCAGGCGACCTGCTCGAGCTCCTCCAGGGCCTGGCCGCGATTGCGGTAGCGCGCGGCGAGGGACCTGGCGACCGGGATGTTGAGGACGATCACCTCGTCCAGCAGTTCGTCGCGTTCCGCCCCGGAGACCCCTTGCGCACGAGCGAGCAGCTCAGCGGTTCGGGCTTTCCGCTCCTCGGAGGAGAGGGGCGGCGCAGAGCCCACGAGGCCGGAGGTCGAAACGGACGATGTGGTCAAAACTCCATTGAGGGGGGACACGGACAACACAACTCCCGAAGCTCGAGAGCGGCGTGGCGGTTGGCTGGGCCACAGGTCAAGCGTCTGACGCGTTGGTACCCACCGTACTCCGGACACATACGTCTGACTACCGGAAGAGCTATACAAATCTAGTCCTAAGTGACTAGACGCCCACTGGTCGATCGGACCAGAGAGAACGGGACCCCTCCCCCCATAACGGTCGGCGGTCGCCCCCCGTTGTAAGGACACCGGCCACGAGACCTGGCCGGGGAGGTCGACCGAGAGGGATCGTCGTGGAGCAGATCGAGGTGGCGCTGAGCGCGTTCACGCACCGCAGCCGTTCGCTCACGGTGAGTCACGTCGACCAGGCCCTGAGCCGCGGACTCGAGCCGGCTGAGCACCTGATCGTGCACGACCCGGTGACCAACGAGCACTTCACCGCCGTGGTGGCCGACATCCACTTCGAGCTCGCCGACACCTCCTACCGACTGGAGCTCGGCACCCGGATCACCGCCACCGAGGCAGCGGAGTGGCTGGCGCCCAGCGTCGCGGGCGACGACCGGCTCACCACCCGCGACCTGATCGACCTGCTGGCCGAGCTGCGCCGCAGCGAGCGCGAGGTCTCCGAGGCGCTGGCGGAGATCCGCGCCCGCTGAGCACGATCCGGGGCCGTGGTCCTAGGACCGTTCGGGCCACAGGTCCTAGTCAGTCCGGACCATGTCGGGCGAATCCAACGGACGAGGTTGGCTCAAAGATCAACCATCGGCCCGTCCGGCGGTCCAGACTTCTCCCGTGGCGAACCAGAACCCGATCCGCGTCTACCTCGTCGACGACCACGAAGTCGTCCGTCGCGGTGTCGCCAGCCTGCTCGCGACCGACGACACGATCGAGGTGGTCGGCGAGTCCGGCAGCGCCGTGGACGCGCTGCGAGAGATCCTCGACCTGCGCCCCGACGTGGTCGTCCTCGACAACCACCTGCCCGACGGCTCCGGTATCGACGTCTGCCGCGAGATGCGGGCGGTCGACCCCTCCATCAAGGGCCTGATCCTGACCTCCTACGACGACGCCGAGGCGATCTCCGCGGCGATCCTCGCCGGGGCCTCCGGCTACGTGCTGAAGCGGATCGAGGGCAACTCGCTGGTCAGCGGGGTCCACCTCATCGCGGGCGGCCACTCCCTGATCGACCCCCTGGTCGCCAGCCGGGTCGTGGAGCAGATGGAGATGCAGAAGAAGTCCCTCGACGTGATCTGCGACCTCACCCCGCAACAACGCAAGATCTTCCTCCTGATCGCCCAGGGCATGACCAACCGGCAGATCGCCGAGAGCCTGTACCTGGCCGAGAAGACCGTGAAGAACCACGTCACCGGCCTGCTGGCCCGGCTCGGCCTGCAGCACCGCACCCAGGCCGCACTGCTCGCCGTACGGCTCAAGGGCGCGGAGGTCGCGAGTACAAGGAGCGCCCCGAGGGCTGCCACCCGGTTGCCGGCCGCGGCAAGCCCGGCAGCCGGCTACCAGTCCGCCAGGCGCCCGGCGGTCTGAGCCGTGCCCGGCACCACGGCCAGGATCACCTGAGGAAGTCGAGCAGGCTCGGCTGGATCACCGGCGACATCGCTGCGACCGATGCCTGGTAGACGAGCTCCGTCAGCTGCTGGTCGACCACGGACTGCGCGTGGTCGGCACTCTGCCCTCGCGCGACGCTCAGGGGGCTGAGTTCGATCACCTGCCTCGCGGCGCGGACGCCGTCGAGGCCAGGGCCACCGATCTCCTCGACCGATCCGGTCATGTCACAGGCCCCTGTCCACGATCGGGCGACGAGCGATCCCGGCCGCCGCGCCACCGCCGGTCGGGTGACCCTCCCTGCCGCCACCGACGGCAACCAGCGTCGGCCGCGCTGAGCCGTAGCCAGCAGCGGCCAGCAGATCCCTGGCGTCCTCGGAGGTCGCTGCGATCTCGCGGGCGAGGGCGGTGAGCGCGTCGCGATGGTCCAGCAGGATGCCGCGCCACGGCTCGCTGCACGCCTCGGCGAGCGCGGTCAGCGACGGGTTCGGCATGAGGCCGAGCTCCGCGGCGGCCTCGTCGGCAGCCACCGCGCGGAGCACCTCGGTCGCGCGCATGGAGCCCCTGAGCTGCTCGACCTCGCGCGTCGCGTTGACCAGCCACCTGACGCGGCCGCGGGCAAGCACGAGGCGCTCGACCTCGAGCTTGTACGACAGCGTCTCGAGCAGCTCACGCTCGCGCCACAGGATCTGCGACAACCTGTCCATGTCGTCCTCGGCCTTCCCGTCCTGCCCCGGGTCGCGGGGCGCGTCGCCCGGCCCACCGGGTCCACAGGGTCCATCGCCAGCCGACGTCCGAACCTGAGTGATTCGGTTGCTGGGATCACGGTCCTCGCTGGACGTCACTCGTCCGTTCGGTCATCAGCTGATGACGTGCCCGGT
>NZ_SSXI01000248.1 GCF_004803405.1 Nocardioides sp. | reverse complement strand
AACTCGGCGTCGTCGCTGACCACGACGACGCGGGTGATGGCCGGCGTGGCCAGGCACGCCGCGAGCGCGTCCCGGGCGAACGCTGCGGCCAGCCGGCTCCGCTCGCAGTCGCTCAACCCGGCCAGCCGCGACTTGCCCGTGCCCGGCGACTTCACGGGCAACAGGACGACGAAACCGTCCGGACGCGAGACCACGTCCAGATCTTCGCAGGCGCGGTGGGCGTCACTGCGAAGAGGTCCGGGTCCCCGACAGGTAGCCTGCATCCTCGTGACGGTGCGCAAGCTGCAGGAGAAGAGGGGCTGGGCCTTCAATATCGCGGTCCCCATCATCAAGCCCCTCCTGCTCGCGACGACCCGTCGGGAGTGGATCGACGGTGAGCGCCTGCCGGCCACGGGCGGCGCCATCGTCGCACTCAACCACATCTCCCACGCCGATCCGCTGACAGCTGCGCACCTGGTCTACGACCACGGCCGAAAGCCGCGCTACCTCGCGAAGGCGGCGTTGTTCGACACCACGGTGGTGGGCGCCATCCTCCGGGGCTGCGGCCAGATCCCGGTGAAGCGGGACACGAAGGACGCGGTCGGCGCGTACCAGGCCGCGGTCGAGGCGGTCCGCGCCGGCGAGTGCGTGGTGATCTATCCCGAGGCCACGATCACCCGTGATCCCGACATGTGGCCGATGAAGGGGAAGTCAGGTGCGGCGCGGATCGCGCTCGAGACCGGCTGTCCGGTGATCCCGGTCGGCCAGTGGGGGGCACATGAGATCCTGCCGCCGTACACCAAGAAGCCGCACGTGGTCCCGCGGCGCAAGGTGATCATGCGGGTGGGTCCTCCGGTCGAGCTCGACGACCTGAGGGCGCAGCCGCGGACACAGGCAGTGGTCAACGAGGCCACCGAACGGATACTGGCTGCGATCACGCAACAGCTGGAGCTGATCCGAGGAGAGAAGGCACCGGCCGAGCGGTACGACATGGCCGTGCGCGGTGACCGGTTCAAGAGGAAGAAGGCGAAGTGAGCGAGCCCGTGGGCAACAAGGTCGCGGTGCTCGGCGCCGGGTCCTGGGGAACGGCGTTCTCCATCGTGCTGGCCGACGCCGGCAACGAGGTCAGCATCTGGGCACGCCGTGAGGAGGTCGCAGAGGCGATCAACGACGGCCACGAGAACACCGACTACCTGCCCGGCATCGAGCTGCCCCACGCGATCAGGTCCACGCACGACCCGGAGGAGGCGCTGGCCGGGGCTGACGTCGTGGTCCTCGCTGTGCCCTCGCAGTCGCTGCGGCAGAACCTGCCGACGTTCCTGCCCCACGTGCAGCCCGACGCCGTCTTCGTGTCCCTGATGAAGGGCGTCGAGCTCGGCACCCTGAAGCGGATGACCGAGGTGATCGAGGAGGTCGGCGACATCAGGTCGGACCGGATCGCCGTGGTCAGCGGACCCAACCTGGCCCGCGAGATCGCCCGCCGTGAGCCGGCGGCGTCCGTCGTCGCGTGCGCGGACGACGACGTCGCGACGATCCTGCAGAAGCGCATGCACTCGCAGGCGTTCCGGCCCTACACGAGCATCGACGTGCTGGGGTGCGAGCTGGGCGGTGCGTACAAGAACGTCGTGGCCCTCTGCGTGGGCATGGCCGTCGGCCTGGGCTTCGGCGACAACACCACCGCCTCGTTGATCACCCGGGGCCTGGCCGAGACCGCGCGCCTGGCGATGCGCCTGGGCGCCAACCCGCTGACGCTGATGGGCCTGGCCGGTCTCGGCGACCTCGTCGCGACCTGCTCGTCACCGCTCTCGCGCAACCGCACCTTCGGCGAGAAGCTCGGGCAGGGCATGACCGTGGAGGAGATCTACGCGTCCACCCGCCAGGTGGCCGAGGGTGCCAAGTCCTGCTCGTCGCTGCGCGCGCTCGCTGCGAAGAACGGCGTGGAGTGCCCGATCGTCGACAGCGTCGACGAGGTGGTCCAGGGCCGGATGACGACCTCGCAGATGATGGAGTCGTTCATCGCGCGCAACCCCAAGCCCGAGATCGAGTAGTCGCTCGCCGGGTCAGGCGTCGATCCGGTCGAGCGCCTGGACCAGATCCGCCCAGAGGTCGTCCACGTCCTCGATCCCGACCGACATCCTGACCAGACCCTGGGGGATGGTGGCGGCCTCGGCCTGCCAGCGGCGACGCCGCTCGAAGGTCGACTCGACGCCGCCGAGCGAGGTCGAGTGAACCCACAGCGAGGTGGCGCGCACCAGGAAGTCGCCCGCGTCGGCGCCGCCCGCCAGCACCGGTGCCACGATCGCGCCGAAGCCCGGGTAGCGCACCTCCTCGACCGCCGGGTGCTGCGCCAGGCGGCGGGCCAGCTCCGCCGCGCTGGACTG
>NZ_SSXI01000220.1 GCF_004803405.1 Nocardioides sp. | reverse complement strand
CGCTCCAGGTCGGTCGTCGCCGCGTCCGCACGGACCTTCGCGGCCTCCACCTCGCTCGCGGACGGCGCGCTCGGGTCGGTCGGGTCGGCGTCGGCCCGGGGGCTCAGCGCCGCGGCCGCCAGCACGAGGGCCAGCACGGGGGTCCCGAGACGTCGAAGGCGCACTCGCGTCACGGTAGTGCGCTTTCGTCACATTGGGAACAGAAATCTCAACTTTCTCGCGGCACGCCGGCGTGTCGGCTTGACGAACTACACCGGTGTCATTCGGACGCGGCGAGCGTCTCCGATGCTCAGTCGAGCTCGACGGGCACCTTGGAGGTGGTCGTCGTCGGGTGCGAGTGCAGGTGCCTGTCGAACTTCTGGCCGCTCGCTATCCCACCGAGGTAGAAGGAGACGACCGCGATCGCGACGCCGGCGATGTCGTCGGCGACGTAGTGCCATCCGAAGTAGAGGGTCGCGACGATGGTGAGGGCGAAGTTCACCCAGAAGATCCACTTCAAGAGCTTCGAGCGGAGCGTGTACTGCACCATCAGCGCGAACAGCAGCGTGATCGCGGTGTGCAGGCTGGCGAATCCCGCGATCGAGTTCACCGAGCCGGTGACGCCGCCGTACAGCACGTTCCCCCTGGCTCTGACGATGGCGTTCATCAGGTCGGTGGTGCCGGTGTGCGCGAGGCCGCCGACGCCGAAGTACTCCGAGGAGTACGCGATGCCGGGTCCCAGCGTGGGCAACAGGTAGTACGACAGGGTGCCGAACGACCACGCCAGGCACTGCGAGGTGACGAACCAGTAGCCGAAGGACATGTTGCGCGACCAGACCAGCCAGGCGGTGACGCCGAGCGGGACCAGCGGCAGGAACATCAGGTAGATCGGGGACAGGATGTGTGCCGTGATGTTGGTGCCGAGGAGTCCGTGAAGGACGTCACTGGGCTCGTGCCCGAAGAACAGCACCTTGTCCATCAGGTGCAGCTCACGGTCGTAGGACAGCGCCTCGACCGTCCCCTCGGGCGCGTGCGGGTCGGACCGCACGAAGGGCAGGAACGACTTGAGGTTCCGGTAGCTGACGTAGGTGATGTAGAAGCAGATGAGTCCCAGTCCCACCAGGACGAACCGCTCCTTGGTCCAGTGCGTCCTCATCCGCTCGCGGACGATCGGCATGACCCGGCTGGGGCGGGCATGGGCCTTCCAGAGCGTCAGCGGCAGCAGGTCCAGCAGCAGCGCTCCCAGGAGCAGGAGCGGCAGCCGGATGTACGACGGGCCCAGGAAGCTGCCCTCGGGGTCGAGCAGCGGACGGTCGAGCGCCAGAGCGGCGAAGATCGCCAGTCCGCCCATGACCACAGCCGTCCCGATCAGCAGGGTATAGGCGCGGCGGTACACCCGGAGGAGTCTAGAGGTCAGGGCAGGACCACCAGGCCGCGCCGGTCGACCTGCACCCCGACCCGGTCCCCCGGGCCGGCGGTCCACCCCGGGACGCCCACCGCGTCCAGGTCGCCGATCCCCTCGACGCTGACCACCAGCCGGCCGGCGTCGGGGGTGAGACGGAACGACCGGACGACGGCCTCCGTGGCGCCGGCATCGGCCCCGCCCTCCGGGAGCGGACCGGCTCGCAGGGCCGAGGGCCGTACGGCGACGGCGGACGCGCCGAGCGGCTCCTCGTCCACGAGGGCGAGCAGGGTGACCGCCCCGGGGCCCCGGACCACCCGCGAGTAGCCGAGGAAGAGCGCGGTCTCCTCGTCGGCCGGCTCGCCCCAGACCTCGTCGGTGGGGCCCTCCTGGACGACCCGGCCGGCGCGCATGACCGCCAGCCGGTCCGCGACGGCGAACGCCTCGGCCTGGTCGTGGGTGACGAGCAGGGCGGTCGTGCCGGCCTCCTCGAGGATCTGGCGGAGGTCGGCCGCCAGCCGGACCCGCATCTCGGCGTCGAGTGAGCTGAGCGGCTCGTCCAGCAGGAGCAGCCGCGGCCTCGCCGCCAGGGACCGCGCGAGGGCGACCCGTTGGCGTTCGCCACCCGACAGGGTCCGCGGAAGCCGGTCGCCGTACCCCTCCAGCCCGACGAGGGCCAGCAGGTCGACGACCTCGGATCGCAGGCTCGAACGGGGTCGTCCGCGGAGTCGCAGCGCGTAGCCCACGTTGCGGGCGACGGTGAGGTGGTCGAACAGCTGCCCGTCCTGGAACATCAGCGCGAAGCCGCGCTTGTGGGTGGGGGTGCCGGCGAGGTCCTCTCCGTCCCAGCAGACGGTCCCGGACGCCAGTGGGTCCAGGCCGGCGATCGCACGCAGCAGCGACGACTTGCCGCAGCCCGACGGGCCCACCACCGCGAGCACGCTGCCGTTCGGGACGGTGAGGTCGACCTCGTCCACCGCCACCGTGGCGTCGAACGTGACCGAGACCTTCTGCAGCTCGAGCATCACCAGGCTCCCGTTCCCGGCACGCGGAGCCGCTCGACGACCAGGATGACAGCCGCCGTCACCGTGGCCAGCACGACGGCGGCGGCCATCGCCGTGCCGTAGTTGAGCGCACCGGGGTGGCCGAGCAGCCGGTAGATCACGACCGGCAGCGTCGGCTCCGCGGGCCGGACGATGAAGGACGTCGCGCCGAACTCGCCGAGCGAGACTGCGAACGCGAAGCCGGCCGCCGCGAGCAGCGGCCGCCACACCACCGCGAGGTCGACGGTCAGGATGGCGCGCACCGGGCCGGCGCCGAGCGATGCCGCCGCCTGCCGCTGCCGGTCGTCGATGCCGGCCAGGACCGGGACCAGGGTGCGCACGACGAGCGGGAGCGCCACCAGCGCCTGCGCGACCGGCACGAGCAGCGGGCTCGCGCGCAGGTCGAGCGGCGGCTCGTCGAGGGCGATCAGGAACCCGAAGCCGAGGGTCACCGCCGAGACACCGAGCGGCAGCATGAAGAACCCGTCGAGCACGCTGCGCACCCGACTGCCGGTACGGGTGCGGGTCCGCCGGGTCACCACGAACGCGACGATCAGGCCGAGCGTCAGCGACAGCGCGGTGGCGTCGACGGCGATCCGCAGGGATGCTTCGAGGGCGTCGGCGACGGACACCTGGAGGAGACCGTCGGCCGAGCCGGCCATCGCCCGGTAGTGCTCGAGGCTCCAGCTGCCCTCCCGCCGGAACGATCCCGCCACCAGCGTGCCGATCGGGAGCGCCACCGCGGCCAGGGTCAGCACCGTGACCAGGACGGCGGGCAGGTCCCGCGTCCGCGGCCGGACCGGAGCGGCCGTGCTGCGGCGTACGGTCGGGTCCGGCACGGCCCGCAGCCGACCGACCACCACGAGCAGCACGACCACGGCGAGCATCTGCACCAGGGAGAGGGCCGCAGCGGCAGGCAGGTCGAGGAGGTCGGCCGTCAGCAGGTAGATCTCGGTCTCCACCGAGGAGTAGCGGACGCCGCCGAGCACCAGCACCACGCCGAACGCCGTCGCACAGAACAGGAACACCACGCTGGCGGCCGAGAGGATCGCCGGGCGCAGGGCGGGCATCGTGACCGTGCCGAAGACCTGCCAGGGCGAGGCGCCGAGCGCCGAGGCGGCCTCGCCGGGACGGCGGTCGAGGCTCTCCCACGCGACGCCGACGGTGCGGATCACCACCGCGACGTTGAAGAACACCAGGCCGATGATGATCGCCGCCGGGGTGCCGTCCAGGCCGAGGAAGCCGAGCGGGCCCGAGGTGGAGATCAGCTCGCGGACCGCGAGCCCGACCACGACGGTGGGCAGCACGAACGGCACCAGCAGCGCCGCGCGGACGGCACCTCGTCCGGGGAACCGGAGCCGGTGCAGCACGTAGGCCGCGGGGACCCCGAGCAGCACCGCGATCGTGGTCGCGACCGTGCTCGTCCAGAGGGTGAACCAGATGACGCGGCCGGTGCGCGGCCGGGCCAGCACCTGGAGCACGGCACCGGGGTCGAAGCGCCCCTCGGGCCACAGGCCACGCTCGAGCATCGCGCTGACGGGCAGCACGAAGAAGACCGCGAAGACCGCGATCGGCACGGCAGCGAGGACCGCGTAGGCGATCCGGCGGCCGGTGCGGGTCATCGCGAGACGATCTCCGTCCACTGCTCCAGCCACGCCCTGCGGCTCTCGGTGATCTGCGCCGGGTCGACCTGCACGGTCTCCTCCGGGCGGACCGCGAACCGCTGCCAGTCGGCGGGCAGCTCGGTCTCGGACGCGACAGGGAAGACGTACATCGACTCCGGCAGCGCGGCCTGGACGTCGGCGGAGAGCAGCCAGTCGATGACGGCGCGGGCACCGGGCTCGTTGACCTCATCACCCTCGAGGATCCCGGTGTACTCGACCTGCCCGAAGCAGGCGTCGAGGAGCGCGCTGGTGGTCGACCTCTTGCCGGCCTTGTCCAGGGTGAACGCCGGCGAGGAGTCGTAGGAGACCACGATCGGCCGGTCGCCCCCGGAGTAGCTGAAGTCGGTGAAGTAGGCGTCCGACCAGCCCTTCACGACCTTCGCGCCGTTGCGCATCAGGTCCTCCCAGTACGTCGGCCACTGGTCGCCGTACTCGCTGATGGTGGCGACGAGGAAGGCCAGGCCCGGCGAGCTGGTGCTGGCGGCCGGGACGACGAACAGGTCCTTGTAGGCGGGCTTGCGCAGATCGTCGATCGTTTGCGGAGCGGGGATCCCCTGCTTGCGGAACCACGCGTCGTCCACGTTGACGCACACGCTGCCGGTGTCGACCGGCGTGAGCGCGTCGTCGTCGTCGCCCTCGAGCTCGTACTGCTCCGCGCCCTCGGGCAGGGTCGGCGCGTACGACGAGAACACGTCCTCGTCGAGCGCGCGGGTCGCGAAGGTGTTGTCGACGCCGAACACGACGTCGCCCACCGGGTTGTCCTTGGTGAGGACCAGCTCGTTGGTCAGCGCGCCGGCGTCCTCGAGCTTGCTGATCTCGAGCTGGTATCCGGTCTCCTTCTCGAACGCCGCGACCAGCTCGTCGGGCAGCGCGAAGGACTCGTGGGTGACGAGTGTGACGGTGTCGTCGCCGTCCTTGGCGTCGTCCTCGGTGCCGATCACCGAGCAGCCGCTCGCGAGGAGCGCCGCTGCGGTGAGGGCGGTGAGGCCGGTGCGAGCGGCCCGGACGGTCGGGCGGTGCATGCGTGCGCACATGACGTGACTCCCTTCGCCGGTGTTAGCCGGAGCAGGTTCGGAGGGTCTGCGGCTGGCTCCGCACTCTCAGCACCCTGTGAGTGGTGCTCCCCTGTCTTACGGTCCGACTCTAGCCCGCACGCCGAGCAGATCGCACAGCGACCGGCACTCCGCCGGTCGAGCAGATCGCACAGCGATGCCCAACCCGCCGAGCAGGTCGCGCAGCAACCCCGCCGGTCGAGGAGGTCGCGCAGCGACCGTCACGAGACCGCGAACACGACCCCGTCCGGGTGGTCGACAGCGGACGCCTGCCCGCGCGCGACCAGCAGCTCCAGGTGCGCCTTGGTCTCCATCGCGGCCATCCCCCGGCTGAACACGTCGAGCTCGTCGAACGCGTGCTCGTGCCGGGTCCAGCCCAGGTCGCGGGCCACCACGGTCGCGGTCACCGGTCCGCGCGCCTTGAGGGACTCCAGGCACAGATCGAGGCGGGTCTCGTGGTGGGTGAGCAGCTCGTCGACGCGGGTGTACGTCGACGGGGCGACCGGCCCGTGTGCGGGCAGGATCCGCATGTCCGGAAGCCGGCGCACCTTGGCCAGCGACTGCATGAACTGCCCCAGCGGCTGGTCGGCCGGCGGCACCGTGAAGCCGATCGAGGGGGTGATCGTGGGAAGCACATGGTCGCCGGCGAAGAGCACGCCCTCGGCCTGGTCGGCGAACACGTAGTGCCCCGGCGTGTGTCCGGGCGTGTGCACGGCGTCGATCCGGCGTCGCCCCACGTGGAAGGTGCGGTCTCCCTCGATCCAGAGGTCGGGGAACGCCCAGTCCACCGGGTCGGGCAGCTCGCCGTCGTGCCCCGCGGCCCACATCTCGGCGATCCCGGCGGCCCCGGCGGTCCGCAGCACCGGGAGGAACGGGCTCTCGTCGAGGTCGGCGACGCTGTGCATCAGCTCCAGGGCGGGCCGCTCGTCGATCCCGAGCGCCACCTCGGCGCCGACCTCGTGGCCGAGGACCGTCGCCATCGTGAAGTGGTCGCGGTGCACGTGCGTCACCAGGAACCGCCGGATGTCGCCGAAGCCGGAGCCGATGTTGCGCAGGCACTTGTCGAGCAGCTCACGGGCGACCGGGATCGCCCAGCCGCCGTCGATCAGGGTGAGCCCGTCGTCTCCCGCGACGACGTACACGTTGATCGCCTTGAGCGCGTCCAGCGGGAGCGGGAGCGGGATCCGGTAGATGCCGTCCGCGACCTGCCACGCCCCTTCGGCGGCCCAGTGCTCCCCCGAGTCGGGTGAGATCGCGTAGCCGGTGGCAACTCCGCCCGTGGTCACGCCGTCACCCTAGTGGTCGTCGGCCGTCCCGTTGCTGGGCACCAGGTCCGGGAGCTTGAGGTCGAGGTTGGGCTGCTGGATGCCGCCGTCGACCTCGAGCATCTTGCCGGTCACGTACTTGCCGGCAGGCGAGGCGAGGTAGAGCACGGCCGCGGCGATGTCCTCGGCCTCGCCGATCCGCCCCAGCGGGGTGGAGCTCTCGAGCTCGGCCTTCATCTCCGGCACGCCTGCCACGAACTCCAGGGCGCTCGTCATCACCGAGCCGACGAACACGCCGTTGACGCGGATGTGCGGGTTCAGGTCGGTCGCGGCGAGTCGCGACCAGTGGGCGAGTGCCGCCTTCGCGGTGCCGTAGGCGAGGTAGCCGCGGCCCGCCAGACGACCCATCGCGGACGAGATCGAGGTGATCGACTTCTGCCGCGGCGCATCGGCGGTCCCGACCGACTCCAGCATCAGCGGTACGGCGGCCCGGCTGAGCGCGTGCGCGGTGGCGACGTTGAAGTGGAACGCCTGTTCCAGGTAGGCCACGTCGGTGTCCAGGAATGCGTTCGGGACGGTGCCCCCCACGTTGTTGACGACGATGTCGAGCCGCCCGAACTCGTCGTACGCCGCCTGCGCGAGGCCGGCCACCTCGTCGGTGTGCGCGAGGTTGGCCGGCACGACCAGTGCGCGACGACCGGTCTCCTCGATCCTGCCCGCGACCTCCTTGAGCTGGGCCTCGGTGCGGGAGGAGATGACCACGTCGGCGCCGGCCTGCGCGAGGGCGACGGCGGTGGCTGCGCCGATACCGCGCCCGGCGCCGGTGACGACGGCGACGTGGTCGGTGACGCTGAACCGGTCGAGGATGCCGCTCATGCGTGGCCCCTGTCGGTGTCGCGCGACCCGGCGACCAGGCCGCGGCCCGTCACCAGGGGGAGGTCGAGCGCCGAGACCAGCCCGGGACGCGCGGCGACGACGGCGGGAACAGCGTTGATCAGTCGCTGTGCGGTGACGATCATGCCCGACACGTTGTGGTCGCCGTTCTCGCCGTGGTGGGTGAACTCGACCTTCATGCACGGCTCGCCGGTGATCTCGATCCGGTAGCACCCGTCGCCCTCGTTCGGCTTCGGCCACTCCGGCTCCTGGTCGGGCGCGGTGCGGGTGACGTGCTCGAGGGTGACCCGCGGGACGCCGTCGACGGTGCCGATCACGCGGAACCGTACGGCGCCCATCGTGCCGGCGGGGATGGCGCCGGAGACGCTCTTCGTGTCGCGCGACGCGGGCCGGCGCTCCACCTCCTCCACGAGGGGCTCGTCGAGGGTGACTCCGAGGCCGTCGGCGATCACCCGGACCACAGGCCCCCACCCGGTGGTGAGGATGCCCGGCTCCCACAGCACGGCCTTGAAGTCCATCGGCTGCCCGAAGCCGAACAGGTCCTTCATCACGACGGGCTGGTAGTAGGTCGAGTAGTCGGCGATCTCGCTGACCTTCACGTGGTCGATCCGCTGGCTGAGCGAGGTCATCACCAGCGGCAGCACGTCGTTGGCGAAGCCGGGGTCGATGCCGTTGACATGCAGGCTCGCGTTGCCCTGGCGACCGGCCTCGTCGATGGCGTCGATCATCTCCACCGGGAGAGTGCCCTCCCGGTGGAGCAGGATCACCGGTCCCGAGGAGACCACGTTCACGCCGTCGCGGATCAGGCCCGTCAGATCCTCGATCGACTCGAACACCCGGTCGTCGGTCATCGCGCCGTGCACGACGCAGTCCGGCCGCAGCGCGACCAGCTCGTCACGATCGGTGGTCGCCTTGATCCCGAGCTCCCGACCCAGGCCCGCGAGCTCTCCCGCGTCCTTGCCGTGCTTCTCGGGTGTGGAGGTCCACACGCCGACGAGCTCCAGGTCCGGGTGCGCGTCGACGCCGGCGATGGCATGCCGGCCGATGGTCCCGGTGGACCAGACGACGACACGCAGCGGCTTCTCGGGGATCACTTGGGACATGAAGGACAACTTAGAACAGGTTCTAGTTTTCGGGAAGGGGTTGGCGAATGGTGCTGGAGGTTTCCCAAGGGATGCAGCCGAGCCGACGCTTCCCCGCCTCTACTCGGCCAGGGAAGTGCTGGTTCGCCTGCATCCCTTGGGAAACCTGCGCCCGCAGATCACCCCCCAGCAACCGGAATGACCTCCCCCGCCGCCCACTCCGGGCACCGAGTTCCGGAGTAGATGGTCGGCATGCAGCGGTTGCAGTGGATGCAGATCCCCTCGCGCACCACGCCCTGCTGGAGCCGGGCGACGAGGTCCGGCTCGCGGAGCAGCGCCCGGCCCATCGCGACGAAGTCGAACCCGTCGGCCATCGCCTGCTGCATCGTCTCGAGCCGGTTGATCCCGCCGAGCAGCATCAACGGCATCGACAGCGCGGCCCGGAACCGCAGCGCCTTGTCGCGGAAGTAGGCCTCCTCGAAGGCGTACTCCTTCATGAAGCTGCGGCCGATCGGCGTCCGCATCCCCCACCGGACCATCGGCGGCATGGTGGCGGCGAACTCCTCGACCGGAGCAGCGCCGCGGAACAGGTACATGGGGTTCATCAGCGAGGAGCCGCCGGAGAGCTGGAGCGCGTCGAGGTGGCCGTCGGCCTCGAGCAGCTGAGCGAGCTCGATGCCCGTCTCGGTCGTGACGCCGCCCCTGAACCCGTCGGAGACGGAGACCTTCGCGGTGACGGCGGCCGCATCCCCGACCTCCTCCCGTACGACGCGCGCCACCTGTCGCGCCAGGCGGGCCCGCCGCTCGAGCGGGCCGCCCCAGCGGTCCCTGCGGCGGTTGAGCCCGGGGGCCAGGAAGGAGGAGATCAGGTACGAGTGCGCCATGTGCAGCTCGAGCACGTCGAAGCCGGCGCGGACCAGCGTGCGAGCGGCGTCGGCGTAGGCCTTCGTGACGCGGGCGAGGTCGGCCTCGGTGGCCGAGCGGATCATCTGCATCGATAGCGGACTGGGCATCCGGCTGGCCGTGATCGCGCGGACGCCGTTGGAGCGGCCGTCGGCGACCGGGCCCGCGTGGCCGACCTGCCCGGCGATCTTCGCCCCGGTCGCGTGCACCGCGTCGGTCAGGCGCTGCAGGCCGGGCAGGGTGCGGTCGCCGACCACGACCACGTCCCGGTGCGTGCGGCCCTCCGGCGCCACCGCGAGGTAGGCGACCGTGGTGAGGCCGACGCCACCCTCGGCGGGCGCCAGGTGGTAGGCGATCAGCTCGTCGGTGACCTCGCCGCGCGGCGTGCGGCCCTCGAACGTCGCCGCCTTCACCGTCCGGTTGCGCAGCCGGACCGGGCCGAGCTCGGCGGGGCTGAAGACGTCAGGGGCGCTCACGCTCGCACTGTAGTGGCCGAACAGGAACACGTTCTACCGGCCGGCCAGCACCCTGCCGGGGGTCTGGCGACTCCCCTATGGTCGGAGCATGTCCAAGACGCTCTGGCGGGACCGCAACGAGGCACTCGACCCGGAGAAGGACTTCGTCGAGATCTACCAGAACCTCTCCCTCTACGAGTTCACCTGGGACATGACTCAGGCGCTCAGCTTCGCGCTGTTCCGCACCTACGCGGTGCCGAGCGTGGGCCGCCTGCTCGACCAGACCGGCGAGTTCACCGGCCGCTGCCAGAAGCGGTACGACGACACGGCGCTGCTGCTGGAGGCGCCGTTCGTGCACGGATTCGAGAGCGAGGAGGGCAGGGTCGCGATCCGCCGGATCAACCAGATGCACCAGATGTACGACATCAGCAACAACGACCTGCGCTACGTGCTGTCGACGTTCGTGGTGGTGCCGAAGCGCTGGCTGGACCGATACGGGTGGCGGCCGCTGACCGACACCGAGCTCCGCGCCAGCGTGAACTACTTCCGGGAGCTGGGCCGGCTCATGGGGATCAAGGGCATCCCCGAGACCTACGACGGGTTCATGGACCTGATGGACGGCTACGAGCGCCACCACTTCGCCTACGACGAGGGTGGTCGGCGGGTCGCCGACTCCACCCTCCAGTTGCTCACGACCTTCTACCCCAGGCCGCTGAGGATGCCGATCGACCTCCTCAGCCGCGCCCTCATGGACCCGCCCCTCCTCCAGGCCTTCCGGTACGACGACCCCGGGCCTGCCG
Source organism: Nocardioides sp. (assembly GCF_004803405.1). GTDB lineage: Bacteria > Actinomycetota > Actinomycetes > Propionibacteriales > Nocardioidaceae > Nocardioides > Nocardioides vastitatis. The sequence goes on along the minus strand of NZ_SSXI01000220.1, from coordinate 15,793 downwards.
CGCGCAGGATCACCGAGGTGGCGATGAGGGCACGGGCCAGGCTGCTGCGGTACACGCCGTCCAAGCGGAAGCCCACCTTCGCCGAGGACCTCCCGCGCATCAAGAGCTACCCGGGTGGGTACGTGCTCGGTGACCTCGGCACGTTCCGACGGCCCGCGGGCTGCCCGGTGCCGCACGCGACCCGGACCGCGGCGGCCACGACCTCCTGAGCTCGTCCGGGCCGGGTCGCGGTGGCCCGGCCCCGCTGAGGGCCGGGTCAGCTCGTGGCGTCGGCCTGGCCGAAGCTCGGCGCCCGCTTCTCCAGGAACGCCGTGATTCCCTCGACGCCGTCGGCGGTACCCACGAGGGTGCGGATCGACAGCGACTCGCGCCGCAGCGCGGTCTCGGGGGAGGCGGCCGCGGCCTCCCGGAGCAACCGTTTGGCGGACGCCTGGGCCGGGGCAGACCCCGCGACGCGCGCGCCCACCACCTGGTCCACCACGCGGGGCAGCTCGTCGGCCGGCACGACCCGGGCGACCAGTCCGGCGTCGTAGGCCTCCTGCGCGCTGAGCAGGTCACCGAGCAGCGCGAGGCGCAGCGTCCGGTGCAGGCCGAGCGTCTGCACCAGCAGGGAGCTGCCACCGTCGGGCGAGAGGCCGACCTTGGTGTAGGCGAGACTGAACTTCGCCGTGTCGGAGGCGAGGACGACGTCGCCCACCGCAGCCAGCGGGAAGCCGGCCCCGGCCGCGGTGCCCTGCACCACGCTCACCACGATCGCGTCGGAGCGGATCAGCTCGCTGACGACCCGGTGCAGCGCCTCGGCGAGGTCGTCGATGAGCATCGACCGGTCCTGGGCCGCACCGAAGGCGGCGAGGTCGCCGCCGACCGAGAAGAAGCGGCCGTCGGCGGCGAGCACGATCACCTTCGCCGCGTCCCGACCGGCCTGGCGCACGGCGTCCAGCAGCTGGTCGACCAGGGCGAGGCCGAGGGCGTTGCCCCGCTCGCCGTCGGCCAGCGTGATCCGGGCGGCCCCGGCGTCGTACTCGTAGCGGACCAGGTTCTGCGTCATGACGGCCTCCTCAGCGGAACTGGTTGTGGATCGACAGGGGCAGGTCGAACATCGGCTCGCGTCCGAGTTCCGCGCGGCCGAGCGTGGTGAGGTGCGCCTCGTCAGGCCCGTCGAAGATCCGCATCGCGCGGTGCCAGCCGTAGAGCGTGGCCAGTACCGTCGCGTCGCTGACGCCGGCCGCGCCGTGGACCTGGATGGCGCGGTCGATGACGGACAGCACGGCGCGGGGAACGGCCACCTTGGCGGCGGCGATCAGGTGCCGGGCCGCCTTGTTGCCCTCGGAGTCGACGACGAACGCTGCCCGATGGCACAGGGCGCGGGCCTGCTCGAGCTCGATCCGGGACTCTGCGATCTTCTCCCGCACCGAGGACTGCTCGGCCAGCACACCGCCGAACGCGGTCCGGACCTTCGCCCGGTCGACCATCATCGCCAGTGCGCGCTCACCGGCGCCGAGGGCACGCATCACGTGATGGATGCGGCCGGGCCCGAGGCGCATCTGGGCGGCCGCGAAGCCGCCGCCCTCCTCGCCGAGCAGGTTGCGCACCGGCACGCGGGCGTCGGTGAACTCGATGACGCAATGGCCGTGCTGGTCCTGCCGGCCGAACACCGGGTAGGACCGCTTGACCTCGACGCCCGGGGTGTCGACCGGGACGATCACCATCGACTGCTGCCGGTGCGTTGCGGCCTCGGGATCGGTCTTGCCCATCACGACGAGCACCTTGCAGCGCGGGTCGGCCGCGCCGGAGATCCACCACTTGCGTCCGTTGATGACGTACTCGTCGCCATCGCGCTCGATGCGGGTCTCGATGTTGGTGGCGTCGGAGGACGCCACGGCCGGCTCCGTCATCGCGAACGCGGAGCGGATCTCGCCCGCGAGGAGCGGCTTGAGCCACCGGTCCTGCTGCTCGGGGGTGCCGACCAGGTGGAGCAGCTCCATGTTGCCGGTGTCGGGCGCCTGACAGTTGATCGCCTCCGGAGCAATCTCGATGCTCCAGCCCGACAGCTCGGCGATGGTGGCGTACTCCAGCTGGGTCAGTCCGGACTCGCTGGGCAGGAAGAGGTTCCACAGGCCGCGCTGGCGCGCCTTCGTCTTGAGCTCCTCCATCACCGGCGGCACCGTGTGGTCGTCCGCGCCGGCCTCCTCGCGGTGGCGGTCGTAGGCCTCCTCGGCGGGAAGCACCTCCTCGGCGAGGAACCTCCGCATCTCGTCGAAGAGACCGACTGCCTCGGGGCTGGGAGCGGGATAGGCGGGATACATGGCGGACCCGGTCATGTGGTCAATATGCCGCACGCCGGGAGCGCAGCGGTGTGAAGCCCTCAGGCCGCGCAGTCGCCGGTGGCGACCTCGCCGTCGGCGGACTCGCCGCGCCGGGCGCTGGCGGCCACCTGCCCGGAGGTCAGGGCGTAGCCGGTCTCGGGGTCGGTCACCGACGCCGCGAACACGACCCCGGCGACCCGGCCGCCGGGCGTCACGATCGGCCCGCCGGAGTTGCCGGGCCGCACCAGCCCGCGTATCGAGTACACCTCACGGACGACCGTGCCTTCGCCGTAGATGTCGGGCGAACGGAGATTCTGCTCCGCCCGGATCCGGCCGGTCTGGATGTCGAACGGACCGTCCTGCGGGTATCCCACGATGGCCACGGGATCCTCGGACGCGGCGGGCTTCCCGGCCTCGATGTCGAAGTCGAGGACCGGCACGTCGCGGGTGTCGACCGCGAGCACGGCGATGTCGAGCTCCTCGTCGTAGAGCACGACGCGGCCGAGCTCGGTGTCGCCCCCGACGTTCACCTCGGGGTCCTCCACCCCGGCGACCACGTGGGCGTTGGTCATCACGCGGTCCTCGGCGAACACGAACCCGGTGCCCTCGACGCCGCGCCCGCAGCGGTTGGCGCCGCGGATCTTGACCACGCTCGGCCTGGTGGCCAGCACCTCGGGGTCCTTGAGCAGGCGGTTCGGGCCGGGCTGGACCTCGACGATCCGCTCCGGCGCGAACGGTTCGAGGTAACGCGGGAAGAACCCGGTGCCGACGACCGCGTTGAACGCCTGCAACGCGTTGGGCGCCGCGGCCGGAAGCACCTGGTTGACCTTCGCCAGCACCTCCGAGTTGCGGACCATCGAGGTGACCGGCCCGATCCTGGTCCCGGAGATGGCGACGCCCAGGGCCCAGGCGACCAGCAGGACCGCGAGGGCGCTGAGCAGTGCGCCGCCGACGGCGTCGACGGCGCGAGCCGGCTGCCAGGTGATCCGCTCGCGGACCCGCGCGCCGGCGTACTGCATGAGGGCCTGACCCAGCGACGCCGCGAGGATGACGATGAACAGCGCCCCGAGCGAGACGGCCAGGGACGGCTCCATCCCGCCGAGGATGGTCGGCGCGAGCCAGATCCCGATCAGGCCGCCGGTCAGCAGCCCCACCGTCGCGAACGCGCCGGTGACGAAGCCCTGCCAGTACCCGGAGAGGGCGTAGGCGGCGACGAGCAGCAGGAGGAGCCAGTCCAGAAGGTTCACGTCAGTCGTCGTCCTCGGGTTCGAGCAGGTCCATACCGTCCACGTCGGCTCCGTCGCCTGTGTTGTCCCGGGAGATACGGCGGACGTACTCCGCGAGCATGTGGTCCGGCAGATCATGCACCGGCGGGCTGTCCACCGGTGGCAGCCACCCGAGGAACGAGAAGAACCTGGTCAGGATCCCGCCGGTGAATCCCCAGACGATGACATCCTTGTCCTCGCCGATCAGGAATCCGGGTCCGGTCCAGCCGCCGGGGTGGCGCACCTCGATCCGGTGCTCGGGTGCGAAGAGCTCGCGGAGGTCGACGTGGTGGATCTCGTGGACCTCGTCCGGTGAGGTGACCTCGACCGGGACGGGCTCGCGCCACCAGCCCAGGATCGGGGTCACCGCGAAGTTCGACGGCGGCAGCCAGAGCTCGGGCAGGGCGCCGAACACCTCGACTCCACCGGGGTCGACGCCGATCTCCTCCCAGGCCTCGCGGAGCGCGGCCTGCACAACCGTCTCCCCGGGGTCGATGGAGCCGCCGGGGAACGAGACCTGCCCGGGATGGGAGCGCATGTGGTGGGCGCGCTCGGTGAGGAGCACGTCGCCCTCTCCGAAGAGCATCAGCACGGCGCCGCGCCGCGTCCGGGCCCCCTCGGGCGGCAGGAACCGGGTCAGGTCGCTGCCTCGAATCCGTCGCGCACCCTCGGCGACCGGTCGCAGCCAGTCGGGCAGGTCGGCGGGCAGCTCGTCGGGCACCCGGTCGACCATCCGGGCGCGCATCTCGTCGGGCATCGGGACCGTCATCGCCCGGTCCTCTCCGGAGTCCCGGCGGCGAGGTCGATGCCGAGGTGCTGGTCGACCATGACCACCAGGTCATCGACGGAGTCGACGCCGCCGGAAACCTGGGTGACCGTGCCGTCCTCGGCGACGAGGACGAACTGCGGCAGGCCGAGGATCACCAGGTCGGTGCTCTGCAGGTCCCCACAGGCGTCGGCGAGCGAGGGGTAGGTCACCCCGCTCTGCCGGGCGAGGTCGATCGCAGCGCCCGGATAGGTGTCGAGGTAGTCCACGCCGAGGACGGTCACCTGCGACCCGTAGGTCTCGTGAAACTCCTGCAGGGCGGGCAGCTCCTCGCGGCACGGACCGCAGTTGGAGGCCCAGAAGTTGATCATGGCCGGGCCCCGCACCTCCGAGAGCGCCATCCTCGACTCGCTGCCGAGGCAGGCCAGGGAGACGTCGGGCAGGTCGGCCACCGGCGCGCCCTCGGGGTCGCGGCCATCGGGGTCGGCGGCCGACCCGTCCGGGCGGCAGTCGGCGATGCCGGCCGCCTCGCGGTCCGCCTGGAGCTCGGGGGTGTCGACCTCGATCTTGCACGCCAGGGCCGGCTCGGCCTGGTCGCAGCCCGCGAGCAGCACCGCGACGGCCAGCACGCCGGCGGCACGAACCGCCGTCGACCTCCCGGGACCCATCAGTTCGGGCCTTCCGTGCGGACCAGCTTCTCCGCCTCGACCGGGTCGGTCGGGCCGGTCCCGTACGACGGGCACCACCGCGCCACCGGGCAGGCTCCGCACGCCGGCTTCTTCGCATGGCAGCGACGACGACCGTGCCAGATCAGGTGGTGCGACAGCATCGTCCAGTCGCGCTTGGGGAACAGTGCGCCCACGGCGTGCTCGACCTTCACCGGGTCGGTCTCGGTGGTCCACCCGAGCCGGCGGGCGAGCCGCCCGAAGTGGGTGTCGACGGTGATCCCGGGCAGCCCGAACGCGTTGCCCAACACGACGTTCGCCGTCTTGCGCCCGACACCGGGCAGCGTGACCAGGTCCTCGAGCCTTGCCGGCACCTGGCCGTCGTACCGCTCCACGAGCGCGGCGCTCAGCTTGAGCAGCGCCTCGGTCTTGGCGCGGAAGAACCCGAGCGGGCCGACGATCTGCTCGAGGTGGTCCCGGTCGGCGGCCGCCATGGATGCCGGGTCGGGGTAGGCGGCGAACAGCGTGGGCCGGACGATGTTGACCCGCTTGTCGGTCGTCTGCGCGGAGAGCACGGTCACCACGAGGCACTCGAAGGCGTTGTCGAAGTCGAGCTCCGCCTTGGCGTCGGGGTAGGTCTCGGCCAGCACCCGATCGACCTTGCGGGCCCGACGGACCAGCTGTGCCGGGGTCTCCTCGGCGATGTCGATCGCCCTGGTTGTCGCCCGCACCCGCCCAGCCTACGGGCGACGTCGGACAGGCCGTGCAGCACCGACGACTAGGTGTGAGATCCCCCACTGGCTAGGATGCTCGCCGACGCATGTCGTCGGACCGGATTTCCATCCGCGGGGGGCGGGCCACGATGCAAAGGGACCTTGGAGGAAGCGTGGACAACGACGTACTCCGTCAGGCGCCGCTGTTCAGCGCCCTCGACGACGAGGCGATGGCCGCCCTGCGGACCTCGATGTCGACCACTCGGCTGCGGCGCGGCGAGGTGCTGTTCCACGAGGGCGACAGCGGCGACAAGCTGTACGTCGTGCTCGAGGGCAAGGTGAAGCTCGGCCGCACCTCGTCCGACGGTCGCGAGAACCTGCTGGCGATCATGGGTCCCGGCCAGATGTTCGGCGAGCTGTCGCTCTTCGACCCCGGCCCGCGGTCCGCGACCGTCACCGCGGTGACCGACGCCGAGTTCGCATCGCTCTCCCACGAGGACCTCCTGCGCTGGCTCGAGGGACGACCGGCGGTCGCCCGCGGCCTGCTCGCCCAGCTCGCCGGCCGGCTGCGCAAGGCCAACGACGTCGTCGCCGACCTGGTCTTCTCCGACGTGCCGGGCCGGGTCGCCAAGGCGCTGCTCGACCTCGCCGACCGCTTCGGCCGCACCGCCGACGACGGCGTCCACGTGCACCACGACCTCACCCAGGAGGAGCTCGCCCAGCTGGTCGGCGCCTCCCGCGAGACGGTCAACAAGGCGCTGGCCGACTTCGCCTCGCGCGGCTGGCTGCGACTCGAGCCGCGCTCGGTCGTGATCCTCGACATGGAGCGGATGTCGCGGCGCGCTCGCTGATCGCCGGATTCCGGGCAGCGCGGGTAGAAACGGTGGTCGGGACCGCGTGGCGCACCGACTGAGCGGCGAGGAGCTCCTCGTCCCCGACCGGGCGGCGTGGCGGGCCTGGCTCGCGGAGCACCACGCGTCGGAGCCGGCGGCGTGGCTCGCGCTGACCAAGAAGGGCGGCACCGTCACCGCGCTCACCTACGAGCACGCGGTCCTCGAGGCGCTCTGCTTCGGGTGGATCGACGGCCAGGGCCGCGGTCGTGACGCGGAGACCTCCTTCATCCGGTTCACCCCGCGCGGACCGAAGAGCACGTGGTCGATGTCCAACGTGGAGCGGGTCGCGATGCTCGAGGCCGAGGGCCTGATGACCGACGCCGGGCGGGCGGCCGTCGACGCCGCGAAGGCGGACGGGCGCTGGCCGGCCTGAGCCGGGCTGATCAGCCGTACCCGTTGAGGATCTTCCGGGTCGCCTCGTCCGCGGGGTAGAACGCCTCGATCGCCAGCTCCGAGAGGGTGACCTCGCGCGGCGTGCCGAACACGGTCGTGGTCGAGATGAAGGACAGGACGGTGTCCTCCCCCACGCGCAGCTGCAGGGGTACGACGAGCGCGGCCGAAGCGGGCGGTCGGTCGACCCCGGCGGCCACCTCGGCGAGCAGCTCCCCGAGCGCGGCGTCCCCGGTGGCGTCGTACTCGCGCCGGAGGCGCTCGGCCAGCATCGCCCGCCACTCCGGCAGATTGACGATCCGCGGCGCCAGGCCGCGCGGGTGCACGGAGAGCCGGATCACGTTGACCGGCGGCTCGAGCAGGTCCTCGTCGATGCCGTCCATCAGGGAGAACGCCGCCTCGTTGGCGGTCACCAGCTCCCAGTGCCGGTCGACGGCCAGCGCCGGGTAGGGGCCGTGTGCCTGGAGGATCGCCTCGAGCGCCGCGTTGACCTCGGCCATCGGGCGGTCCGCGAGCGAGTGCTCGGGATGGGCGGGCGCGTGCCCGGCCGCGAGCAGCAGCTCGTTCTGCTCCCGCAACGGGATGTCCAGGTGGTCGCAGAGACGCATGATCATGGCGCTGGTCGGCCGGGAGCGGCCGTTCTCGAGGTAGCTCAGGTGCCGGGTGGAGACCTCGGCGCGGTTCGCGAGCTCGAGCTGCGAGAGATGGCGCCGCTGGCGCCACTGGCGGATCAGCGCCCCTGCACTGGCGTTCACGACCGCCAACCTAGCCACCGGCCGGGGTCGAGGACATGACCTGCGAGGTCATGCGGCGACCACCTCGGGGCAGGCTCAGCGGCTCGCGAGGTAGGCCAGCTGCGCCCGCACCGACCACTCGGCCGCGCCCCACAGCGACTCGTCGACGTCCGCGTAGACGACCTCGACGACCTGGCGCGGCAGGGTCGGGTGCTCGGCGACGTCCGACGGCAGGTCGGCGGCGCGTATGCCGAGCCGGGACAGGGCGGACTCGACCTGGTCGAGCCGCTCGCGGCGGTGCACGACGTAGTGGTCGAGCACGCCGGCCGCGTCGGTGAGCACCGGCCCGTGGGCCGGCCACAGCGCCTCGACCCGGCCCTCCGCCACGAGAGCTCTCATCTTCTCCATCGAGTCGAAGTAGCGCGCCAGGTCGCCGTCGGGGTGCACGATCACCGCCGTGCCCCGGCCCAGCACCATGTCGCCCGTCAGCAGGGCCCGGTCGGCCCCGACCAGCAGCGAGATCGAGTCGCTGGTGTGGCCCGGCGTGGTCACCACCTCGGCCTCGAGTCCGCCGACGGACAGCACCTCGCCCTCGGCGAGGGGGTCGGATCGCCAGCACTGGTGGGGATCGAGGCCGCGGACGCCGCATCCCATCCGCTCGGCGAAGGAGCGGGCGGCCTCGGTGTGGTCGAGGTGGTGATGGGTGACGACCACGGCCTCGACCTGCCCGGCGACCTCAGCGACCGCGTCCAGGTGCTCGTCGTGCAACGGTCCGGGGTCGACCACGATCGACCGATCCGCCCCGGGCTCGCGCAGCACCCAGGTGTTGGTGCCGTCAAGGGTCATGATCCCGGGGTTCGGGGCGAGGACGCATCGTCCGCGGGCGCCGTACTCGCCGCCCTTCCAGGGACCCCCCGCCTGCTCGCTCATGCGCGGACTCAAGCTCTCCGGGCCGCGACGAGCGGTCGCAGCTGGTCGGGCATCGACAACGTGAAGCCGTCGCCGAGGGCCTCGACCTCGGGCATGAACATGTCGACGGTGCGGCCCCCGCTCGCGGTCATCACCTCGTCGAGGTCGCGGTGCGTGCCGATCTCCAGGCAGGTCAGGTACGTCGGCGGCAGCATCGCGAGGTCGCCGCGGTCCGCACGGTCGGCCGCCTCAGCTGCCGTCAGCCAGACGACCTCGGAGGACTCCGTCGACACGTCGCGGGTGCGCTGGCCCTCCGGCAGTCGGGCCACGAAGAACCAGGTCCGGTAGCGCTTCGGCTCGAAGACCGGCGTCAGCCAGCCGCTCCAGATCCCGAGCAGGTCGGTGCGCAGCACGAGCCCGCGCCGCTCGAGGAAGTCGGTCATCGCGAGCTCCCGCGACTCCAGTGCGACGCGGTCGGCCTCCCAGTCCTCGCCGGTGGTGTCGGCGACGACGTTGTCGACCGACGTTCCGGCGAGCAGCACTCCCGACTCCTCGTACGTCTCCCGCACCGCCGCGCAGACCAGCGCCCGGGCGAGGTCCTCCTCGGTGCCGAGCAGCCGCGCCCACTCCGCCGGCGGCGGTCCGGCCCAGGTGACGGAGTGGTCGAAGTCCCGCGGATCCACCCCGCCGCCGGGGAAGACAGCCATGCCGCCGGCGAAGTCCATGCTCAGCTGGCGCCGCATCAGGTAGACCTCGGGCCGGCCGGCGGCACCGGGCCGCATCAGCACGACCGTCGCCGCGTTGCGCGGCTCGGCGGGCTCGCGGCGGCCGTCGGCGTACTCCCGGGAGAGCTCGAGGAACCTCTCCGGCAGCGGGACCGGCGGCAGCGGGATGGATGTCAACCGATGACCTCGGCGACCACCTCGACCTCGACCGGCGCGTCGAGCGGGAGGACGGGTACGCCGACGGCCGACCGCGCGTGCACGCCGGCGTCGCCGAACACCTCCCCCAGCAGCTCGCTGGCTCCGTTCACGACGCCGGGCTGGCCGGTGAAGTCCGGGGTCGACGACACGAACCCCACCACCTTCACGATCCGCACACCTGCCAGGTCACCGGCGACCGATCTGATCGCGGCGATCGCGTTGAGCGCGCACTGACGCGCGCACTCGTAGGCCTGCTCGGGGGTGACCGACGCGCCGACCTTGCCGGTCGTGATCAGCGCGCCGTCACGCATCGGCAGCTGCCCGGCCGTGTAGACCATCGCGCCGCTGCGGACCGCCGGGACGTACGACGCCACCGGCGGCACCACGTCCGGCACGGTCAGCCCGAGCGCGGCGAGCCGCTCCTCCGGGGATGTCATCGCCTCAGGCCGCCCTCGTCACTCGGCGGGGCGCTTGAAGTAGGCGACGTCGTTGCCGCCCTGCCCGGGGAGGAGGGTGACGAGCTCCCACCCGTCCTGGCCGAAGTTGTTGAGGATCTGCGCTGCGGCGTGGTTGAGGACAGGAGCCACGCTGTATTCCCACTTGGTCATGCCTCGCACCCTACTCAGGGCCGACCAGCGCGGCACACGCGTCCACCGTGCCGCGGCGGTCGGCTAGGGCTGGCGGCGGACCTTCGCGACCGAGCCGTCGCCGTCGGTGTCGTCCGCCTTGCGTGCCCGGCTCTCGGCGAGGTAGGCCAGTCGGCGGAGCGCCTCGACGTTGCGCCACGACAGCATCAGGTCGCGCACCGGCTTGAGCACCAGCAGCGCGGGGCCGGACGACGCGTCCTCCTCGATGGTGACCCGGGTCCCGGAGTCCTCGGGGTCGCACGAGATCCGCACCCTGCCCTCCCCGGCCGGCCATGCCCGGACCGTCAGCAGGATCGAGTGCGGACGGTCGATGTCCTCGACCGACGTGGTGTCGCTGAGCAGCAGCGGCCAGGCACCCACGGAGTGGTGGATGCGGCTCCCGGGTTCGGGCCACGCCTCCTCGACCTCTCGGATGCGAGCGGCACCGACCACCCAGGTCGCGTAGCTCCAGCCGTCCTCGAGGATGTCGAAGACGTCGTCCGGGGAACAGTGGAAGATCCTCGCGTTGCTGCTCATGGGACTGAGGTACCCCCCGGGATGGGGGCCATGCCGTCGGCGCGGCAGACGGACCGGAGATCAGACCAGGTAACGCAGCACCCGGCCGCCGACCCGGCGGCCCACCTCCCCGGCCAGGCGCGCACCGGCACCCAACGGCGTGTGCCGCAGCATCTCCTGGCGCGACGCCGTCCGGGCCTGCTCGTCGAACGAGCCGTGGCAGCCGTGGTCCCCGGCCAGCGGTTCCCAGAGGTTGTCCCCGGCGGGCACCGGACGGGTCACCTGCTGGCCGTCGTAGCCGGTGTCCTTCAGCACGTGGTCCAGGGCGCCGGGGAACAGCCGGTCGGTGTAGACCGTGCGCGTGGTGACGAACGAGACCAGCAATGATCGGTCTCCGGTGCGCGCGGCGTGCACGATCGCCTCCGCCGCGACCTCGGGCTGGAAGATCGGCGGGACGGGCTGCGGCGCCTTGTCCAGCAGGTTGCGGCACATGTCGAACTGCGGGGTGTTGATCGCCGGCAGGTTCACCTCACCGACCGTGATCCGGCTGCCCTGGTGCAGCAGCTCGCTGCGGAGGGAGTCCGAGAGGCCCTGCACGGCGTGCTTGGCGGAGCAGTACGCCGACTGCAGGGGGATGCCGCGGTAGGCCAGAGCGCTCCCGACCTGCACGATCCGTCCTTCGTCGCGCGGGCGCATGCAGCGCAGCGCGGTACGGGTGCCGTTGGCGGTGCCGTTGAACACCACGTCCACCACCCGGTCGAAGTCGTCGGGATCGACGTCCTCGAAGGCGCCCATCACCGTGACCATCGCCGAGTTCACCCAGACCGCGATCGGCCCGACCTCCTGCTCGACCGCGTCGGCCGCTGCGTCCAGCGCGGCCCGGTCGGTGACGTCGACCTGGATCGCCCGGCAGCCCGGCTGGCGCTCGCGCAGCTCGGCCTCCGTGGCGTCCAGGGCGTCCTGCCCCCGAGCGAGGACGACGACCGGGTGGCCCTCGTCCGCGAAGGCCCGCGCGGCAGCCCGACCGACACCGGACGTGCCGCCGGTGATGACCACCACGCCCCTGGACGTCCCGTCGCTCATCACGTCATCCATTCCGCTCATCGGCCGCTCCTCAGCTCGTCCATCACCCGGCGGGGCGCCCCGACCAGCCTGCGCAGCCGGGCGTGGCCGAGGGCAGCGCGGGCGGCGTTCGACCCACAGGCCCCGTGGACTCCGCCGCCCGGGTGCGCCGATGCCGAGCCCAGGTAAAGCCCCTTGATCGGCGTCTCCGCTCGCCCCAGCCCGGGCACGGGGCGGAGCACCAGCTGCTGGTGGAGGTTCGCCGTGCCGCCGTTGAGCGCGCCGTTGACGAGGTTGGCGTCGCGGGCCTGCATCTCGCGCGGCCCGAGCACCCTCCGGCTCAGGATCCGGTCCGACAATCCGGGGGCGTACTTCTCGATACGCATCTGCATGCGGTCCGCCATCCTCTCGTTCTCGTCGTGGTCCCACCGACCACTGATCGCGTCAGGTCCCGCGTCACCGCGCACGTCGTGCGGCAGGTGCGTGTACGCCCACAGCGACTCGGCGTCCGCCGGGGCCCGGGTCGGGTCAGCGGCGGCCATCTGCCCGACGATGAGGAACGGATCGCTCGGCACCAGGCCCGCCGCGATCTGCGTCCCCTGCACGGCGAGCTCGTCGATGGTCTCCGCGACGTGCACCGTTCCCGGCGCCAGCACCGGCGCCGTCGCCCACGGCACCGGTGCGGACAGCGCCCAGTCCACCTTGATGGTGGCGTAGTCCCAGGTGAAGCGCTCCAGGTGGCGACGGATCCGGGCCGGCACGTCGCGTTCGGCGAGGAGGTCGGCGTACAGCGCGGGAGCGCTGACGTCGGCGACGACCGCCTGCCGCACCCGCACCTCCTCGCCCGCCCCGGTCCGTACGGCGACAGCCCGCCCGGCGTCGACGACGACCCGGGTGACGCGGCAGTCGGTGACGATCCGGCCGCCGGCGGACTCGAGCCGGCGGGCCATCGACGACGCGAACGCGCCTGCCCCGCCGACGGGCACGGGGTAGCCGAGGTCCTGGCCGATCATCGCCAGCAGCCAGCCCATCACCGTCGAGCCGACGCCGTCCATCGAGATGTCCGCGTGCGCGGAGTTCGCCGCCAGCAGCATCCTCGCCGCCTCGCCGCGGAAGCGGCGGTCGGCGACCTCGCGCATCGGCGCGATCATCTCGCGCACGAAGTCCAGACCGCCCACCCGAGGCAGCCGCGCCAGGGCGGCTGCACCCGCCCTGACCGGGGGGAAGGGCGTCAGCAGGGCCGCGATCACCTGCTCCCCGATCGCGTCCCAGTCGCGGCACATCCGCAGCCACGCGTCGCCGTCGCCCGGACAGAGCTTGTCCAGCGAGTCGGCGGTCGCGTCACGATCGGGATGGACCAGGGCCCAGTCCCCGCTGGCGAAGGGCGAGCCGAACGCCGCCGGCGCGCTCGTCCACCGGAGGCCGTGCTGCTCGAGCCCGAGCGCGCGGATCGTCGGGCTGGCCACGGCCAACGGGTAGAACGAGCTGAACGTGTCGTGGATGTAGCCCTCGTGCACGTCGCCGTCGCTCGCGACCGCGCCACCGATCCGTGGCTGCTCCTCCAGCACGAGTACCTGCCAGCCGGCGTCGGCGAGGAGGTTCGCGGCCACGAGCCCGTTCGGACCGCTGCCGATCACCACGGCGTCGACCTCGCGGTCGATGGGGGTGGCGGTGGGGGTGGCGGTGGTGCGCGCGTGGGAATCGGGGGTGGTCATCAGGCTGCTCCTCCGGTCGAACGCTTCGGTACCCGTCGCACCTGTGGGGAAACGGCCCGGTCTCTCGTCAGTGTGCCCGAACTGCCGTGGAGGATGCGGTCGCGTGGGATCGCTACGCTCGGCGTGTGAGTGACTGGCCCCGCGTTCAGCTGCACGTGGTCACCGGGAAGGGTGGCACCGGCAAGTCGACCGTCGCGTCCGCTCTCGCGCTGGCCCTCGCGACCAGGGGGAAGAACGTCCTGCTGTGCGAGGTGGAGGGACGCCAGGGCATCGCCCGGATGTTCGACGTGGATCCGCTCCCCTACGAGGAGAGGCGGCTCACCACCGGTCTTCCCGACGCCGAGGGCGGCCGGGGCGTGGTGCACGCGCTGCACATCGACGCCGAGTCCGCGTTGCTGGAGTACCTCGCCATGTACTACCGGCTGGGTCGTGCCGGCCGCGCGCTCGACCGGTTCGGCGTGATCGAGTTCGCGACCACGATCGCGCCCGGCGTCCGCGACGTGCTGCTCACCGGCAAGGTCTACGAGGCGGTCCAGCGCAACAGCCGCAACAAGGGCGCCATCGACTACGACGCGGTGGTGCTCGACGCGCCGCCGACCGGCCGGATCGCGCAGTTCCTCAACGTCAGCAACGAGCTGGCGGGGCTGGCGAAGGTCGGACCGATCAAGTCCCAGTCCGACACGATGATGACCCTCTTCCGCTCGCCTCGCACGGCCGTGCACCTGGTGACGGTGCTCGAGGAGATGCCGGTCCAGGAGACAGTCGACGGCATCCGCGAGCTGCGCGAGGTGAACCTGCCGGTGGGCGGCGTCGTCGTCAACCAGGTCCGCCCGCGCGACCTGGCCCCCGCCGACCTCGCGGCGGCCCGCGCCGGCACCCTGGACCGCGAGCGGATCGCGACCGATCTCAAGTCCGCCGGGATCGAGGCCGACGACGCGCTGGTCGACGGCCTCCTGGCCGAGGCTGCCGACCACGCCGAGCGGCGCGCGCTCGAGGACTCCCAGCGCGAGATCGTCGCCCAGCTGGACGTCCCGTCCTACGAGCTGCCACGGATGGCCGGCGGCATCGACCTCGGCGGGCTGTACGAGCTCGCCGGGCTGCTTCGAGCGCAAGGGATGGCATGAGCGCGAGGAGCCCCCACGGAGGTACGCCGAGCGCCAGCGAGGTGTGCCGGAGTGAGGCACCGCAGGGCTCAGGCCGAGAGCAGATGGCATGAGCGCGAGGAGCCCCCACGGAGGTACGCCGAGCGCCAGCGAGGTGGGCTCGGGCCGAAAGCAGATGGCATGAGCCGCAAGGAAGGACGCTGACATGGCACGCAGCTCCGCGAAGCGCCCCTCGCGGGTCGGGCCTGCCACGTCTCCCGCGCGCCCCGCCGGCGCCCTCGACGTCGACGCGCTGCTGGACGACCCGACCACCGGGATCATCGTGTGCTGCGGCTCGGGAGGGGTCGGAAAGACCACGACCAGTGCGGCGCTCGCACTCCGCGCCGCCGAGCGGGGCCGGCGGGTCGTCGTACTCACCATCGACCCGGCGCGGCGTCTCGCGCAGTCGATGGGCATCGGGGAGCTCGACAACACTCCGCGGCCGGTGAGCGGAGTCGAGGGCGAGGGGCACCTCGACGCGATGATGCTCGACATGAAGCGCACCTTCGACGAGGTGGTCGTCTCCCAGGCCAGCCCGGAGAAGGCGAAGCAGATCCTCGCCAACCCCTTCTACATCGCGCTCTCGAGCTCGTTCGCCGGCACGCAGGAGTACATGGCGATGGAGAAGCTCGGCCAGCTGTATCGCGACCATGTCGTGGGCGGCGGATCCCGCTCGGGATCGAACGCGGCGAGCTACGACCTGATCGTCGTCGACACCCCGCCGTCACGCTCCGCGCTGGACTTCCTCGACGCCCCGGAGCGACTCTCCAGCTTCCTCGACGGCCGGTTCGTACGACTGATGCTGGCCCCCGCGAAAGGCCCCGCGAGGCTGATGACCGCCGGGTTCAGCATCATCACCAACGCGCTGACCCGGATCCTGGGAGCTCAGTTCCTCAAGGACCTGCAGACCTTCGTGTCCGCGCTGGACACCGTCTTCGGCGGTTTCCGTCAGCGGGCCCAGAAGACCTACTCGCTGCTCCAGGCCGACGGGACGGCGTTCCTCGTCGTGGCCGCGCCGGAGCCGGACGCGATCCGCGAGGCGGAGTACTTCGTCGAGCGGCTCAGCGAGGACGGCATGCCGCTCGCCGGCCTGGTCGTCAACCGGGCCAGCCCGGAGCCGGCCGGCGCGCTGTCCGCGGAGGAGGCGATGGCCGGTGCGGAGCGGCTG
>NZ_SSXI01000277.1 GCF_004803405.1 Nocardioides sp. | reverse complement strand
GTCGTCACCGGGCTCGGGGTCGACGAAGCGGATGGCGCCGCCGTGGAGCTCGGTCACCCAGCGCGCGATCGCCAGGCCGAGCCCGGTGCCGCCGCCCTCGGCGGTGCTGAGGGTGCCGAACGGCTCGAAGACCCGCTCGCGGTCGTCGGCCGCGACGCCGGCGCCCTGGTCGTGGACCTCGATCCGGTAGCGATCCCCGAAGCGGGCTGCGCTGACGTGGACGGTCCCTGCCGCCGGGCTGTGCCGGGAGGCGTTGTCGAGCAGGTTCGCCACGAGCTGCCGGAGCCGGGCGGGATCGGCGCGGACGACGAGGTCACCGGGTTGCACCTGGATGTCGTACTCGACCTGGCGGCCGAGCACCCGCGCCTCGGCGACGGCGTCCTCGAGCAGCTCCCGGATCCGGACCGGCTCGGGGTTCAGCGGCGCCTTGCCGGCGTCGACCTTGGCGAGGTCGAGCAGGTCCTCGACCAGGCCCGCCATCCGCTCCGCCTGGGCGAGTGCGGCGGGCAGGGCGTCGGGGTCGCGAGGGGCGACGCCGTCGACCGCGTTCTCCAGCACGGCGATCAGGCCGGCCAGCGGGGTGCGCAGCTCGTGGCTGACGTTGGCCACCAGCTCGCGTCGCTGCCGGTCGACGGTGGCCAGGTCGCGCGCCATCGTGTTGAAGGCGCGGGCCAGCTCGCCGACCTCGTCGCTCGAGGTGTCGGTGACCCGGACGGCGTAGTCGCCGGTCGCCATCCGGCGCGCGGCCTCGGTCATCTGCCGCAGCGGCGAGGTCATGCCGACGGCGAGCAGCTGGGTCACCGCGAGCGCCAGGAGGATGGTGACCGGGATGCTCAGCAGCACCGGCACGCCGGCGCTGCGCCCGAGGGAGGCGATGGTCGCGGCCACCGTGACGCTGGCGGCCACCAGGAGCCCGAGCTTGACCTTGAGCGAGGTGACCCGCGCCAGGGGCTGGGAGCGAGGCTGGCTCACGCGGGGCTCCCCGTCTCGAGCGCATAGCCGACGCCGTGGGCGGTCCGGATCAGGTCGGCGCCGACCTTCGCGCGCAGTCCCTTGACGTGGCTGTCGACGGTCCGGGTCCCGGTGGCGCCGGCCCAGCCCCAGACCTCGGCGAGCAGCCTCTCGCGGGTCACCACGGCGCCGGGCGTGGCGGCCAGGCAGAGCAGCAGGTCGAACTCGGTCGGCGTGAGCCGGACCTCCTCGCCGCCGCGCCAGACCCTGCGGGCGGGACCGTCGACCCGCAGGTCGCCGAGTTCGAGGGCCCGCCGTCCGGCCAGGTCGGCGGCGCGCTCCACCCGGCGCAGCAGCGCCGAGACGCGCGCCACGAGCTCGCGCATGCGGAACGGCTTGGTCAGGTAGTCGTCGGCTCCGACCCCCAGCCCGACCAGCACGTCGGCCTCGTCGGTGCGAGCGGTGAGCATCAGGACCGGTACCGGGCGCTCGGCCTGGATGCGCCGGCAGACCTCGTGGCCGTCGAAGCCGGGAAGCATCACGTCGAGCACGACCAGGTCCGGCTGCAGCTCGGCATCCGCCGCGACGGCGCCGGGCCCGTCCCAGGCCCGCACGACGTCGTACCCCTCGGCCGCCAAGCGGTCGGCGACAGCCTGGTTGATGACCGTGTCGTCCTCCACGACGAGGACCCGTCGGCTGGCGCTGCTCATGCTCGAAGGCTACGAGCGCGTGGCGTCGGAAGTGGGGGACGACGTGTGGAGGTTCTGTGCAGATCTCCCCGCAGGGCCGCTGGCGCCGCCCGAGGTCACTCCTGCGACGGGGTCATCGCCCAGCGGATGGTGCCCACCGCCACCGCGCCGAGGGCGCGCACCACGGTCTGCTCGGCGATCGGCAGCCAGGGCAGCCTCAGGTGCCGGCGGCTCCACACCGGCAGCAGCCCGATCGCGGCCGTGCACAGCACGCCGTACGGCGCCCTGGCGGCGAGGGGCAGCGGGGGCTTGAGGAGCAGGTAGCGCACCGCCTCCCGGGCCTCTCGGCTCCCCCGCAGCTCGGGGCGGAAGGAGTCCAGCGCCTCACGCAGCTCGGCGACGGTGGTCGGCGGGTCGACCACGCCGAGCCGCCGCGCCACCTCCGCCGCCTCCGCGACGTACCGGTCGGACTCGGCGCGGTCCAGCGGGTGCCGGCCGTAGGTCTGGTGGGCGAGCAGGAAGCTGTCGACCTCCGCCACGTGCACCCACCGCAGGAGGTGCGGGTCGCTGGCGGAGTACGGCGTGCCGTCGGGGCCGATGCCGGTGACCCGGTCGTGGATGGCGCGGACGACGTCCACCGCCTGCTGGGCGTCGTCCACCGTGCCGAACGTGGTCACGGCGAGGAACCGGCTGGTCCGCGCCAGTCGGCCCCACATATCACCCCGGAACCCGGAGTGCTCGGAGACGGCGCGCATCGCCACCGGGTGCAGGGTCTGCAGCAGCAGGGCGCGGATCCCGCCCACGAACATCGACGCGTCGCCGTGGACCCGGGTGATCGGGCTCCCGGGCTCGAACCAGCGCGGACCGGGGGTCCCGTGGATCCGCTCGCGGTGCCGGGCTCCGTCGGGGCCGGCCACCCTCAGGAACAGCGCCTCCCCGAGCCACTCGCGGATCGCCGTCAGGTGGCGCTGTCGATCGATGACCCCCTGGATCTGGCTCATCGGACGACCTCCGGTCCCGGAGCGCGCACGACGCGCTCGTGAGCCAAGTAGATACCCGGCCGGTCCAGGCTCAGCCCTCGGTCTGGATCTGCCCCAGCCCCTTCTCGAACCACGCCCGCGCGTAGGGGTTGTCGTTGTAGCGGCCGATCCGGCGGTAGCCGGCCCGCTCGTACAGGGCGATCGCCTCGAGGAGGGAGTCGTTGGTGTCCAGCACGACCCGCGTGAATCCGCGGTCGCGGGCGAGCGCCTCCAGGTGGCGCAGCATCCGCGCGCCGAGGCCGGCGCCGCGCCAGCCGGGATCCACCCACATCCGCTTGACCTCCGCGGTGACGTGGTCGAGGTCGGGCAGTGGACGCAGGCCGCCGTGGGCCACCGGCCGGCCGTCGCTGGTGGCCACGACGGACGTGGTGCCGGGCTGCGGCTCCTCGGGTCCGCCGGGGTCGAAGCCGGCCGGGAAGCGCTCGTCGAGCTCGTCGAAGTACCGAGCGGTCGCCTCACGCGCGACCGGGTCGCCGGGCGCCACCTCCCGCAGCTGCACGGTCGCCGCCCGCACCAGCAGGTCCGCGGTCGCGAGCGCCTCGGCGAGGCGCTCCTGCTGTCGTGTGGTCAGCGGGTCCACGAGCTGGGCGGCGAGTGCCTCCGAGCGCTCGTCGAGCTCGCGCCAGGCCTTCCTCCCGTCCTGGGTCAGCCGGACCAGGCGACGGCGACCGTCGTCCGGGTCGGGCGCGGTCTCCACCAGGCCCTCGCCCTCCAGGCTGCGGAGCATGCGCGCGACGTGCCCGCTGTCGAGGCCGAGCTGCTCGCGCAGGTCCCGCACGGTCGTGTGGTGGCGAGATCCGATCTCGAACAGCAGCCGGCTCACGGCCAGCGCGCGCCCGGTGCCGAGGAAGGACTCGTCCAGCACGCCGATCCGCTGGGTGTAGGTCCGGTTGAAGCCGCGGAGGACCGCGATCGTCGTACTCACAACGTCTGACTTTAGTCAGATAACCTCCCGGGTCAACCGCGGTGGGACGACCGGCGTACGCCGCCAGCGAACAACGCTGTCGCCCGGCACCGCGGGCGCCTAGGTTCGGTTCATGGGCGATGTGATCAGGTTCCCCGCGCGGCCGACCGTTCCCGAGCGCAGCGAGCGGCCGGAGCGCCGCGAGCCGAGGCGCGCCCCCGAGGGCGAGCAGCCGCTG
>NZ_SSXI01000213.1 GCF_004803405.1 Nocardioides sp. | reverse complement strand
CCACGGCTCGGGCGTGCCCGAGCTCGACCGGGTGCTCGGCGGCGGCCTGGTGCCGGGCGCAGCGGTGCTGCTCGCCGGCGAGCCAGGGGTCGGCAAGTCGACCCTGCTGCTCGAGGTCGCGGCCCGCACCGCTCAGCGCTCGCAGCGCACGCTCTACATCACCGGGGAGGAGTCCGCGGCCCAGGTCCGGCTCCGTGCCGACCGCACGAACGCCGTCCACGACGAGCTCTACCTCGCAGCGGAGACGGATCTCGGGGCGGTGCTCACCCACATCGAGGAGACCCGACCACGCATGGTGGTCGTCGACTCGGTGCAGACGATCGGCGCCTCCGGCGTCGAGGGCGTGCCGGGCGGTGTCACCCAGGTCAAGGAGGTCGCCCAGGCGCTGATCCGTGTCGCCAAGACCCGTGACATCACGGTGGTGATGATCGGCCACGTCACCAAGGACGGCGCGATCGCGGGGCCACGCGTGCTGGAGCACCTGGTCGACGTGGTCCTTCACTTCGAGGGCGACCGCGACTCGCGCTTCCGAATGCTCCGTGCCGTGAAGAACCGGTTCGGCCCCGTCGACGAGGTCGGCTGCTTCGACATCGGTCCCGACGGGATCACCACGGTGGAGGATCCCACCGGCATCTTCGTGGAGCGCCACCACGGACGAGTCCCGGGCACGTGCGTGGCGGTCACCATGGAGGGCCGCCGACCACTGCTCGCGGAGGTGCAGGCCCTGGTCACCACCTCGCCGGCGGAGCGTCCGCGCCGGACCACGTCCGGCCTCGACGGCTCGCGTCTGGCCATGGTGCTCGCGGTCCTCCAGCAGCACTGTGGGATCCGGCTCCACCAGCACGACGTCTTCGCCTCCACCGTCGGCGGCGCCCGGCTCACCGACCCGGGCAGCGACCTCGCCGTCGCGGTCGCGCTCGCCTCGGCCACCTTCGTCAGTCCCCCGCCCGCGGGAGTGGTGGCGATGGGCGAGATCGGGCTGTCCGGCGAGCTCCGTCGGGTGCGCGACCTGCCGCAGCGGTTGGCTGAGGCGGCGCGACTCGGTTTCGCGATGGCCGTGGTCCCGGCCGACCCGGGCGCCGCGCAGGGTGTGCGGCGCGGTTCCAGCGACCGGGTGATCGAGGGGATGCGGGTGGTGGAGGCGCCCGACGTGGCCACCGCCCTGCGGCTGCTGCACCTCGATCGACGCACCAAGCACGCCCTGGAGGTCGTCGAGGCCGGATCGAGCGAATCGATCGTGTGAGTGGCGTCGGTCACGGATAAGGTACGAGCGACCGACATCCGCCGGTCACGGATCAGTACCAGCAGGAAGGCACGCGCGTGGTCATCGACCGGTCGGCCGACATCCGGCTCCGCGAGACCCTCGCGCGCATCGCTCCCGGCACGTCACTGCGGGACGGGCTCGAGCGGATCCTCCGCGGCCGCACCGGCGCGCTGATCGTGCTCGGCCACGACAAGCTCGTCGACAGCATCTGCACCGGCGGCTTCGAGTTCGACGTGCCGTTCACCGCCACCGGTCTGCGCGAGCTGGCCAAGATGGACGGCGCGATCATCATCGACAACCAGATCACCCGGATCATCCGGGCCGCTGTCCACCTGATGCCCGACCAGGGCATCCCCTCCGACGAGACCGGCACCCGCCACCGCACCGCGGACCGGGTCGCCAAGCAGACCGGCTTCCCGGTGATCTCGGTGTCGCAGTCGATGCAGATCATCGCCGCCTACGTCGGCGAGACCCGGCACGTCCTGGAGGACTCCGGTCAGATCCTGTCCCGCGCCAACCAGGCCCTGGCGACGCTCGAGCGTTACAAGCTCCGCCTCGACGAGGTCTCGAGCACCCTCTCCGCACTGGAGATCGAGGACCTGGTCACCGTCCGCGACGTCGCCGTCGTCGCGCAGCGCCTGGAGATGGTCACCCGGATCGCCCGCGAGATCGAGGACTACGTCCTCGAGCTCGGCACGGACGGCCGGCTGCTCGCCCTCCAGCTGGAGGAGCTGATCACCGGGGTCGACACCGAGCGCGAGCTGGTGATCCGCGACTACGTGCCGTCCCGCCGTCGCAGCCGCGACCCCAACGAGCTGCTCGTCAAGCTGGAGAACCTCTCGGCCACCGACCTGGTCGATCCTTCCGCGGTCGCCAAGGTCCTCGGCATCGGCACCGGCGAGCACCTCGACGGAGCCGTCGCCCCGCGGGGCTACCGGCTGCTCACCAAGGTCCCGCGGCTGCCGGGCAACGTCGTCGAAGGACTCGTGGACCACTTCGGCACCCTTCAGAAGCTGCTCTCCGCCGGCATCGACGACCTCCAGGCCGTCGAGGGCGTCGGCGAGCTGCGCGCCCGCAGCGTGCGCGAGGGACTCAGCCGGCTGGCCGAGTCGACGATCCTCGAGAGGTACGTGTAGCCCTCAGCGACCGGTGGCGCGGGCCGTCGGCGTCGCCGCCTCGGTCTTCGGAGCCGCCGTCTTCGTCGACTCGCTCTTCGGCGTCACGTAGATCGTCTCCGGCGTGGGCGATGCGAGCGCGAAGTCGGCGACCGTCGGCTCCCCGCCGAGCGCGGCCGCCGCGATCGTGTAGTCACCGGCCCGCACCCAGCGGGTCGCGCGCCGGCAACCCTCCGCGGACTCCCGCGCGTTCCACGTCATCCGGACCACGGTGGGCACGGCGCGTCGTACGACGACCGCCTGGCTCGGCACCACCCGCCGGCAATGCCGGGTGCTCCAGATCTCCTCGTCGCCCCGCGCGATCTTGACAGTGACCCGATCGGGAGCGACCCGCCAGGTGCAGGCCTCGGACTCGGTCGTCTGCAGGGACAGCGCGATGGTCACGTCGCGGCCGGCGACGGCGGCCTTGTCGACGACGGGCGTGACCGAGATGTCGGCGGCGTCGCAGTTGCCCTGCGGCACGGCGAGGGTCGGCGTGGGCGTCGGGGTGGGCTGCGTCCGGGCCTTCCTCCCGGCGGCCGGCGTCGTGACCGCTGTCGTCGTGGCCGTCGTCGACGACGTCATCGTGTCCGACGCCTCGACCTGTGCCCCGGCCTGGGCGGCGACCGGCGTCTCGGTCGACCTGGCATCACTGCCGTCGGTGAGCAGGCTCGCGATCAGGAACACCAGCGAGGCGGCCAGGCCCAGGACGAAGAGCCGGCGCCGCCAGTACACGGCGGGCGGCAGTGGTCCTCGGGGTCCCAGTGGTCCTCGGGGGCCGGGGCGTCCTCGGGTGGCTCGAGGACGCGAGGTCGCGAGGCCGCTGGCGCTGCCGGGGCGACGCGGGGACGACATGGTGGAGACGGTAGCCAGCGCCGGCCGCGGATCCCGGCTGACCCGCCGGGTCCGACCGAAAGTCGCCCCCGTCGCCTGCCGGCAGGTCGCTCGGAGGTGACAATGGCCGCGATGACGACGAGCGAGACGACCTTTGCCGCGACCGCGGCCGGCCTGGTGACTCCGGTCCTGCACTGGTACGACGAGCACGCCCGGGACCTGCCCTGGCGCCGCCCGGACGCGTCCGCCTGGTCGGTGCTGGTCAGCGAGTTCATGCTGCAGCAGACACCGGTCGCGCGGGTGCTGCCAATCCACGACGCATGGCTGCGCCAGTGGCCGACGCCCGCCGCACTCGCGGCGGAGGCCGCGGGCGAGGCGGTCCGCGCCTGGGGCCGACTCGGCTAC
>NZ_SSXI01000133.1 GCF_004803405.1 Nocardioides sp. | reverse complement strand
CTCCTGGGCCGGGGCCGCCTGCGCCTCGGCGGGCGCGGCCTGCTCCTCGGCGGCGGGAGCCGACTCCTGAGCCGGAGCGTCACCGCCGGCCGGGACCTCGCCGTTCTCCCCGACGACGGCCAGCACGGCGCCGACCTCGACCGTGTCGTCCTCGTTGGCCCGGATCTCCACCAGGGTGCCGGCGACCGGAGACGGGATCTCCGTGTCGACCTTGTCGGTGGAGACCTCGAGCAGCGGCTCATCGACTGCGATCTGGTCGCCGACCTGCTTGAGCCATCGAGTGACAGTGCCTTCGGTGACGGACTCGCCAAGGGCAGGAAGAGTGACTTCGGTCGCCATGGGCCTAATACTTGCACCCCCGCCGAGAAAGGTCGCAACGGCCTCCCGCCGATCGGGCACACTGTCCGCATGGCTTTGTGGGACCACTTCCGGCGTCGATCCAAGGTGCGCATGAGTCGCCCGCCCCGTGACGCTGCACGCACCGGGTCGACGCGGGTGCGCGCCGCGGACGGGACAGACGAGCAGCACCTGCGTGAGTGGGTCCAGGCCCGGCGGGGCGTCGAGGGTTTCGTCGAGCCGCGCACCGCGGTGAGCGAGGTGACCCTGCTGCTGGTCGCCCACGACGGCGAGTGGACCCGTCGCCGGGTGCCGTCGGTGAAGTGGGCGCACGACTTCTGCAACGACCACCAGGTGCCGTCGTACGACGCGGCGGTGGTCGGCATCCCGCAGCGGATGCGAGACTACAACGCCCGGATCAGGCAGGCACAGAAGCGGCGTCCGCAGCCCTGACCGACCGGGCGCGCAGCAGCTCCACCAGCGTCGCCACGCCGTAGCCGGTGGCGCCCGAGGTCCAGTGGCCGTTCGGGCCGCCCTTGTTGAACGTCGGCCCGGCGATGTCGAGGTGCGCCCACGGCAGCCCTCCGGTGAACTCGCGCAGGAACGCCGCTGCGAACAGCCCGCCGCCCCAGCGGATCCAGTCGTGCTGGGCGAGGTCGGCCACGGTGCTGCTGCGGATCCGGCCCTCCATGAACTCCGGGATCGGCATCGGCCACGCGTCCTCGCCCGCCACCTCGGCCGCCGCGAGCACCTCGGCCACCATCTCGTCGTCGCCCATCACGCCGGCGAGCTTGTCGCCCAGGGCGAGCACCATGTGGCCGGTCAGGGTGGCGATGTCGACGATCGCGTCCGGCCGGAGCTCCACCGCGCGCCCGAACGCGTCGGCGAGGGCGAGCCGCCCCTCCGCGTCGGTGTTGCTGACCTCGACGGTCGTGCCGTCGTAGGTGGTGAGGACGTCGCCGGGGCGCATCGACGCGCCGCCGATCATGTTCTCGGCGAGCGCGGCGACGGCGGAGATCCGGATCGGCAGTCCGAGACGAGCAGCGGCGAGGGTGGCCTGGACGACGGCGGCCGCCCCGGCCATGTCCTCCTTCATCGACGACATGCTGGCGGCGGGCTTGATGGTCAGGCCGCCGGAGTCGAAGGTGATGCCCTTGCCGACCAGCGCGATGTGCGTGACGGCGTCCTTGGGGCTGTAGGACAGCTCGACCATGCGCGGCGGAGCGTCCGAGCCGGCGCCGACACCGAGGATGCCGCCGCACCCGAGCGCAGCGAGCCGGACCTCGTCGAGGACCTCCACCTTGACCTTGGTGCCGCCTGAGGGCAGGGACTTGTTCGCTGACGTGACCGCAGCCGTGATCGCGTCGGCGAGCATCGGCGGGGTGAGGTCGTGCGGCGGGGTGTTGACCCAGTCGCGGACGGCGACGACCGCGTCCCCGACGACCTGCGCCTCATCGAGCGCCTCGGTCATCTCGCGACGCCGGGCACCGGCAGTGAGTACGACGATCTCGGCGGGGGTGGTGGGAGCCGTCGCCTTGCTCTTGTAGGCGTTGAACACGTAGCCGCCGAGCCGGTACCCCTCGAGCACGGCCCGGACCAGCTCCGGGGAGTCGGCAGGCAGCGCCAGGGCGACCGACGCCGCGTTGGTCACGGCGCGTGCCGCGGTGCCGGCGGCTCGTCGTACCTCTGCCGGGCCGGGGTCCCGGCCGAGCCCGACGAGGACCAGCAGCGGAGAGGAGATCACTCCGGCCGTGGGGACTTTCGCGACCTCCCCGACGTTGCCCTTGACGCCGACGGTCGCGAGGAGGCCGGACAGCTTGCGGCCGTAGGCCGCCGCCACGTCCTCGCCACCGGCGGCGAGCCTGCCGTCGGGGAGGACGCCGACGACCACGGCCTCCGCACGGGTCTTTGCCGGGCTTGCTGTGCGCAGCGCGATGGACGTCACCAGCGCAGAGTACTTTCTCTCCGAACGGCGTGCGTCGAGAGCGGTGCCGGGGCGGAGAGGCGCCGGACGCCGCCTCCGGGCATGCCGCCGGTGATGCAATAGATTCGCACTCATGGCCGAACCGACCACGACACCGCTCCAGTCGCCTCTGCATGATCGGCACGAGGCGCTGGGAGCGAAGTTCTCGGAGTTCGGCGGCTGGATGATGCCGCTGGAGTACCCGACCGGCGTGGTCAAGGAGCACGCCGCGGTCCGCAACGGCGTCGGCATCTTCGACGTCAGCCATCTCGGCAAGCTCGTGGTGCGCGGCCCGGGCGCGGTCGAGTTCCTCAACGAGACGCTCACCAACGACCTGCACCGGGTCGGTCCCGGCAAGGCGCAGTACACCCTGGTCGTGGACGACGAGACCGGCGGCATCGTCGACGACGTCTTCAGCTACTACCGCGACGACGCGCACGTCCTGCTCGTGCCCAACGCCTCCAACAACGAGGAGGTGCGCCGCCGACTGGTCGAGGCCGCGCCTGACGGGATCGAGGTGATCGACCACCACCGCGACTACGTCGTCCTCGCCATCCAGGGCCCGAGGTCCGACGAGGTACTGGCACAGGTCGGGCTGCCCGTGGGCCACGAGTACCTGAGCTTCGTCGACGCGCCGTACGACGGGGCGGACGTGATCGTCTGCCGGACCGGCTACACCGGCGAGCGGGGGTATGAGCTGATCGCGCCGGCCGCGGTCGCCGGCCACCTGTGGGACGAGCTGATGGAGGCCGGTGCGAAGCGCGGCATGACCGCCTGCGGCCTCGGTGCGCGCGACACGCTCCGCACCGAGATGGGCTATCCGCTGCACGGCCAGGACATCTCGCCCGACATCACGCCCAACGAGGCCCGGCTCGGCTGGGCAGTCGGCTGGAACAAGCCCAGGTTCTGGGGTCGCGACAGGCTGCTCGCGGAGCGCGAGGCGGGTCCGCGCCGCAAGCTGGTCGGCATCGTCTCGACCGGCCGCGCCATCCCACGCCCGCAGATGAGCGTCCGCCTGCTGAAGGACGTACCGCTGGGCGAGGTCACCTCCGGCACGTTCTCGCCGACCCTGAGGAAGGGCATCGGACTGGCGCTCGTCGCGACCGCCGTCAACGACGAGGCCGAGGTCATGGTCGACGTCCGCGGCCGGCCCGAGGTCTTCCAGATCACCAAGCCTCCGTTCGTTCGCCCCTCCGTGCGAGAGTCGTGACATGACCATTCCCGAGCCCCCGTCGCCGTTCCGGTCGCCGACGCCGACCGAGCGCCCGTGGTGGTGGCGCCTCGAGGACGCCGCCGGCAAGGAGGTCACGCTGACCGGCGAGGTCGCCGAGGAGTACGGCGAGCAGCGGTTCCCGAGCCAGGGAGATGCCGAGTCCTGGGTGGGCGAGGCATGGCCGGCCCTGCTGGAGCTGGGCGTCGCGCAGGTGACGCTGTTCGAGCTGGAGCGCGAGGTCTACGGACCCATGAAGCTCTCAGCGTGAGGCCTGCGGTGAGAGGACCCTTCCGTCAGGTCGACGTCTTCACCGACCGCCCGCTGCTGGGCAACCCGGTCGCGGTGGTCCACGACGCCTCCGGGCTGAGCGACGACGACATGCAGGCGTTCGCCCGCTGGACCAACCTGAGCGAGACGACCTTCCTGCTGCCCCCCACCCGGCCGGACGCCGACTACCGGCTGCGGATCTTCACGCCCTCCGGCGAGCTGCCGTTCGCCGGGCACCCGACGCTGGGATCGGCGCACGCGTGGCTGGAGGCCGGTGGCGAGCCGGCCTCCGCCGACCTGGTGCAGGAGTGCGGTGTCGGGCTGGTGCCGGTGCGCCGCACCGCGGGCCGCCTCGCCTTCGCGGCGCCGGACCTGCTGCGGTCGGGACCCGTCGACGAGGCCCTGGTCGCGTTGATCGCCGACGCGCTCGGCATCGGAGTCGCCGACGTCGTCGACGCGGAGTGGATCGACAACGGGCCGGGATGGGTCGGCGTCCTGTTGTCCTCGGCCGAGGCGGTCCTGGCGCTGCAGCCCGACTTCTCCCGGATGCCGGGCGACGTCGGTGTCGCCGGTCCCTACCCGGACGGTTCGGAGTGCGCGGTCGAGGTCCGCGCGTTCAGCCCGCTCGACTCCGGCGTCACCGAGGACCCGGTGACCGGCTCGCTCAACGCCTCCCTCGCGCAGTGGCTCGCGGGCCGCGTGCTGCCGGCGTCGTACGTCGCCTCACAGGGGACCGCGCTCGGGCGCCGGGGGCGGGTCTACGTCGAGACCGACGACGCCGGCGTGATCTGGGTCGGCGGCGACACCCTGACCACGGTCGAGGGGACCCTCAGCCTCTGAGGGCAGGCTCCTCCGCAACCACCGACGCCAGGAACTCGGCAGTGTCGTGTCCGCGCGCGGACGTGTCGTCGTACTCGCTCTCGCCCCCCTCGCGGATCCTCAGGGCCTCGCGCAGCACGCGGTGCCAGCGCTCGTCGTAGTGCGCCAGCCCCCAGCGGCCGGCGCCGGACTTGGTCGTCATCTCGCCGGTGACGAGCAGGTGGTGGAGGCGTGCGACGCCGAGGACGCACCAGCAGCACGCCTCTTCGCGCTCGCCCTCCGAGGGCATCTTCGCCAGCGCCTCGGCGTTCGAGCGCCAGTAGGTGTCGAGGTTGTCGAGGGTGAACTGCCGCAGCGCGTCGGCGGAGGTCCAGACTCCCACTTCGGACAGCGGGGGACCGCTGACGGTGACGCCGTTCAGTGCGAGCTCGTGCCACGCGACCATCGCGTCGAGCGTGCCCTCGGCGAAGTACCCGTGCAGCACGGTCGGCACGTCCGGGCACTCGCGCGGGTCGGCCGCGAGGTCGGAGGCCAGCACGTGCAGCCCGTCGAACGGCACCGAGGAGTACGAAGCCAGCCGCTCGTGCGCCTCCTTGAGCGCATCCACATCCGCATCGCCGGGCCGGCGGTCGAGCGTCGCCACGAAGTCGACGTCGGACTGGCCACGCACCCACTCGCCGAAACCGATCCCGCCTCTCAGGTAGAGGCCGGTGACCAGGCCAGGGGGTGCCAGCTCGAGGAACCTCGCGCACACCTCGGCGACTGGTCGGGGGAGATCCACGAGGTCGACCCTAGACGCGCAGCGAGCGGTCCCCGCGGAGGTCGGTGCCGGCATCTACGCTGGACCCGTGCGGCCCTACCTCGACCTTGTGCAGCGGATCCTCGACGAGGGTGTGGAGAAGAACGACCGCACCGGCACCGGGACGCTCAGCGTCTTCGGCCACCAGATGCGGTTCGACCTGGCCCAGGGCTTCCCGATGGTCACCACGAAGAAGATCCACACCCGCTCGGTCTTCGGAGAGCTGCTCTGGTTCCTCCGCGGCGACACCAACGTGAAGTGGCTGCAGGAGCGCGGCATCACCATCTGGGACGAGTGGGCCGATGCGAACGGCGACCTGGGCCCGGTCTACGGCTACCAGTGGCGCTCCTGGCCGACGCCCGACGGCGGTCACGTCGACCAGATCAAGCAGATCGTCGAGCAGATCCGGCGCGATCCCGACAGCCGCCGCCACATCGTCTCGGCGTGGAACGTCGCCGACATCCCCGAGATGGCGCTGGCGCCATGCCACACGCTCTTCCAGTTCTACGTCGCGCCCGACGCCGACGGCGGGCCGGCGAGACTCAGCTGCCAGCTCTACCAGCGTTCCGCCGACGTCTTCCTCGGCGTGCCGTTCAACATCGCGTCCTACGCCCTGCTGACCCACATGGTCGCCCACGTCACCGGCCTCCGGGTGGGGGACTTCGTGCATACCCTCGGCGACGCACACCTCTACTCCAACCACCTCGAGCAGGCCCGGCTCCAGCTCACCCGCGAGCCGCGGCCGCTGCCCACGCTCTGGCTGGACCCGAACGTGACCGAGCTCGACGCGTTCGACCTCGAGCACATCCGGGTCGTGGGATACGATCCCCACCCCGGCATCAAGGCCCCGATCGCGGTCTGAGGCGATGACCCCGGCGGGCAGGACCGTGACCATGGTCGCGGCGGTGGCGGAGAACGGCGTGATCGGCGCCGAGAAGGGCATCCCCTGGCGGCTGCCCGAGGACTTCGCGCACTTCAAGCGCACGACCATGGGCCACGCCCTGATCCTGGGCCGCACCACCCACGAGGGGATCGGCAAGCCGCTGCCCGGCCGCGAGACGATCGTCCTCACGAGCAACCCCGACTGGACCGACGAGGGCGTCCACGTCGCGCACACCATCACCGAGGCACTCGGCCTCGCCGACGAGCTCGCCGCCGACCGCCCCGGGATGCAGGTGATGATCGGGGGCGGGGCCGCCGTGTACGACGCCGCGATGCCCTACGCCGACGTGCAGGTGATCAGCGAGGTGCACCAGGCGCCCGAGGGTGACACGCACTACCCCGAGTTCAGCCGCAACCGGTGGCGGGAGATCCGGCGCGAGTCGCACGAGGGATTCGACATCGTGTGGTGGGAGCGGGTCTTCGCGTGCGGCGGCGCCGAGGGCTGACCCGGCTCTGACAACCTGAGGGCATGGAACTTCGTGTCTTCACCGAGCCCCAGCAGGGCGCCACGTACGACGACCTCCTGGCCGTGGCGCAGGCCGCCGAGGAGCTCGGCTTCGGTGCCTTCTTCCGCAGCGACCACTACCTCCACATGAGCGGCGACGGCCTGCCCGGCCCGACCGATGCCTGGACCACGCTCGCCGGGCTCGCCCGCGACACCACCAGCATCCGGCTCGGCACCCTGATGACGAGCGGTACCTTCCGGCACCCCGGCGTGCTGGCGATCCAGGTGGCGCAGGTCGACGCGATGAGCGGGGGCCGGATCGAGTTCGGGATCGGCGCCGGCTGGTTCACCCAGGAGCACACCGCCTACGGCGTTCCGTTCCCGGGCACCGCCGAGCGGTTCGAGCGTTACGCCGAGCAGCTCGAGCTGATCACCGGCCTGTGGTCGACACCGGTGGGGGAGCGCTACGAGTTCGCCGGCCGGCACTACCAGCTGAAGGACTCCCCGGCACTGCCCAAGCCCGCCCAGACGACCGGCCGTCGTGGCGGCCCACCCGTGATCATCGGGGGCGTCGGCAAGAGGAGGACGCCGGCGCTGGCGGCCGCCTTCGCCGACGAGTTCAACCTGCCGTTCGTCGACGAGGAGACCACCGCGGCCCAGTTCGGGCGGGTCCGGGCGGCGGCCGAGGCGATCGACCGCGACCCTGCCACGATCACGTGGTCCAACGCGCTCGTCCTCTGCGTCGGCAAGGACGAGGCCGAGATCCAGCGGCGCGCGGCCGTGATCGGGCGCGACGTCGACGAGCTCCGTGTGAACGGCCTGACCGGCACGCCCGAGGAGGTCGTGGAGAAGATCCAGCGGTTCGAGGCCCTCGGCACGCAGCGGCTCTACCTCCAGACCCTCGACCTGGCGGACCTCGACCACCTGCGGCTGGTGGCGTCCGAGGTCATGCCTCACGTCTGAGCCCGGCGGATACTCGCCGCCGCCTCGGGGTACCGCCGGGACCTGACCACGACCACAGCGAGGACCGGCATGAACTCTCCCGAGCAACGCATCCGACGACTCGTCACCAGGCTCGGCTGGACCAGCGTGGCGCTCGGCGCGGCACCACTGGTCAAGCCGCGGGAGGTCGCCCGCGCGGTAGGGGTCGACGACGACCCGCGAGCCGGGCTCGTGGTCCGGATGGTGGGCGCGCGCGAGCTCCTGCACGCCGCGCTGCTCCTGGCGGGTCCGGTTCAGACGGTGTGGACCCGCGTCGCCGGTGACGCCCTCGACCTCGCGCTTCTCGGCGGCGCCGCCCGCAGCCGCAGCGGTGCCCGCCGGACGCGAGCCCTGACGGCCCTCGCCCTGGTCGGTGGGATCACGGTCATCGACGTCTACGCCGCAGCCCGGAGCACGCGGCGCCAGCATGGCGGCAGGCGGCCCGGACCGCTCGAGCTGAGGGCGTCGACCACGATCAACAAGGGTCCCGACGAGGTGTACGCCTTCTGGCGCGACCTCGAGCACCTGCCCACCTTCATGCTGCATCTGCAGTCGGTGGACGACCTGGGAGGCAACCGGTCCCGCTGGCGGGCCAACGCGCCACTCCGACGCCGCACCGTCGAATGGGACGCAGAGATCACCAGTGAGGAGCCTGGTCGCCGGATCACCTGGACGTCGCTGCCGGGAGCGGACGTGCCGAACTCGGGGACCGTCCACTTCGCTCCGGCGCCCGACGGGCACGGCACGGAGGTCAAGGTGGTCCTCCACTACGACGTCCCGGCCGGGCGCCTCGGACGCGCGGTGGCGCGGGTGCTCGGGGAGGAGCCCACGCAGCAGGTGCGGGACGACCTCCGTCGACTCAAGCAGGTGCTCGAGACCGGCGACCTGGTCCGCACCGAGTCCCTCCCGGAGGGCACCGACGCCCGACGGCAGGCCGTGCAGCGACCGGCGATGGCGGAGGGAGACCAGCGATGAGGGCAGTCGTCTGGCAGGGCCCCGGAAAGGTCTCGGTCGACAACGTGCCGGATCCGAGGATCCTCAACGACCGCGACGCGATCATCCGGGTGACCAGCACCGCGATCTGCGGCTCGGACCTCCACCTCTACGACGGCTACGTCCCCGAGGTGGTGCCGGGCGACATCTTCGGGCACGAGTTCATGGGTGAGGTGGTGGAGGTCGGGCGCGGCGTGACCGGCCTCGCGCCCGGCGATCGTGTCGTCGTACCCTTCCCGATCGCGTGCGGGGCGTGCCGTGCCTGCGAGCGCGACCTCTGGTCGCTCTGCGAGAACTCCAACCCCAACGCCGGCCTGGCCGAGAAGATGATGGGCCACTCTCCGGCAGGGATCTTCGGCTACTCGCACCTGCTGGGTGGTTACCCGGGCGGCCAGGCGGAGTACGTCAGGGTCCCGTTCGCCGATGTCGGCCCGCTCAAGATCGAGGACGACCTCACCGACGAGCAGGTCCTCTTCCTGACCGACGTCCTCCCCACCGGCTACATGGGCGCGGACCTCTGCGACATCGCGCCGGGTGACGTCGTCGCCGTCTGGGGCGCCGGGCCGGTGGGTCAGTTCGCCGCGATGAGCGCGCAGTTGCTCGGGGCCGCCCGGGTGATCGTGATCGACCGGGTGCCCGAGCGCCTCGCGCTGGCGAAGGACCACCTCGGGGTCGACGTCCTCGACTACGAGGAGACCTCCGTCCTCATGGAGCTGCGGGAGCTCACCGCCGGTCGTGGTCCCGACCACTGCATCGAGGCGGTCGGGATGGAGGCGCACGCGGACTTCACGCCGCTCCACCTCTACGACAAGGCTAAGCAGCTGGTGAAGTCACAGACGGACCGGCCGCAGGCGTTGCGCGAGGCGATCCTGGCCTGCGGCAACGGGGGCACCGTGGCGGTGATGGGCGTCTACGGCGGGTTCATCGACAAGTTCCCGATGGGATCGGTGATGAACCGGTCGCTCACCATCAAGACCGGACAGGCTCACGTGCACCGCTATCTCCGCCCGCTGCGGGACCGGATCCGCGCCGGGGAGATCGACCCGTCGTACATCATCAGCCACCGGCTGCCGCTCGAGGAGGCGCCGCACGGCTACGACATCTTCAAGAACAAGCTGGATGACTGCACGAAGGTGGTCCTGAAGCCCTGAGCTCCGGGCGGTCGTGCTCAGGCCTCGCGTCTGACCCGGACGAACTCCTCGATCACCCGTCGTAGGCCGGCCGGGTCCTCGAGCATGGGGAGATGGCCCGTCCGCAGCTCGCGCTCGAAGTCGCCGCCGAGGGCCGCGGCCGACCGGCGCTGGACGGCGACCGGGATCTCGCCGTCTGCGGTGGTGTGGACGTACCCGCGGTGCGCGGGCAGCACCGCCTCGGGCGCGCCGTCGACGAACAGGCGCCGCGCCTCGGGTGAGAAATCGCCCACCAGGCGGTCGACCACCGCCTCCGGCAGCCCGCGACCCAGCCCGCTGCGGATCTGCTTCTCCGGCGGTCGGGTGCCGGCGAGCCGCAGGATGGCCGGGAGCAGCCACCGCTGCGGAAGCGGCAGCG
>NZ_SSXI01000275.1 GCF_004803405.1 Nocardioides sp. | reverse complement strand
CACCAGCGGGCGGGAGCGCCCGAGCGGCTGGCGCACCGGCGTGCGGGCCGCGCCCGAGCCGACCCGGGAACGGCGGCGACGGCCACGTACGAGCGCCTCCAAGGCGAGGAGGAGCAGGCAGAAGGCGACCAGCACCAAGGCGAGCAGCGTGGCCTCCGGCCCGTTGAAGACCGTCTGGTACTGCTGCAGGATCGCCGTGGTGAGTGTCGGGTAGTTGAGCAGCTGCAGGGCGCCGTACTCCGCGAGGAGGTGCAGTCCGACCAGCAGCGCGCCACCCAGGACCGCCGGGCTGATCGCGGGCAACGTCACCCGCCAGAAGACGCCGCCGACCCCGTGCCCGAGCGACGTCGCCGCCTCCTCGACCGACGGGTCGAGCCGGCGCAGCGCCGCGACCGTGGGCAGGTAGACGAGCGGGAAGTAGGACAGGGTCACGACCATCACCGCTCCGGCGAAGGACTGGACGGCGTGCGTGGTGGACACCCAGCCGTACCCGTTGACGAACGCCGGCACCGCGAGCGGCGCGCAGAGCACGCCGTGCCACCAGCCGCGGGCCGGGACGTCGGTGCGCTCGACGACCCACGCGCCCGCCACGCCCACGACGACACTGGCGAGCGTCGCGGTCACGAGCAGCCGCACGGTGTTCCACAGCAGCTCACCGATACGCGGGCGCCAGAGGAATCCCGTGGCCTCGTCGGCGCCGAGCTCCATGGTGGTCCAGAGCACGTAGCCCAGCGGCACGAGCGCGAGCGCGGCCACCGCCAGCCCGATGACGAGCAGGACGGGTGACGCGCCCCCCAGCAGACGTCTCAGAGGAAACCGACCTCGGTCATCATCTCGACCACCGCCTTCGCGTCGAGGTCGGACACGTTGACCTGCGGGGGCTCGAGCTCGGCGAACGGCTTGCTGACACCCTCCAGCTCGACCGCGGGGTTGAGCGGGTACTCCAGCGCGTAGCTGTCGGCGAGGATCTGCTGGCCGCTCTTGTTCACGAGGAACTCGACGAACTTCTCGGCCTCGTCCTTCATGTCGCTGGACTTCAGGATGCCCGCGCCCGACACGCTCACGAAGGCGCCGGGGTCCTGGTCGCGGAAGTAGTACTGCTCGCTGTTGTCGCTGACGTCGCCGTTCTCCTTGCGATCCCGCTCCCAGTAGTAGTGGTAGACGATCCCGACCTCGGACTCGCCGGAGTCGACCGCCTCCAGGACCACGTTGTTGCCGTCGTAGACCGTGCCGTTGGCCTTGATCCCCTCCAGCCACGCGCGCGCGGCCTCCTCACCCTCGAGCTCGAGGACGGCGGCCACGATGGCCTGGAAGTCGGCGCCGGTGGGCGAGAAGGAGATGCGGCCCCTCCACTCGGGCTTCGCCAGGTCGAGGATCGACGCCGGCAGCTCGGACTCCTCCACCAGGTCGGTGTTGTAGACCAGCACCGTGGACCGCGCGACGAAGCCGGTCCACAGACCGCTCGTCGGACGGTAGAGCTCCGGGATCGGCGCCACCAGGTCCGCCGGCAGCTCGGCGAACAGGCCGGCCGCCTCGACCTGCGACATCGCGGGCGAGTTCTCGGTGAGGAAGACGTCGGCCTTCGTCGCCTCCCCCTCCTGGACCAGCTGGTTGGACATCTCGAGGTCCTTGCCGTGACGCAGCTCGACCTCGATCCCGGTCTCCTCGGTGAAGGCCGGCGCCAGCTCCTTCAGCAGCGGCTCGTGCTGGGCGTTGTAGATCACGAGCTTCGGCTCGTCCTCGCTGCAGGCGGCGAGGAGCGGGGCGATCAGCGTGACGACCGCGAGGCCGAGGCCTGCGTGCTGGAGGAAACGGTTCGTCATGGGACTTCCTGTCGGTGGGGACGATGCGGAGCGTAGTGAGGCTGCGACCGGTCGAGCAGGCGGGTCCACGGCATCACCCTCGACACCAGGTGCCAGGCGAGGACGCCGACCCCGAGCGAGGCGAGCAGGCCCAGCAGCGGCCAGCGCTCCTCGAAGTGGGGGTAGACCTGCCAGTGGGTCAGGTAGACGTAGAGCGACGCGCTCGCCAGGATGCCGGTCACCCGGACCAGCGCCCGGGGCCACGGCACGCTGCGTGCCCACACCAGTACCAGCAGGCCGAGCGCGATCGCCGCCTCCCGCACCGTGTCGCCGGTGAGGTCCCAGGTGCCGAGGAGGAGCAGCGCGGTCACAAGCAGCCGCTCCGGCGCGGTGCGAGCGACCGCGGCGGCCCACCCGCCCATGAAGAGCCAGGCGACGAACGCCGAGGAGTGGATCACGTCGCCGTCGTACGACGACAGCGTGGCCCAGAAGCGCGGGACGAGTGCCGCGGCCATCAGCCCGGTGGCGAGCGTGAAGCGGTGGCGCCGCTCGAGCGCCATCACCTGGGGGATCGCGGTGATCAGGCCGGCGAGGAGGGCGGTCAGGAGGGCGACCTCGATGAACCAGAAGTGCCACGCCGGCTCGGACCAGCGGTGGCTGCCGAGGAGGTCGTTGAGCAGGAGCACGTTGCGCCAGCCGTAGTCGCCGGTCATCAGGGCGACGGCGCCGATCCAGAGTGCCGACGGCACCGCGATGCGCAGCGCGGCACGCGAGACCCGGCCCAGGCGCTCGCGGGAGTCCTCGTCGGTCAGGTGGAACCGCGCGAAGTTCGCGCCGGCGACGGCCAACAGCACGTGCGCGCCGCCGAGCAGCACCCACAGGTTCGTGTGGGAGCCGACGACCATCACGATGGCCACGGCGCGGAGCAGGATGGTGGTGTCGAGCCGTACCCAGCGCGACCGTCGGCGCGAGGGGTCCATCAACGCGGCGAGGTCGGAGACCGCCCGGGTGGGCCAGTCGGCCGGGAGTCGGCCGAGGCGTCGTTCGAGGCGGAGGGAGAGCTCCACGTAGGAGAGCGAGTCGCCGCCGAGGCCGAGGAACGAATCGTCGGGGGAGACCCGGTCGCGGCCGAGGACGCGGGCGTAGAGCGCGCTGATCGCAGTGACCGGGCAGGGGTCCTCGACGTCGACCGGGGCCTCGAGCCGGGCCACCGCCTGCTGGTCCACCTTGCCGTTGGGAAGGCGAGGCAGGTCGTCGACGGGCACCACGCGGACCGCGTGCGGCGGCAGGCCGGTGTCCGCCGCGGCGGCGGTGGTGATCTCGTCCAGGGAGATCGCGTCGGGGGAACCGGGCACCGCAACCACGAGCTGGCTGCCGTCGACCGCCTCGGCGCACGCCACGTCGTGGCCGCCGAGCGCCAGCAGGGTCTGCACGCGGTCGAGGTCGATCCGCTGCCCGAACAGCTTCGCGAACCGCGACCGGCGGCCGACGATCTCGACCAGGCCGTCGGCCGAGAAGCGGGCGAGGTCGCCGGTGCGCAGCTCGGCCACCTCGGGTCCGCGCGCGAGGTCGGCCCGCGACGAGGCGTAGCCCATCATCACGTTGGGCCCGCTGTAGACCAGCTCGCCGACACCGTCCTTTGCGCCGGGCACCGGGTCGATCCGGAGCTCGCCGCCGGGGATCGGGACGCCCACCGCTGACGGGTGGGAGGCGGCCAGCTCGGGCGGGAGGTAGGCCATGCGGGCGGTGGCCTCGGTCTGGCCGTACATCACGACGAGGTCCCAGCCGTCGCGAGCACCCTGCAGCGCGAGCTCCCGGACCCGCTCGGGTGCCATCCGGCCGCCGGCCTGGGTCACCTGGCGCAGCGTCGGGAGGTCGGGCCATCCCGCGCTGCCGAGGAGGTCGAAGGTGTACGGCACGCCGGCGAAGGAGGTCACGCCCTGTCGTCGCGCGGCCTCCCAGACGGCCGGGTCGGTGACCGAGCGGTCCTCGAGCAGCAGCGACGCGCCCACGGCGAGGTGGCTGTGCAGGACCGAGAGGCCGTAGCAGTAGTCCAGCGGCAGCGTGGTCAGCGCGCAGTCGTCGGCGGTCAGGCCCAGGTAGGTGGCGATCGCGGCCGCGTTGGACTCGAGGTTGGTCGCGGACAGCCGCACCAGCTTGGGGGAGCCGGTCGAGCCCGAGGTGCTCAGCAGCAGCCGGAGGTCGGGGTGCAGCTCGGGTGCGGCCTGGCCGGTGGGTCGCCAGCCCTGGCCGCCCCGGTCGACCCCGTCGCCCAGGTCGACCGAGCTCGAGTAGGCCCGGGCGAGGCCGTCGTCGTGCGTGAGCAGCGTCGCGTGGCCGCCGGAGAGCGCCGCGAGCCAGGCGACGACGAAGTCGAGCGTCGGCGACGGCTGCAGCCGGACCAGCTGACGGCCACCCAGCGCGGCCAGCTCCAGGCGCGCGGCGGTGACCAGCTCGGCGAGCTCGGCGTAGGAGACGACGCCGTCAGCGGTCCGGAGGGCCGGGCGGGTGCCATGGCGTGCGAGGTCGCCGAAGCTGCGGACCGGCCCGTCGTCGTACGACAAGAGGCCGGCCACGACGCGCGTCCGCTCGGATCCACCCCCCATGTCTAGGAGGGTAAAGCAAGGCTGGCCTTACAGGGGAGTCAGCAGGAATACTGGGATCTCGCGATCGGTCCACTCGGTGTACTTGGCGTAGTTGGGCCAGATCACCAGCATGTGGCTCCACGCCCGCTCCTTCTCCTCCCCGGCCAGCTCTCGCCACGCGCAGCTCGCGGTGCGGCGGTCGTAGCGGACCTGGACCGTCTCGGCGGCGCGGAGGTTCGCCGCCCACGCCGGAGGCTTCGGCGCACCGAAGTACGAGCCCGCGATCAGCCAGCCTCCCTTCCACGGCACGCACAGCAGCGGGGTCGACCGGGGGATGCCCGACTTGCGACCCGGCACGGTGAGCATCAGGTTCGGCAGACCCGCGATGTCGAGCAGGGTGAGCCTGCCCTTGGTGACCTTCTGCAGGTGCGTGTCGGTCCAGGTGATCTGGGGCAGCAGCCTCGGCATCCAGGGACGCGATCCGAGCTTGACTGCGATCGGTGTCAACAGGCCCATGGGGGAAGGGTAGGGGCACGACCGGCCGCCCGGGCGGAAGCGACGGGAACGCCCACCAGTGGAGGACGCCCCGTCGCCGAGGTGGATCAGCCGACCTGGAGGACCCGGGTCCCGCCGGCGAACTTGTCGTGCCAGCCCTGGTGGTTGGGCTGGTCGTTGTTGAGGGTGACCGCGATGTAGGCCGCTGCAGCGATGGGAGCCGCCCAGTAGAGAACGAACCATCCGATGAACGGAATGATCCCCAGGATGTAGAGCCCCGAGTAGGCGTTGCGCTTGAGCGCCTGCTCGAGGGTCGGCTTGCTCACTCCGTCCGGCCCGTAGGTGCGCAGCTTCAACACCATCTTGCCCACCGTCTGACCGGTGTTGGACTCCATCAGCCCGAAGTAGGCGAGCGGGATGACCGCGCCGACGACCGACTGCAGGGTCCAGAAGAGGAACAGCTCGAGGAACGAGTTGGTGAAGCTCAGCAGGATGCTGCTCAGGACGACGTAGGAGACGACCACCACGACGCCGATGAGCACGTGGTCGATCAGGCGAGCGAGGAAGCGGTTGAGGAGCTCGGCGGGGCGCGGCACGCCGGCCGGCGCACCCGGCTGGGGCGCACCGCCGAACCCGCCCTGGGGCGGCAGCCCGCCGGGCCCGCCCGGCGGCGGAGGAGGCGGCTCGTTGTAGGACATGGGCACTCCTTGGGACTGAGGTGCGCCGCGGCACACCGGCGGATCTCAGCAATCTAACGCCGAACCGGGCCCGCGGGCAGGCGTTGCGAGCGTTCTTGCCCCGTTGTCTGCCCGTTCAAGCCGCTGACGCCGCGGCTGACTACGTTCCGGCCGTGGTCGCGCGCGGATCGGTCGGAAGCCTGCTGGTCCTGCTGGGCGGGCTGGTGACGGCGACGCTCCCACCGTCCGCCCCGGTGCTCCGACTCGAGGTGCTGGGCGCTGTCCGGGCCAGCGACGTGGGCCGGATGACCGGCCTGGTGGTGGTCCTGGCCGGTCTCGGGCTGCTGGCCAGTGCCTGGCTGCGGCTGTGCCGGGCGGTCGCCGTCGGCGACGGCGAGGCCGCCGACCCGCGCGGCGGCATCGCCCT
>NZ_SSXI01000178.1 GCF_004803405.1 Nocardioides sp. | reverse complement strand
AGCACAGGCGCCGGCCGACGCGACGCTCGAGCCAGCGCCGAGCACTGGCTCGGCGAGGTCGACGCGAGCCACCTCGCCGGCCGCAGGCCGCACCAGCTCTCCGGCGGGCAGGCGCAACGCGTGGCCATCGCCCGCGCACTGGCGGCCGAGCCGAAGGTGCTTCTGCTCGACGAGCCGATGGCCGCGCTCGACGTCGCCGTCGCACCCGCCCTCCGACAGCTTCTCGGACGGGTCCTCGCCGACCGCACCACCGTGATCGTCACGCACCACGTGCTCGACGCCCTGCTCCTGGCCGACCGGGTGGTGGTGATGGACGGCGGCCGCGTCGCGGAGCAAGGCCCCTCGAGCGTCGTACTCTCCCGGCCGCGGAGTGCGTTCGCCGCCCGCTTCGCGGGTCTCAACCTGGTCTCCGGCACCGCCACAGCCCACGGCGTCAGAGGCCCCGACGGCACCGTCGTCCACGGGACCGTCCACGGCACCCCCGGCGCCGAGCCACCGCGCGAGGGCGAACCAGCCGTCGCGGTGTTCCGTCCGTCCGCGGTCGCGGTGCACCGGGAGCCGCCGGGCGGCAGCCCGCGCAACGCGTTCCCCGTGCTCATCACCGAGCTCGAGCCGCTCGGCGACCTGGTTCGCGTGCGG
Organism: Nocardioides sp.; assembly: GCF_004803405.1. Classification (GTDB taxonomy): domain Bacteria; phylum Actinomycetota; class Actinomycetes; order Propionibacteriales; family Nocardioidaceae; genus Nocardioides; species Nocardioides vastitatis. The sequence continues at coordinate 16,617 of NZ_SSXI01000178.1, read as the reverse complement.
GCCTCGGACCTGGCCGCGGACGTGACGGTGACCTCGGTCGCCGCGCTCGCCCTCGCCCCGGGGCTGCCGGTCACCTTCGTCGTGAAGGCGACCGAGGTTGAGGTCTACGGTCACTGACCAGGGGGGCTCGCGCAGTCACGGATGCGGCCGATATCCGGATAGGGTTCGCATCATGAACGCCCTTGCCGTGGAGCCGCCCGCCCCTGACCGCAACCTGGCCCTGGAGCTCGTGCGCGTCACCGAGGCCGCTGCGATGGCCGCGGGCCGCTGGGTCGGCCGCGGCGACAAGAACGGCGCGGACGACGTCGCCGTGCAGGCGATGCGCGTGATGATCTCGACGATCGGCATGGACGGCACGGTCGTGATCGGCGAGGGCGAGAAGGACAACGCCCCGATGCTCTACAACGGCGAGGCCGTCGGCGACGGCACCGGCCCGGAGTGCGACGTCGCGGTGGACCCGATCGACGGCACCACGCTGACCGCGAAGGGCATGAGCAACGCGGTGTCGGTGCTGGCCGTCGCGCCGCGCGGCACCATGTACGACCCCTCCGCGGTGTTCTACATGGAGAAGCTGGTCACCGGCCCGGAGGCCGCCGACGTCGTCGACATCCGCTACCCGGTCGCCGAGAACATCCACCAGATCGCGAAGGCGAAGGGCTCCAACCCCTCCGACGTCACGGTGGTGGTCCTCGACCGCCCCCGCCACGACCAGCTCGTCGAAGAGATCCGCGCGACCGGCGCCCGTATCAAGTTCATCACCGACGGCGACGTCGCCGGCGCGATCATGGCCGCGCGTGCCGACACCGGCATCGACCTGCTGCTCGGCATCGGCGGCACCCCCGAGGGCATCATCAGCGCCTGCGCGATGAAGGCTCTCGGCGGCACCATCCAGGGCCGCCTCTGGCCCACCGACGACGAGGAGCGCCAGCGCGCGATCGACGCCGGCCACAACCTCGACCCCGACTACGTCCTGACCACGGACACCCTGGTCACCGGGGACGACTGCTTCTTCGTCGCCACCGGCATCACCGACGGTGAGCTGCTCCGCGGCGTGCGCTACCGGGCGGGCGGCGCGATCACCCAGTCGCTGGTCATGCGCTCGCGCAGCGGCACGATCCGCACCATCACCTCCGAGCACCAGCTCTCGAAGCTGCGCGGGTTCTCCTCGATCGACTTCGACTGATCGGGCGCCGGGTCAGGGGTGCAGGTTTCCCAAGGTATGTAGCCGAGCCTGCACATCCCTGGCCGTGCTCGCCCGGGGAAGTGCAGGTTCACCTGCATCCCTTGGGAAAGCGACGCCCCGCCAGGTCGACAGCGACACCCCTCAGGCCGTCTCGAACTCGTCGATCTGCTCCGCCGCCGCGAGGCTCTGCGCCAGCAGCGCCTCGGTGACGACCGCCATCACGCGAGGGTCGAGCGCCATCCCGATGTGCGATGCGCGCACCTCGACGGCCGTGCCCTGCGGGTCGACGCACGCCCGCCAGTCGACGATGCCGTCCCGCCGGGAGTACACGTTGGTCATCGCGACGTCCGAGCGCAGCCGCTCCTGGGACTCGGTGAAGCTGAGGTGGGCGCACTCGCCGGCCACGCAGTCGGCCGACATCACCGGCAGGCCGGCAGTGGCGAGGCGGGTCAGCACCTGCACGCCGCGGGTGAGGACGGCGTGATGCGCGGCGGGAGCGCGCATCGGGCTGCCCAGCGTGACGATCCCCGACACCAGGTCCGGGCGACGAGCGGCGAGGCCCCGGGCGATCATGCCGCCGAGGCTGTGGCCGACGATCTGGACCCGCGAGTCGCGGCGCTCGGCGACCTGCTCGAGCCGGCCCTCGAGGGTGAGGGCGGAGTTCTGCGTGCACCCGATGTTGGCGTGGATCTGCGAGCGGTACGTCCGGAACCCGCGTGCGCGGAGCTCGACGCTCATGGCTCGCAGCGTCCAGTCACCTGCGAGGAACCCCGGCACGAGCAGCACCGGCTCCGCGGCGCGGGCGGCAGCCCTCGCCGCATAGGGAGTACGACGAACGGCGAGCCGGGCGGCCTGGCGTCGTACCGCGAAGCGACCGGCCTCGGTGACGAGGCTTCCCTCGCGCAGCAGCGCAGCGAGAGCCGGAGGGCCGTAGCCCTCCGGCAGCAGCCAGGGCGCCAAAGTGTTGCTCACGTCACAAACGTTACCCAGTTGACACACCAACTACACGTCATTGGGCACACTGGACGGCATGTCCGCCGGTCCGTCGAGCACTCCGCCACCCGAGGTGACCACCTCGGACGAGCTGCTCGCGCCGGTGTCGCCGGAGGTCGAGCTCTGCTACCAGACCTTCGGTGACCCGGACGCCGATCCGCTGCTCCTGGTGATGGGCCTGGGCGGACCGATGACATGGTGGCCGCGGGACCTGTGCGTGCTGCTGGCCCAGCACGGCTTCTACGTCATCCGCTACGACAACCGTGACACCGGCCGGTCCAGTCGGGTCGCCGGGAGGGTCCGGAACCGCCAGCTGGGCCTGGCCTTCGCCGGCACGCCGACCCGAGCGCCGTACTCGCTCGAGGACCTGGCCGAGGACGCCTTCGCGCTGCTCGATCACCTCGGCCTCGCGTCCGCGCACGTCGCCGGGATCTCGATGGGCGGCATGGTCGCCCAGCTCATGGCCATCAAGCGGCCCGAGCGGTTGCGCAGCCTGGCCAGCCTGATGTCATCGACCGGCCGCCGGGCGGTGGGCTGGCAGAGTCCCGCGCTGCTGCCGACCCTGATGGCGCGACGTGGTCCGGGCAAGGAGGCCTACATCCGTCGCAGCCTGATGGTCTGGCGCATCATCGGCTCGCCAGGATTCCCGCAGGACGAGGCCGAGCTCCGCGAGCGGGCCGGGGAGACCTGGGACCGCGGCATCGACCAGGACGGCGTGATGCGGCAGATGCTGGCGGTGGTCACGCAGCGGGACCGGACCAAGCAGCTCGCGAGCGTCAGGGTGCCGACCCTCGTCATGCACGGGCTTTCTGACCGGATGGTCCACGTCTCCGGCGGACGGGCCACGGCCGCGGCGATCCCCGGCGCCGAGCTGGTCCTGATCAACGGCTGGGGCCACGACCTGCCCGTCGAGCTGTTCGACACGATCGCCTCGGCGGTACGACGCACGGCGGACCGTGCGGCAAACCCTCCGGGCGCTCCCGGACGGTCAGTCCGCCGTCAACCAGACGAATCCCCAGGCAGGTAGGGAGATCCGGCCGTCTGCCGGAGCCTGCTCTCCGGCGGTGGAGTGGACGTGCCGCCAGCGATCGACGCCGGTGACGGCCCGGACCGGCGCCAGGTCGACGACGCCGGGGTCGTCGGAGAAGCGGGCGAGCCCCAGCATCGGCTGGGCGCGCGGATGCCGCCGGACGTAGGCGAGCACCCCAGGATCGTCGAGCGGGACCACCGTGGTGCTGGCGTCCGAGCGGAGGGCGACTGCTGAGCGCCTCACCTCGCCGAGGCGGCGGAGGGCTGCGAAGCAGCGGCCTTCCAGCGTTGTCGGGTCGTGACGTCGGTCCGCGGCGGCCCAGTCCATCCGGGGCCGGTGCAGCCACCGGTTGTCGGCCTCGTGACCGGGCTCCCCGGCCCAGCGCCGGTCGTTGCGCAGCGCGACCTCGTCGCCCATGTAGACCAGCGGGATGCCGCCGAAGGAGTACACGACGGCGTAGAGAGTCTCGATCCGACGCAGGGCGGCGTCCACCTCCGCCGGGATCCCGAGGTCGAGGGCGTGCTCGAGGCCGGCGAGCGAGGCGCACATGCCAGACGTGCGGCCGTCCCCGGTGACCGGGTCGGGCTGGAACACCAGGCCGCGCGCGAAGGACCCCGGGTGGTCGCCGGCGAAGAACGAGGCGAGGAACCGGCGGTGCGCTCCGGGATCGATGCCGACCGCCCACGCGTCCTCGTCGGCGACCGCCCAGCCGATGTCGTCGTGGCAGCGGACGTAGGTGACCCATCCGGTTCCGGCCGGTGCCGGCTGCCGTCGGCTCAGGGCGTGGACCAGCAGCCGCACGTCGCGCGTCGCGAGGGCCGACCACAGCATCACCATCAGCTGGTTGTCGTAGGCCAGATCGCACTCGGGCCGGAACACCTCGTGGGCGCCGAGATAGGGCACCAGCTGGTCCGGCCCCACGATCGCCTCGGCCTTCAGCACCACGCCGGGCCGCGCCAGGCGCACCAGCGCCTTCAGCGCCTGGAGGATCCGATGAGCCTCCGGCTGGTTCTGACAGTCGGTGCCCAGGCGCTTCCACAGGAACGGCACCGCGTCCAGGCGCAGTACGTCGACCCCGCGGCCGGTCAGCGACAGCATCACGCCGAGCATCGCCCGGAACACCTGGGGGTTCGACCAGTCCAGGTCCCACTGGTAGTCGTGGAAGGTGGTCCACACCCACTCGCCGGTCTCCTCGACCTTCGAGAAGCTGCCGGGCGCGAGGTCGGGGAACACCTCGGGCAGCGTCCGCTCGTAGGCATCGGGCTCCGTCCGGTCCGGGAAGAACCGGTAGAAGCTGCGGTAGGTCGGGTCACCGGCGACTGCGCGACGCGCCCACTGGTGGTCCCGAGCGGTGTGGTTGAGCACCAGGTCGACACACAGCGCGATCCCACGGCGGTGCGCCTCGCCCGCGAGCGCCTCGAGGTCGGCCATCGTGCCGAGGCGGCGGTCGACCGCGCTGTAGTCGGCCACCGCGTAGCCACCGTCGTTCTCGCCGTCCCGCGGCTGGAGCAGCGGCATCAGGTGCAGGTAGCGCACGCCGAGCTCGGCCAGGTGGTCCAGGTGTGTGGTGACGCCGGCGAGCCCGCCCGCGAACCGGTCGGCGTAGCAGACGTAGCCGATCATGTCCTCGGCCAGGAACCAGCCCGGGTCGATCTCCCGTCGTCGGTCGAGCGCCGCGAGCGCGGGGTCACGTGCTGCCGTGGCGGCGAGCGCGTCGGCCACGAGCAGGTCCGCGAAGGCTGCAGGGTCGACGCGGTCGCCGTACACCTCGGCGAGCGCCTCGTCGAGGTCAGGGCGGACGAGGGCGAGGCGTTGCAGGAACGCCTCGCCCTCGAGGTCGCCTAGTGCGGCCCGGACGACATCGGGTTCAGTCGGAGAGTCGTTCACCGGTGTCGGCGTCGAAGACGTGCACCTGGTCCGGCTCGGTCGTCACGTAGATCGTGTCACCGGCGGTGGTGTGGTCGCGCTTGCTCACCACACGGACGATCACGTTGCCCGGCGTGCCCTCCACGTCACTGGTGCCGTAGACGAAGCCGTCGGCGCCGAGCTCCTCGATCACCGTGACCTCGACCGGCAGGCCGCCCTCCTCCTTCGTCGTCAGTCGCCACGACTCGGGCCGCACGCCGACCACGACCCGGCCGCTCATCCTCTTCGCGGCCGTCGCGTCGACGGGAACCTCGTAGCCGCCGACCTTGACCGCGCCATCGGAGGCGACACCCTCGAGCAGGTTCATCTGCGGCGACCCGATGAAACCGGCGACGAACAGGTTGGCCGGCCTGTCGTAGAGGTTCAGCGGCGTGTCGACCTGCTGGAGAACGCCCTTGTCCATCACCGCCACCCGGTCGCCCATCGTCATCGCCTCCACCTGGTCGTGGGTCACGTAGACGGTGGTGACGCCGAGATCCCGCTGCAGCTTGGCGATGTCCGTGCGGGTCTGGACGCGCATCTTCGCGTCCAGGTTGGACAGCGGCTCGTCCATGCAGAAGGCCTGCGGCTGCCGCACGATCGCCCGCCCCATCGCGACCCGCTGTCGCTGGCCACCGGAGAGCGCCTTGGGCTTGCGGTCCAGATACTCCTCCAGACCGAGCATCTTCGCCGCTTCCGCGACCCGCTGCTTGCGCTCCGCGTCGGGCACCTTGGCCATCTTCAACGCGAAGGCCATGTTGTCCGCGACGCTCATGTGCGGATACAGCGCGTAGTTCTGGAAGACCATCGCGATGTCGCGGTCCTTCGGCGGCAGGTGCGTGACCTCCCTGTCGCCGATGAAGATCTGGCCCTCGTTGACCTCCTCCAACCCCGCCAACATCCGCAGGGTCGTGGACTTGCCACAACCCGACGGCCCGACGAGGACCATGAACTCCCCGTCCTTGATCTCCAGATCGATGCCCGGTACGGCGGGCTCGTCAGCACCGGGATACCAGCGCTGAGCCTTCTTGAATGTAATGGTGGCCATGGGCCGACTCCCTTCACCGGCAGGTACGTGCCGGACGATCCGTGGTAAAGGCAGGACCATCATGGTGTGACCCGCGCCACAGGGCAAGGCGTGGTCCGTGCTGTCTCACCGCAGGGCGCGGCCCGCACCGGTTCGGGTGGGCTGCCGGCCGGAGCTCTGGTACCCGCGCGCGGAGCTCACCGAGCCACCGTGGAGCAGCGTCATCGGCGACCGGAGCACGGTGGTCGGGGCCGTGGGGTCCAACAGGGTCTGCACCGCCAGCGCTCCGAGCTCGGCATAGGGGATCCGCACCGAGGTCAGGGCCGGACGGAGCCAGCCGGCCAGCTCGGATCCGTCGAAGGAGATGATCGACACATCACTGGGTACCTGGAGGCCATGAGCGGCGAGTGCCTGGTAGGTCCCCATCGCGATCCGGTCGTTGAGACAGACGAGTGCGGTCGGTGTCACGTCCGTGGCCAGCCATGCGGTCACCGCCTCGTAGGCAGGCTCGACGTCCCAGAAGCACGGGACCACACCTGCCAGTGGCGTCCCGGCCGTGGCGAGAGCCTCCTCGACCCCCTGCACTCGCTGGGGGCCGGCGATGGCATGGGGATTCACCTCCTCCCCGACGACGTACACCCTCTCCCCGGCTCCCGCAGCGAGCAGCACGTCGGCTGCGGACCGCCCGCCCGCGAGCTCGTCGGGAAGCACGGCAGGCAGGTCGGCAACCGGGTCCACGCAGTTGAGGAGCACCGCTCGGCGCTCGCGGAGCTGGGCGGGCACGCGCACCTCGGCGGTGACCAGGGTGGTGTAGATGATCCCGTCGACCTGCCGATCGAGCATCTCCTCGATCATCTGGATCTCGACGGCAGGATCGCCCTCGGTCTCGCCGATCACGATCAGATGGTCCTGGGCTCGCGCCGCGGCGCTCGCCCCTCTCAGCATCTGGCTCGCGAAGTGCCCTGTCGCCACGAAGTCGGAGATCACTCCGATCGTCTGGGTCGTGGCTGTCCTCAGGCTGAGCGCGCTGCGGTTCCGGCGGTAGCCGAGCTCCATCACGGCACTCCGCACCCTCTGCTCGGTCTCTGCGGAGATCCTCATCTGGGCCGACGTGCCGTTCAGCACGTACGACGCGGTCGTCCGCGACACGCCGGCCCGGGCCGCCACGTCGGCAAGCCTCACTCGACGCTGAACGCTCATCGGAGCCACCTCGCTGAAGTAAGCGGGCGCACTCAAGCGCCCGCGCCTTATATCACGCCTGCGTTGCAAGATCGTTGCTTGACACGGTCAAACACGGGCGCAATGCTGCACTGACTCGATTCAGCACGTGTCCCACATCACACTACGCCTGCCAGCTCCGGGGGGCGAAGTGCCGGTCCGATCCAAGGAGACATTCATGCGAACCCTGGTAAGAGGACGACGCACCAAGATCGTCACCGCGGTCACAGTCTCAGCCCTGTTCTCGCTCTCGCTCGGAGCCTGCGGCGCCCTCGGCGGCGGCGGCGGCGACGACGACGACACGGTGGAGATCCTGGCCACCACCGATCCCCTGGTCTTCGACGGACTCAAGAAGAAGATCGAGGCCGAGGCCGAGGATCAGGGCATCGACGTCAACGTCCAGCGCGTCGACAACATCAACCAGCTGATCCTCACCAGGATCCAGGCCAATGACCCGCCGGACATCGCGGTGATCCCCCAACCCGGCGTGATCCAGCAGATCGTCGACCGCGACAAGGCAGTCGAGCTGACCGACGACATCGTTCCGGCCGACGCCCTCGAGGACATGACCCCCGGCACCCTGGAGGCGGGACAGTTCGACGGCAAGCAGTACGGCCTGATGATCAGCATGAACGTCAAGAGCCTGGTCTTCTACCCGAAGAAGGCGTGGGACAAGGCCGGATACGAGGCTCCGGAGACCCTCGAGGATCTGCAGAAGCTGACCGACCAGATCAAGCAGGACGGCGGCACTCCATGGTGCTTCGGCATCGAGTCCGGCGCGGCCACCGGTTGGCCGGCGACTGACTGGTTCGAGGACCTGGTCATGCGGTTCGGTGGAGCCGACACCTACGAGCAGTGGGTCTCTCACGAGATCCCGTTCAACTCCGACGTCGTGAAGGAATCGGCCGCCTACATGGAGGAGCTGCTGCTGGCCAAGGGCAACGTGCCCGGCGGCCGACAGGCGATCGCCAACACGTCCTTCGACGCCGCCGAGGACACCATGTGGGACGCGAAGCCTGGCTGCTGGCTGTACAAGCAGGGCAACTTCATCGTGTCGAAGGACTTCATGCCCGAGAACATCGTCGACAACGCGGACGAGGAGATCGGGGTCTTCGGCTTCCCGCCGGCCGAGGCTGGCGGTGAGAACCCGGTGCTCGGCGGTGGGGACCTGGCCACGCTCCTGGAGGACAACGACAACTCCCGGGCAGTGATGGAGATCCTGGCCGACGTCGACCTCGGCACCGACGCAGCCCCGACCAGCTCGTTCATCTCGCCGCACACGGGCTTCGACACCTCGCTCTACCCCAGCGAGCTCACCCGCCAGATCGCGGACGTGGCCTACCAGTCCGACGTCGTGCTCTTCGACGGCTCGGACCTGATGCCCGGCGAGGTCGGCGCGGGGACCTTCTGGAGCCAGATGACCGACTGGATCAGCGGTCGGCAGCAGCTGAACGAGTCGCTGACGAAGATCGACGAGAGCTGGCCGAACTGACGCCGTCCGCATAGCCGGCGTGGGGCCGCGGCCTCGCGGCCCCACCCCGGCAGCGCACTCCCATCGGGCCCTCGGGACGAGAAGAGGAACGAATGATCAAGGTCATCGCCGCCCTGGTCACCGTGGTCGTCGGCATCGGCGCGGCCATCGTGCTCTATTGGGTGTTGAACAAGCTGGCCGAGGTGCTGCCCGGCAAGTGGGAGCACCGGCTGAAGCCGTATCTCTACATCCTGCCGGCCTACGCCGCACTGGCGTTCTACCTGGTGTACCCGGCCATCCAGACGGTCGTCTACAGCTTCAAGGACTCCGCCAGCCAGGGGTGGGTCGGCATCGAGAACTACACCGACCTGCTCTCCAGCGAGGGCTTCCAACAGACGCTGATCAACACCTTCCTGTGGATGCTGGTGGTGCCGTTCGTCACCGTGGTCCTGGGGCTGGCGGTGGCGGTGCTCGCGGACCGGCTGACGCCGAAGTTCGAGAAGGCGTCGAAGACCATCATCTTCCTGCCGATGGCGATCAGCTTCGTCGGCGCCGGCACCGTGTGGGGCCTGGTCTACGACTACCGTCCGCCGGGCCGTGACCAGATCGGGCTCCAGAACGCCATCGTGACCGCGCTCGGCTTCGACCCGATCGCGTGGCTGGACAAGAGCGACTTCCACCTCAACAGCTTCCTCCTGATGGTCATGCTGCTGTGGGCCCAGATCGGCTTCGCGATGGTGCTCCTCTCCGCGGCGATCAAGGGGGTGCCGGTCGACACGATCGAGGCCGCGCGGATCGACGGCGCGACCGAACGGCAGATCTTCTTCTCCGTGGTGGTGCCGCAGATCTGGGGCAGCATCGTGACCGTCTTCATCATCACGCTGATCAGCGTGATGAAGGTCTTCGACGTCGTGTACGTGATGACGAACGGGCGCGCCAACACCAACGTCATCGGCAACGAGTTCTTCAATCAGCTGTTCACCAACTTCAACACGGGCGCCGCCGCATCGATCGTCGTCCTGCTGATGCTCGCGACCATCCCGATCATGTGGTACCAGGTACGTCACTTCCGCCGTGAGGAGTCCTTGGCATGAGTTCCTCGACCCAGACAGTCGCGGGCGTAGGCACCGCCACGCCCCGCACCATGCGACGCAAGTCGCCTCGCGGTGGCGGGCTGGAGAAGCCGAGCTGGCTAGCCCGCATCGTGGTGGCCATCCTGTGCTTCCTGTGGATCGTGCCTGTGATCGGCCTGTTCCTCACCTCGTTCCGGCCGCTGGACGACGCCAACACCTCGGGCTGGTGGACCCTGTTCTGGACGCCGTCGGCGTGGGGTCGGATGAACCTCGACAACTACGAGACGGCGATCACCGAGGCCAACCTCGGAACGGCGTTCGTCAACAGCCTGGCCATCACGCTTCCCGCCACGTTCATCCCGATCCTGATCGCCGCGTTCGCGGCGTACGCCTTCACGTTCATGGAGTTCCCTGGCCGGAATGTCCTGTTCCTAGCGGTGGTGAGCCTGCTGGTGGTGCCGAACTACATCGCCTTCGTGCCGATCCTCAAGATCTACGGCGACTACCAGCTCACCGGCACGTTCCCGGCGGTGTGGCTGGCCCACGTCGGCTTCGGCATGTCGCTGGCCATCTACATCCTGCGCAACCACATGGCGACCCTCCCCAAGAGCGTCATCGAGTCCGCCAAGATCGACGGGGCGAGCCACTTCCAGATCTTCTTCCGGCTGGTCCTGCCGATGTCGGTGCCGGCGCTGGCGGCCTTCGCGATCTTCCAGTTCCTGTGGGTGTGGAACGACCTGCTGGTGGCCCTGGTGTTCATCGGCCCCGGGGAGAGCGCGCCGATCACCGTCGCGGTGCGGAACAACCTGATGGGTCAGGCCGGCGCCGGCCAGGAGCTGATCACGGCGGGCGGCTTCCTCACGATGGTGCTGCCGATCGTCGTCTTCCTGGCGATGCAGCGGTACTTCATCCGAGGCCTGACCGCGGGGGCCGTGAAGGGCTGACCTTGCAGCACTGACACCCCACGACCAACGGGCGGGTCGGATCCGGCAGCATGGTGCGCCGCGTCCGACCCGCCTCGTTTCCTGCCCATGACGGAGTGCTCCTCGATGTTCTTCCCCGACTCCTCCGTGCCCGGCCCCGTCACCCGGGTCGAGTACTCGCGCGACGACGACGGGTTCCCGCTCCTGCACTGGACGGGGACGCTCGACGCCCCGCCGTCCACGGACGCCTCCTCCGCTCGCGGAGGCGCAGGACCCGGGATCCCCCTGCTGGGCGAGCACGCCCGCGACCTGTTCACCCGGCCCCACCTCCGTGGCCACCGGGTGCAGGCCTCGGGCAGTGAGATCGCCACCGGTCAGTCGTGGTCGACGAAGCTGGAGGTCGAGCAGCTCGACGCCGACGGTCCCCGCCTCGTGGTCCGGACCCGGGACGCTGCCGCCGGGCTCGCAGTGGAGATGGAGCTGGAGAGCGTCGCCGGCGGGTGCCTGAGGGGCCGGTGCACGGTGACGAACCTCGCCGACGGTGTGTACGTCGTCGACGGGCTCGAGGTCGTGCTGCCGGTGCCCGACGACCATGTGGAGGCGCTGGACTTCACCGGCCGCCACGAGCACGAGCGGGCCCCGCAACGGCACGTCGTGACAGACGGCCTCTGGCTCCGGGAGTCCCGCAACGGTCGCCCGGGCCTCGGCGCGGCGACGCTGCTCGTCGTCGGCACCCCCGGATTCGGCACCACCGAGGGACACGTCGTCGGAGCCCATGTCGCGTGGAGCGGCAACTCCGTGCTCCGGCTCGAGCGGGATCCCGCGCGCGGGACGACGATTGGCGGCGGGGAGCTGCTGCTGCCGGGCGAGATCGGGCTCGCTCGGGGCGAGAGCTACCGGACGCCCTGGGTGTTCATCGGCGCGGCCGACGACGGCCTGGACGGCCTGGCCGCCCGCCTGCACGACTACCAGCGAGGCCTGGAGGCGCATCCCGCCACCCAGCCGGTGGTCCTCAACGTGTGGGAGGCGGTGTTCTTCGACCACGACCACGAGCGGCTGAAGGCGATCGCCGACCGGGCGGCCGCCGTCGGGATCGAGCGGTTCGTGCTCGACGACGGCTGGTTCCACGGTCGACGCGACGACACAGCCGGGCTGGGCGACTGGTGGGTGGACGAGAAGGTCTGGCCCGAGGGACTGTCGGTGCTCGCGGACCATGTCCGCGGACACGGCATGCAGTTCGGGCTGTGGTTCGAGCCCGAGATGGTCAACCCGGACTCCGACCTCTATCGCCGGCACCCGGAGTGGATCCTGTCCGCCGGCGGTCGGGTGCCGTTGCTGGAGCGCAACCAGCTGGTGCTCGACCTCACGCGTCCGGAGGTGCAGGAGCACCTGTTCCAGCGCGTCGACGCGATCCTGTCGACGTACCGGGTCGACTACGTCAAGTGGGACCACAACCGCGAGCTCCTCGAGGCGGGCAGCGACCTCCGATCGGGAGCACCGGCGGCGCACGCCCAGACCCTGGCCTTCTACGCGCTGCTGGATCGCCTCCGCGCGGCGCATCCGGGCGTCGCCTGGGAGTCGTGCGCCTCCGGCGGCGGGCGGGTCGACCTGGGGGTCCTCGAGCGGGTGCAGCGCATCTGGGGCTCGGACATGACCGACGCCCTCGCCCGGCAGCACATCCAGCGGTGGACCACGCAGCTGGTGGCGCCGGAGTACGTCGGCGCGCACGTCTCGGCACCCCGCTCCCCCACGACCGGACGCACCCTCTCCCTCGACTTCCGGGCGGCGACGGCCCTCTTCGGCGCGTTCGGCGTCGAGTGGGACCTGTCCACGGCCACCGAGGAGGAGCTCGCCCGGCTCGCGGACTGGACGGAGCGGCACAAGCGGTTCCGCCCGCTGCTGCACTCGGGCCGGACGGTGCGGCCACCGTCCAGCGACCCGGCCGTGCTGCTGCACGGCGTCGTGGCCCGCGGCGGCGACGAGGCGCTCCTCGCCCACGTCCAGCTCGACGAGTCGAGCCACAACCGCGGGGTGGTCGTCCGCGTCGCCGGTCTCCGGCCGGACGCGGCGTACCGGCTGACCTGGGAGGGGCCGGTGGACCGCCACCACGTCAGCAGGGCGGGGACGCTGTCGGCCGACGGTCCCAGCGACGGTCGGTCGATGCTCGGCGCGGAGCTGAGCACGCGCGGCTACTGGGTTCCGCGCCGCCGGCCGGAGACGGTGTCGCTGGTCCACATCACCCGGGCCGACTGAGGTCCTGCCGGCAGGAGGTCAGGGAGCGCCGCGCTGCGTGAACTCCTCACGCAGCTGGTCGGTCTCGCCGGCGCACAGCGCCGACCACAGCAGCAGTCGTGCCTTGACGGGTGGCAGCCAGCCCGCCGCGATCGCACCTCGCGCGACCAGGTCCATCTCCGAGCCGGGGTAGCCGTACATCGCGCGCCCGGTGGGGCCCGACCCCGTGCGGGAGGCGAACACCACGGGCATCCGGGCGGCCGCGCGGCCGACGGCCTCGGCCATCGCGGCGGACACGTGGCCGGCACCGAAGCCGGCGACGACGACCCCGTCCGGGTGTGACGCGGCGACCAGGTCGAGCACGTCGCCGCGGTCGCCCAGGTGCGTCGCCACCAGCGGCACCCGTGGCAGCGGCTGCTGGAGCCGCTCGGCCAGCCCCGCCGCGACCAGCGCGGGGGGACGCCCGCCGCCGTTGACGCCGTACACCACCTGGGACTCCACGCAGCGGCCGATCGGCCCGAAGACCGGCGAGCGGAAGGCACCGGTCGACATCGAGTCGGTCTTCGCGACCCAGCGGGCCTGGTGGATCTCGTCGTCGAACGCGACGAGCACGCCGCGGTCGCGTGACTCCGGGGCGACGGCACACCGCATCGCCGCGATCAGGTTGGCCGGACCATCCGCGCTCGGGCTCTGCGGGGACCGCATCGCCCCGGTCACGACGAGCGGCTCGGGACGGTCCCAGAACAGGTCGACCAGGTAGGCCGACTCCTCCAGGGTGTCCGTCCCCTGGGTGAGTACGACGCCCGCCGCTCCTGCGTCGACGGCGTCCTTCGCCCAGGCCAGGGCGGCGAGGACCGTGCGCTCGTCGAGTGACCCGCTGGGGAGCATGGCGAGCGTCTCGGCGCGGATGTCCGCGATCGTCTCGAGGCCGGGCACCGCCTCGGCGAGCAGCTCCCCGGTCAGCGTGGGCACGACGGCGGTGCCGTCCGCCGAAGTCATCGCGATCGTGCCGCCGAGAGCGCCGACCGCCACGGTGGGCCGCGTCCGTTGGGTCATGCGCCCAGCATCGCGCACCGTGGCGGTCGGGGCCGCTTCAGGAGCGTGTCGGCTGCTCGACGTACACGGTGCCGCCGAGCTCGACGAACTCCTCGGACTTCTGCTTCATCCCGAGCTCCGCGTCGCCGAACCGCGCTCGCACGTCCTGACTGATCCGCATCGAGCAGAACTTCGGACCGCACATGGAGCAGAAGTGCGCGGTCTTGGCGTTCTCCGCCGGCAGCGTCTCGTCGTGGAACTCCTCGGCGGTGACCGGGTCCAGCGACAGCGCGAACTGGTCTCGCCACCGGAACTCGAAGCGGGCTCGCGACAGCGCGTCGTCCCAGTCCCGCGCGCCGGGATGACCCTTCGCGACGTCGGCCGCGTGCGCGGCCAGCTTGTAGGTGATCACGCCGGTCTTCACGTCGTCGCGGTTGGGCAGGCCGAGGTGCTCCTTGGGGGTGACGTAGCAGAGCATCGCGGTGCCGTGCATCGCGATCGTGGCCGCGCCGATGGCAGAGGTGATGTGGTCGTAGCCCGGCGCGATGTCGGTCGCCAGCGGACCGAGGGTGTAGAACGGCGCGCCGTGACACCAGTCCTGCTGTAGCCGCACGTTCTCCTCGACCAGGTGCAGCGGCACGTGACCCGGGCCCTCGACCATCACCTGCACGTCGTGCTCCCACGCCCGCTGCGTCAGCTCGGCGAGGGTGCGCAGCTCGGACAGCTGAGCCTCGTCGTTGGCGTCGGCGGTCGAACCCGGCCGGAGCCCGTCCCCGAGGGAGAAGCTGACGTCGTAGTGCCGGAAGAGCTCGCAGAGCTCGTCGAAGTGCGTGTAGAGGAAGTTCTCCTCGTGGTGCGCGAGGCACCACCCGGCCATGATCGATCCGCCGCGGGAGACGATGCCGGTGACCCGCTGCGCGGTCATCGGCACGTAGCGCAGCAGCACCCCGGCGTGGATCGTCATGTAGTCGACGCCCTGCTCGCACTGCTCGATGACGGTGTCGCGGAAGACCTCCCAGGTGAGCCGGTCGGCCTCGCCGTTGACCTTCTCCAGCGCCTGGTAGATCGGCACCGTGCCGATCGGCACCGGACTGTTGCGGATGATCCACTCCCGGGTGGTGTGGATGTCGTCGCCGGTCGAGAGGTCCATGACGGTGTCGGCGCCCCAGGTGACGGCGTGGGTGAGCTTGTCCACCTCCTCGGCGATGCTGCTGGTGACCGCGGAGTTCCCGATGTTGGCGTTGATCTTCACCAGGAAGCGCTTGCCGATGATCATCGGCTCGGACTCGGGATGGTTCACGTTCGCTGGGATGATCGCGCGGCCGGCGGCGACCTCGCTGCGCACCAGCTCGACGTCGCAGCGCTCACGCTCGGCCACGTACCGCATCTCCTCGGTGACGATGCCGGCGCGGGCGTAGGCCATCTGGGTGACGGTGCGACCGGCGACCGCACGCCGGGGCGCCCGGCGCTCGCCGCGCCACTCCTGCTGCGCCTGCCCGCGCCGCACCGCGGCCCTCCCGTTGTCGAGGAGCTGCGTCTCCCGGCCCTCGGAGGTCTCGGTGTCGCCGCGGCCCTCGATCCAGGCGGCCCGGAGCGGCGGCAGCCCGTGCTCGGGCTCCGAGCCCGGGCCCTCGGTGCAGTAGCGGTCGAACGTCTCGCCGTTGGTCAGGGCGACCCGGGTGAACGGGACGGCGAGGTCGCCGACCTCGATGCGGGTGTGGGCGGGGTGGACGGTCATGCGGAATCTCCTTCGTGGTGGGGCTTGGGCTGGTGGAGGTGCGCGACGGGACCTCGGCCGCGGCCGAGGGTCCAGCGCTGGCTGAGTCGCAGCTGCCCGACGACGTACGACGCGGCGGACCGTGCTGCGTCGGGCAGGGCGAGCCCGTGGGCCAGCTCGGCGGCCAGGGCTGCGGCGTACGTGCAGCCGGTGCCGTGGTCGTTGTCGGTGTCGACGCGCGGATGAGCGAGCCGGACCGGCGGCTGCCCTGGGACGCAGAGCAGGTCGGCGCCGCCGGTCCCGGTGCGGATCACCGTGGCGCCGTGGTCGCGCCCGAGCCGGTCGTCCTCCTCGGCGTTGGGCGTGGCGACGGTCGCGACCGGCAGGAGGTGATCACGGTAGGCGCGGACGACGGCATCGTCGGCGAGCACGGCGCCGGAGGTCGCGACGATCACCGGGTCGACGACGAGGATCCGGTCCGCGCAGCGATCGGCGACGAGGCGCACCGTCTCGGGCGTTCCGAGCATTCCCGTCTTCACCGCCACCGGGTCGAGGTCCTCCAGGACTGCGTCGAGCTGCGCTGCGACCACGTCGAGCGGCACCGGGTGGACGGCACGGACACCGGTCGTGTCCTGCGCGGTGACGGCGGTGACGACGCACGCCCCGTGCACGCCGAGCGCGGCGAAGGTCGTCAGGTCGGCGGCCACTCCCGCCGCTCCCCCGGAGTCGGTGCCGGCGACGGTGACGACGACGGGTGGGCTCACGCCGCCACCTCCCTCAGCAGGGCCGCGACCACACCGGCCGGGTCGG
>NZ_SSXI01000134.1 GCF_004803405.1 Nocardioides sp. | reverse complement strand
CACCGCGGAGATGACGGCCACGACGTCGTGGCGGGCGGCGGCGACCGAGACCACGTGGCCCCCGCCGAGCGAGATCCCCCACAGGGCGACGCGCTCCGGGTCGACGCCGGGCAGCCTCCTCGCCGCGTCGACCGCCGCGTGGAGGTCGGCGACCTGGCCGGCGATGGACACCGCCTGTCGAGGGCTGCCACCGCTGGCCCCGAAGCCGCGGTAGTCGAAGGTGACCGCATCGAGCCCGGCCCCGGCGAACGCCTCGGCGAAGGGTGCCAGACCGGAGTCCTGGGTGCCCGCCAGACCGTGGGCCAGTACGACGACCGGCCGGCCCGCCCCGGAGGCGAGGCGGTCATCGGCGGCCGGGTGGTGCGTGGCCGCGCAGGTCACGCCCCCGGACCGGAAGGTGAGGGTCCTGCTCATCGGTTGCTCCCGTCGGTGCCGTAGATGCTGCGCATCCAGATGTGCGTCAGCGCGTCGATGTGCTGCTCGCGCGGCGGTCCGCTGCCGACCGCGTGCCGCTCGACGGCGTGGTCGTTGAGATCGAGGAGGACCGTGGCGAGCGCTTCGGCCGCTGGGCCATCGGTGGCATGTCCCGCGACCCGCTCGCGCTGGATCATCTCGGCGACCATGCTGGCGAACTCGGCCCGCCCCGCCTCCCACAGCTCGCGGACCGCGGCGCTGGTGGCCCGCGCCTCCAGCAGCGCCCGGTAGGTGTGGGGGGTCTTGTCGACGGAGTCGAACAGGATGGTGATCACGCGGCGGATCCGCGGCTCGGCCTCGCCCTCCGCCTTGACCAGGAGGTCCGCGGCCTCGGAGGCGTCGTCGTAGAGCTCGGCCATCAGCGCCATCACGGCCATGGCCTTGCTCTCGAAGTAGAAGTAGAACGCGGACCGGGTGACGCCGGCGCGCCGCGAGACCTCCGCGACGTTGACCTCCTCCAGCGACTGCTCCCGCAGCAGCTCGTCGAGGGCGCGGAGCAGCGCGCCGCGGCGCAGGTCGCCGCGGTTGACGCTGCGCCGGTCGACCAGCTTCGCCCAGGGGCGCTCCTCGGTCACCGCGCGCGCTCCAGGCCCGCCGGGATCTCTTTGACCCGCAGGTCGTGCTCGTAGAGGAAGTAGTCGAGCTGCTGGGTGTGGCGGGGGCGTTGGACCATGTGGGCGGTGTACTTCTGCTGGTCCTCGTCGATCACCCGCTCCATCTCCGGCACGCTCGGCGGGGCGTAGCGCCCGACCAGCCACGCGGCGACCAGCCGGGTCTGGCACTCGACGAACGGGAAGAGGGTCGGCGTCGCCTGGGCGAATCCCACGAAGGCGAGATCGTCGATGCCGGGCTTGAAGATCCGCTTGTAGAGCCGGATCTGGTTCTCGGGCGCGCTGATGAGGTCGGGGTCGAAGAACGGGAAGGTGATGTTGTAGCCGGTCGCGTGGATCACCACGTCGAAGTCCTCGGCCGTGCCGTCCTCGAAGTGGACGGTGGCGCCGTCGAAGCGCGCGATGTCGCCCTTGGCCCGCAGGTCGCCCGAGCCCAGGCGCAGCGGCAGCTCGACCGACTGGGTGGGGTGCGCCTCGAAGAACTTGTGGTTGGGGCTGGGCAGGCCGTAGTCCTCCGGGCGACCGGCGGTCATCGGCTGCATGATCTGGACGAACTTGCGCTGCCAGGCCAACGGGATGTGGGGCGAGGTCCGGTAGTACTTGTCGGCCGGCTTGCCTGCGAAGTACTTCGGCACGATCCATGCGCTCGAGCGGGTGGAGATGACGACCTCGTTGCCCATGGTCTTGCTGGAGAGCTCGACGGCGATGTCGGCGGCGCTGTTGCCGAGGCCGATGATCAGGATCCGCTGGCCCCTGAGGTCGTACGGCGTCTGCGGGTCGATGTAGCTGTGGGAGTGCATGGTGATGCCGGTGAACTCGCCGGGCTTCTCGGCGAACCGCGGGTCCCAGTGGTGGCCGTTGGCGACGACGAGCACGTCGAAGGTGCGGGTGCCGGTGCGCTGGGTCTCCAGCTCCCAGCCGCCCCCGGGCAGTCGCGCGGCACTGACGACGCCGTTCTCGAACTCGATGCTCCTGCGGATGTCGAACGCGTCGGCGTAGCTGTCGAGGTAGTCCTTGATCTGGGTGTGGTGCGGGAAGTCGGGATAGTCCTCGGGCATCGGGAAGTCCTTGAAGGACAGCTGGTGCTTCGAGGTGTCGATGTGCAGCGACCGATAGGCGCTGCTGTGCCCGTTGGGGTTGCCGAACGCCCAGTTGCCACCGATCCGGTCGGAGGACTCGAAGGTGACGAACTCCAGCCCGTAGTCGGCGAGCATCTTGCTCATCGTCAGACCACTGATGCCCGCGCCGATCACCGCGACCGTGGGACCCCTCATCGCATCGCACCCTTCTGCCCCCGCGAGCGCGGACCGAGCCCGGACCGAGCCGCGTGACGCCCGTCACCCTAGGTCGCCACCTGACACGTGTCAACAGAGGCAGACGAGCGTCAGCCGACGCAGGCGCGCCGGGCCAGCCCCGCGCGGCAACCGGCCATCATCCGGGCGTGGTTCCAGGTCAGCACCGGCCGGGCGACGTACGAGGCGAGGGCCAGCCGACCGCGGGCCTCCACGTCCTGCCGGAACTCCAGCCGGGTGCCGTCGGCGCTCGGCTCGAGGACGAAGCGGGCGAAGCCGGTGAGGTCACCGCTGATCGCCACCTCCAGCACCGGTGGGGTGCGACTGACCGCGTCGAGCACCAGGTCCAGCGTGTACGGCAGGACCGACCGGCACCGGACCCACGCCCTGTCCGGTCCCAGCTTGGCGACGGCACGTACCTGCGGCCACCACTCGGGGTAGTGCTCCAGGTCGGCCACCGCCGCGGCGACCTCGGCCAGCGGCGCCGCGACGTGCCAACTGGAGGAGAAGGAGTAGGACGCCGGCACCCCTCCATGATGGCCGAATCGTCCGCATGTCCGGCCGACGTTTGACCTGGAGTGCGCTCCAGGGCTGACACTGGGTCATGCCCAGCTTCGGACTCACCATCGCCGAGACCGCCCGCGCCCTCGGCCTCAGCACCGACGCCCTGCGCTACTACGAGCGGGACGGGTTGCTCCTCCGGGCGGTGCCCCGATCCACGAGTGGCCACCGTCGCTACGAACCGCAGGACCTGCGCTGGATCGAGCTGGTCACCAAGCTTCGCTCGACCGGGATGCCGATCCGCGACGTCAGGCGCTACGCCGAGCTGGTCCGTGCCGGCGAGGGCAACGAGACCGCCCGACTGGAGCTGTTGCATGCCCACCGCCGACAGGTGCTCGCGGACCTGGCTCAGGTGACGGCCCACCTCAGCGCGATCGACCACAAGATCGGCATCTACGAGGACAAGCTGGAGGGTCGCTCGCTCAGCGCTTGACCTGGAGCGCGCTCCAGGCAGTTGGCTGATCGCATGACGATCACCCAGCGCACCCAACGCACCCAGCGCACCCTCGGCACCTCCGCCCCCCTCTCCGTCTCCGCTCTCGGCCTCGGCTGCATGGGGATGTCGGAGTTCTACGGCACCCCGGACCAGGCGGCCGGGGCCGCGACGATCCACCGCGCCCTCGACCTCGGCGTGACCTTCCTCGACACCGCCGACATGTACGGCCCGTTCACCAACGAGCGCCTCGTCGGCGAGGCGATCCGCGATCGCCGGGACGCGGTCCAGCTGGCGACGAAGTTCGGCAACGAGCGCCTGCCGGACGGCACGCGCCTCGGCATCAACGGCCGTCCCGACTACGTCCGCAGCGCCTGCGACGCATCTCTGCAGCGGCTCGGCGTCGACCACATCGACCTCTACTACCAGCATCGGGTCGACCCCACGGTCCCGATCGAGGAGACGGTAGGAGCGATGAAGGAGCTCGTGGAGGCGGGCAAGGTCCGCTTCCTCGGCCTGTCCGAGGCCTCGGCCGCGAACATCCGCCGAGCGCACGCGGTGCACCCGATCACGGCGCTCCAGTCCGAGTACTCGCTGTTCACCCGCGACCTCGAGGACGAGATCCTGCCGACCCTGCGGGAGCTCGGGATCGGGCTGGTGCCCTACTCCCCGCTCGGTCGCGGCATGCTCACCGGCACCATCACGCCGACGTCCATCGCGGACGGCGACAGCCGCAGCACGCCGTACTTCCCGCGGTTCCAGGGCGAGAACCTCGACGCCAACCTCGCCCTCGTCGACCGCGTCCGCACGATCGCCGAGGCGAAAGGTTGCACCCCGGGACAGCTGGCGGTGGCGTGGGTGCTCGCACAGGGCGACGACGTCGTGCCGATCCCCGGCACCAAGCGGGTGCGCTACCTGGAGGAGAACGTCGCAGCCCTCGACGTCACCGTGGACGTCGACGACCTGGCCGCGCTCGAACAGGCCGTGCCCCGGGACGCCGTGGCGGGCGCGCGGTACGGCGACATGAGCCCCATCGACGCCTGAGACGGGGCACCGCTAGCGTGCCCGCATGACCACCCCCGACGTCGACGTCCTGCTGACCCGGGCCCGCAGCTGGCTGGCGGAGGACCCCGACGAGCAGACCGCCGCAGAGCTCACCGGGGTCATCAAGGCCGTCGAGCACGGGGACGTCGACGCCGTGGCAGACCTTGCCGACCGGTTCCGCGGGACCCTCGAGTTCGGCACCGCCGGTCTCCGCGGCGCGCTCGGTGCCGGATCCAACCGGATGAACCGCGTCGTCGTGATCCGCGCCGCGGCCGGACTCGCCGCCTACCTGACCGCGAACGGCGTCGAGTCCGGCGCGCCGGTCGTGATCGGGTACGACGCCCGGCGGAACTCCGACGTCTTCGCCCAGGACACGGCCGAGGTGATGAGCGGCGTCGGCCTGAAGCCACTGCTGCTGCCGCGGCCACTGCCGACGCCGGTGCTGGCGTACGCGATCCGCGAGCTCGGGTGCGCGGCGGGAGTGATGGTCACGGCGAGCCACAATCCGCCGCAGGACAACGGCTACAAGGTGTACCTCGGTGACGGCACGCAGATCGTGCCGCCGGCCGACACCGGCATCGCGGACCGGATCGCGGCGGTGGGGTCGCTGGTGTCGGTTCCGCGGTCGCCGATCAAGGCGACCCGGGGTCGGGTGCTCGACGAGGGCATCGTCGATGCCTACCTCGACACCGCCGCCGGCATCGCCGGCGACGGCCCGCGCGACCTCGCGATCGTCTACACCCCGCTCCACGGCGTCGGCGGCGAGGCGCTGCCGGCGGTGCTCGAGACCGCCGGGTTCGACGCCCCGCAGATGGTTCCGGAGCAGGAGCAGCCGGATCCGGAGTTCCCGACCGTCGCGTTCCCGAACCCCGAGGAGCCCGGCGCGATCGACCTGGCCATCGCGCTCGCCGAGCGCAGCGGTGCCGACCTGGTGATCGCCAACGACCCGGATGCCGACCGGTGCGCCTGTGCCGTGCCCGGCCCCGCCGGGTGGCGGATGCTGCGCGGCGACGAGGTGGGGGTGCTGCTGGCCGACCACCTGCTCCGCAAGGGCAAGCCCGGCGTCTACGCCACCTCGATCGTCTCGTCGTCGCTCCTCGGGAAGATGGCGGCCGCGCACGGCCAGCGGTACGCGGAGACGCTGACCGGGTTCAAGTGGATCGGCCGCCTGCCCGACCTCGCCTTCGGCTACGAGGAGGCACTCGGCTACTGCGTCGACCCGGACAACGTCGCCGACAAGGACGGCGTCTCGGCGGCCCTCGTCCTCTGCGAGATCGCGGCGGCCGCCAAGGCCGAGGGCCGCAGCCTGCTCGACCTGCTCGACGACATCGCCAAGGTGCACGGGCTGCACGCGACGGACCAGCTCTCCGTCCGGGTCGAGGACCTGTCCGAGATCGCCGCCGCGATGGACCGGCTCCGCGGCGCGCCTCCGGCCACGCTGGGCGGGGCCACCGTGGAGTCCACGGACGACCTGACCCTCGGCGCCGGAGGGCTCCCGCCGACCGACGGGCTGCGCTACCGCACGTCGGACGGCAGTCGTGTCGTCGTACGCCCGAGCGGGACGGAGCCGAAGCTCAAGTGCTACCTCGAGGTGGTGGTGCCGGTGCGGGCCGGTGACGTCGCGGCCG
>NZ_SSXI01000049.1 GCF_004803405.1 Nocardioides sp. | reverse complement strand
CGAGATCGCCAAGGACCCGGACCGCCGCAGCAGCGACGTGCTGGCCGGCGCGGCGGCGGCCGCTCGAGAGGCACTGGGCCGGACGCCCGAGCAGCTCGAGGTGCTGGCCCAGGCCGGCGTGGTGGACGCCGGTGGTCGCGGGCTGTCGGTGATCCTGGACGCCGCCGAGACCGTGCTCACCGGACGCCGGCCGGTCCCGGTGACCGCGCCGCTCGGCAGCCACCACATACCCGTGCCGCACGTCCCCGCCGCGGGCGACCTCAGCGCCGACGGGCCGTCCTACGAGGTGATGTATCTCCTCGACACCACCGATGACGCCGTCAGGCGGCTGCGGGTCCGCCTCGGCGAGCTGGGGGACTCCGTCGTCGTGGTCGGCGGCGATGACCTCTGGAACGTCCACGTCCACACCGACGACGTCGGCTCCGCGATCGAGGCGGGCCTGGAGATCGGTCGTCCACACCGGATCCGGGTCACCCACTTCGCCGAGCAGATCGAGCGTCAGGTGGCTGCCGCGCCGTCGCTGCCGATCCTCGCCGGGCGGCGGGTGATCGCCGTCGCGGCCGGCCCGGGACTGGCCCGCCTCTTCGCGGAGGCCGGCGCCGAGGTGGTCGAGGGTGGACCGGGACGGCGACCGTCGACCGGCCAGCTCCTCGCGGCGATCACTGCGTGCGGCGGTCGGGAGGTCGTCGTACTGCCCAACGACGAGAACAGCGTCCGCGCGGCCATGGCCGCAGCAGGTACGGCGGAGGCCGACCACGGCTCCCGCGGGCTCCGGGTGGCAGTGATCCCGACCCAGACCCAGGTGCAGGGGCTGGCGGCGCTCGCGGTGCATGAGCCGGGTCGGTCGTTCGACCAGGACGTGACCGAGATGACCGCCACCGCCCGTCACGTCCGGCACGGGGCGGTGACCATCGCGGCGCGGAAGGCGATGACCAGCGGCGGGCCGTGCGAGCCTGGAGACGCGCTCGGCGTGATCGCCGGTGACTTCGCGGTCGTGGGCGAGGAGCTGGGCGAGGTCGCGGTCGTCGTGCTCGATCGGCTGCTGGCCGCCGGCGGCGAGCTGGTGACCATCGTCAGTGGACAGGACGGGGCCGAGCTCGCCCGGCGCGCGGAGGCATGGGTCGAGGAGCACCATCCGCATGTCGACGTCGTGGTGTACGACGGTGGCCAGGAGCGGTACCCGCTCCTGATGTCGGTCGAGTGAGGCACACACGGAGCGGAGGTGGCACGTGACGATCACCCTTGCGTCCCCGCTGACCACTGTCCTGGGCGCGACCAGCCCGGCGAAGCGCAAGAAGTTCGAGGACGGCCTCGGCATCCGCACGGTGGGCGACCTGTTGCGGCACTTCCCGCGGCGCTACCTGGAGACCGGATCGCTGACGAAGGTCGCCGACCTGCGCGTCGGTCAGATGCTCTGCGTGGTCGGCGAGATCACCGAGTGCCGGACCCTCACCTACAACGACCGACGCACCGGTCGCCCGGCCTACCGGGTCGAGGCGATGCTCCGCACCGGCGGCCCGAAGCTGAAGATGACGTTCTTCGCGAAGAACCAGGGCACGGCCGGCTGGCACGCGCGTCGGGTCGCGGAGGGCAACCGCGGCGTGTTCCTCGGGAAGGCGGACCGGTTCCGTGACCAGTGGCAGCTGGTCAACCCGCAGCTGACGATCTTCGGGATGGGGGACAGCGAGGACCCCGACGGAGCCCTCACCGAGGACATCGTCGAGCCGGGGGCGCTCTATCCGATCTACCCGCTGACCAAGGGCGTCCAGTCCTGGGACGTCGCCCGCGCGGTGCGGTTCGCCCGTGTCGTGGTCGAGGACATCCCGGAGCTGCTGCCGGCACCCGTCCGGGAGCGGTACGACGTCCTCGACGTCGACCGCGCCTACGAGTGGGTGCACCAGCCCGAGGACCGCGACCAGGTCACCCGGGCCCATCACCGGTTCCGGTTCGAGGAGGCGCTGATCACCCAGCTGGTGCTCGGGCGCCGCCGGCGCGCGATCCGGGAGCTCGGAGCGACCATCCGCACCGGCGGCGACGGCGCGCTCCTCAAGGCCTTCGACCAGCGGCTGCCCTTCGACCTGGCCCGGGGCCAGCGCGAGATCGGAGCGGGGATCGAGAAGGATCTGGCACAGCCGCACCCGATGAACCGGTTGCTGCAGGGTGAGGTCGGCTCAGGCAAGACCCTGGTCGCGCTGCGGGCGATGCTGCGTGTGGTCGACTCCGGCGGGCAGGCGGCGCTCCTCGCCCCGACCGAGGTGCTCGCCCAGCAGCACTACCGCTCGATCGTCGCCATGCTCGGCGAGCTCGCGATGGGCGGCACCATCTTCGGTTCGGGAGAGGGCACGCGGGTCGAGCTGCTGACGGGGTCGATGACCAAGACCCAGCGCACCGAGCCGCTGTCGCGGATCGCCAGCGGCGAGGCGGGGATCGTCATCGGCACGCACGCACTCCTCCAGGAGAACGTCTTCTTCGCCGACCTCGGGTTGGTGGTCGTCGATGAGCAGCACCGGTTCGGGGTCGAGCAGAGGGCCGCCCTCACCGACAAGGCACTGGTCCCGCCCCACCTGCTGGTGATGACGGCGACGCCGATCCCGCGGACCGTGGCCATGACGGTCTTCGGCGACCTCGAGACGTCCACCCTGACCGAGCTGCCCGCCGGACGGGCTCCGATCCAGACCAACCTGGTGCCGCTGGCGGAGCAGCCGGGCTGGATCACCCGGGTCTGGGAACGGGTTCGTGAGGAGGTCGGCAAGGGCCATCAGGTGTACGTCGTGTGCCCGCGGATCTCCGGTGACGTGGCCGAGGCGGGACAGATCGAGCCGGTGGACCGGCTGATCGGCGTCGACGAGGACGACCTCTTCGAGGTCTCCGAGGTCTCCGAGGTAATGCCGCCGCCGAGGGGCCCCGGGGCGGCCGTCGAGGAGGTCGTCGAACGGCTCGCGGACGGACCTCTCGCCGGCCTGCGCATCGGCCGGCTCCACGGGCGGCTGCCGGCCGACGAGAAGGACGCCACGATGCGTGCCTTCGCGGCCGGCGACCTCGACGTACTCGTCTCCACGACCGTGATCGAGGTGGGTGTCGACGTCGCGAACGCGACCACGATGGTGATCCTCGACGCGGAGCGGTTCGGCATCTCCCAACTCCACCAGCTGCGCGGCCGGGTCGGCCGCGGTGGGCACCACGGGCTCTGCCTGCTGGTCAGCCAGGCCGAGATCGGCTCACCGGCGCGCGAGCGGCTCGACGCCGTCGCCTCCACCACGGACGGCTTCCTGCTGAGCCGGATCGACCTCGAGCAGCGCCGCGAGGGCGACGTGCTCGGCGCGACGCAGGCAGGCCGCCGGTCCAGCCTCGAGAACCTCCGGGTACTGCGCGACGAGGACACCATCGTCGCGGCGCGTGAGGCGGCCGAGACCCTGCTGGACGCCGATCCGGACCTCGCCGACGCGCCGCCGCTGGCCGGCGCCGTCATCGCCCTCGAGGAGTCCCAGCGCGGCGACTTCGTGGACAAGAGCTAGCTCGAGATGACCCGGATCATCGCCGGCAGAGCCGGCGGACGACGCCTCGCGACGCCGAAGGGCGCCGCGACCCGCCCGACCAGCGACCGCGTCCGCGAGGCGCTGTTCTCGGCCATCGAGTCGTGGGCGGGCTCGCTGCACGGCCTGCGGGTCCTCGACCTGTACGCCGGCTCCGGCGCGGTCGGGCTCGAGGCATGGTCGCGCGGGGCCGAGGCGGTCACGTTCGTCGAGTCCGACAAGCGCACCGCCGATGTCGTCCGCGCGAACGCCCGTGAGATCGGCTGCGACGTGGCCGAGGTCCAGTCGCGAGCGGTCTCCGTCGCGCTGGCGGAGTCGCCGCGGACGCCGTACGACATCGTGTTCTCGGACCCGCCCTACCCGCTCGCGGACGCCAGCGTCGGGGGAGACCTGGAGCTGCTGGCGACGCGTGGCTGGCTGGCCCAGGACGCGCTGGTGATCGTCGAGCGGTCGTCCCGCAGCCCGGAGCCCGGCTGGCCGGCCGGCCTGGCGCCGCTGCCGGGCAAGCGTGGCCACAAGAAGTACGGCGAGACCGCGCTGTGGCTCGCGTCCCACGCCTGACGGTGGGGTGGCCGGAGGTATCCAATACGCTCACATGTCATGACGCGCGCGGTGTGCCCCGGCTCCTTCGACCCGGTGACCAACGGCCATCTGGACATCTTCCGGCGGGCGTCCGCGCTCTTCGACGAGCTGATCGTCGCAACGGGGACCAATGTCTCGAAGTCGCGGCTGTTCGACCCGGAGGACAGGCTGACGATGCTGCGCGAGGCATGCGCCGAGCTGCCGAACGTCACCGTGATGGGCTTCGAGGGCCTGATCGTCGACTTCTGCCGCGACGTCGGGGCCCAAGCGATCATCAAGGGGCTCCGCGGCGGCAACGACTACGAGTACGAGCTTCCGATGGCCCAGATGAACGCCCACCTGACCGGTGTCGAGACCGTGTTCGTGCCCACGACAGCCTCGCTGGGCTACGTGTCGTCCAGCCTGGTGAAGGAGGTCGCGATGCTCGGGGGCGACGTCTCCGCGTTCGTCCCGACCGCGGTCCTCGACCGGCTGAACGCCAAGCTCGCCGAGGGCAGCTAGAGTTTCGCCCGACCTGCCGCCCACCTCTGGAGTCTGATGTCCACGTCCGGTCGTTCCCCTCTCGCCATGGCCAAGCAGGCCTATGCCGGATCGATGAAGGCCCTCGGCGGCGGCCTCGCCCGCGCGGGACTGGACCGTGACGAGGCGCCGCCGGTCGGTCAGCGCTGGCGGCACTGGGCCCACAGCCTGACGAAGGTCTACGACTCGCTGGAGATGGCCAGGCTCGACGTGCCGTGGTGGACCTATGCCGCCATCGCCGAGGTCAGCAACTGGCTCTCCGCGCGCCCTCGGCCGATCCGCGTGTTCGAGTACGGCTCGGGTGCCTCGACGGTCTGGTTGGCGAAGAGGGCCGATGAGGTGCACAGCGTGGAGCACCACCGCGGGTTCGGCGAGATGATGTCTCCGGAGCTCACCAGGCTCGCCAACGTCTCGTTCCGCATCGTCGAGCCGGTCCCGAGCAGCGCCCCGGCGGTCGGCTCGCACAAGGAGGGCCACTCCGGCCTCGACTTCTCCGACTACGTCAACGCGATCGACGACGTCGCGGGCGAGTTCGACCTGATCGTGATCGACGGACGGGCCCGCGAGGCGTGCCTGCGCAAGGCGATGACCCGGCTGGCGCCGGACGGAATCGTCGTGTTCGACAACAGCCGCCGTCGCCGCTACCGCGCCGCGATCTCCGAATCCGGCATGTGTGAGCGAGTCCTGAGCGGCCTCACGCCCACGCTGCCCTACCCGGAGCGGACCTCGGTCCTCACCCTGCGCTGAGGTCCTCGACCCCCTCGTTCCCGAGCTCTCCGCCTTCGGGCTCCTGGGCCCGCTCGCCATCGGCCGTCGGATCTGCCCCGTCGTCCTGTGGGCGCCGCCGGGTCAGGATGTGCCATGCGCAGAGGACGAGGGCGACGAGGAGTGAGGCGGCGGTGAGGTAGCTGCCGGTGCGGAGCCCGGGGGCGTCGTAGTGCAGGACGAGGGTGTGCTCGCCTTGGTCGACGGTGACGGCGGCGAGTGCACGGTTGGCGTCGTGGATGGGGACCTGGCGGCCGTCGAGGGTGGCGGTCCATCCTGCGCGCGCGATGGAGTCGGCGAGTACGACGTGTCCGGGACCGTCGGCGTCGATGTGGAGCCGGATGGTCTCGGCTTGGTCCTCGACGATGTCGACGGTGGCGTGGCTGGGTGTGGTCTGTGGTGTGCCGTCGGCGAGCAGGACGGTGTCGTCCGGGATGCCGGCGGCGAGGAGTTCGAGCTGCTGGTCTGGGTCGCGGACGACCTGGCTGCGGCCGGCCCAGCGGATGCGTGGCAGGGCGGTGGACCGCTCATAGATGAGAGCACCCGCGCCGGCGAAGACCAGGTCCAGGCCGTCGTCGGTGGCGGGCGGCAGGATCGGGCTGCATTGGGCGGAGTCCTCGGCACCCCGTAGGACGACCGGCCGGCGGGCTCCGGTGACCCACACCTCGACGGTGGCCGTGCCCGTCCCGGCCACTCGCTCGCCGGGGACCCCGACGCTGATGGTGGTGCCCCGGCGGCGCGGGTTCAAGAGAGCGCGCTCACCCTCGAGGACACCATCGGACGTGGTGATCCTGGTGTGCAGGATGGTCGATCCGCGTCGCGCCGGGACGAACCGCTCGGCCAGCCGGAACTGCATGCCGCGCAGCGGGGTCGCCGCGATGGCGCAGGTCGCCCGGCCGACGTCGTCGATCCGCACCGTGCCCTGCGGTGCCTCGGCCGGCCAGGGTCCGCCCTCGCCCAGCGGCTCGCCGGGTCTGGTGGCCCAGTAGCGGACGGAGAGCTGGTCGAGCAGCGGCTCGTCGCCGATCCGCGAGGTGTCCAGCGATCCGGAGAACCGGCTGTAGGTCCGCGAGGACTGCACGTCCGGGTCGATCCTCGCCAGGATCGCCTTCCAGTCGGCGTCGGTGAACTCATGCCCCACGGGCGTGCGCAGGTGGTAGTAGTCCGAGGTCGCGGGGTAGCCCCATGCCTGTTGGCCCGCGTAGCGGTCGTGGCCGACGTTGTCCTGGAGGAACCGGTGTGCGGGGGTGAGGGGATAGAAGTCCTCGCGGTCGCTGAGCGGGAGCAGGGCGTGCGCGAACACGGTGCTCTGGCCGGCCACGAGGAGCGCCACGGCGGCGGGGCCTGCCAGTCGTAGTCGGCCCGGCAGGACCAGGATCGCCACGACTGCGATTGCGGCGAGGCCGGTGAGCACGAGCCCGACGGCTGTGCGGGTGAGGAACGGCCGCGAGTGTCCACCGGCCTGTGCCCAGTGGTACGCCTCGCGGAACGCTGGCACGAACAGGGCCACCGTTGCCCCGAGGACCAGGACACCGAGCACGATCCAGCGCCAGTCACGGCGGGGTGCGGGACCCGGGGTCCGGTTCTCCGCCCGACGCTGGAGCCGATCGAAGCCGAATCCGGCGAGGACCGCACCCAGGAAGCCGAAGACGGAGCTCAGCCGGGTGATCGTGTTGTGGTCGTAGCCGGGCAGCGACTGCAAAAGCGAAAGGGCCGGGCCGCCGACCCAGAGCAGCACCGTCGCCCAGACGAACAGGCCGGCCAGCAGCACGGGGGATCGCGGTCCGTCACCTGCGCGGCGAGTGACCAGGGTGAAGAGCACCAGCACGAGCGCACCGGCCCCGAGGAAGACGGTCGCCCCGATCGGGTTGCTGGGTCCGAAGGCCTCCCCGCCACGGCAGGCGCCGAGCGCCTCGGGGGCGATCACGGTCATGAGGTAGCCGGGGAACTGAGACCCGCCGGCGGGCCGGTCCTCGTAGCCGATCGCGGAGATGTTCTTGATGAACGGCACGATCTGGACCGCGGCGAGCCCGACGCCGAGCAGGACGCCGGCGCCGGCGCCGAGCCAGCCGGTCAGCGCGTGCCGCAGACGTCCCTGCTGGAGCGACCGGAGGCCGCGGACCAGGACGTAGACCGCGCCGAAGGTCAAGGAGAAGAGCGTGACGGCGGGGAACCCGCCGAGCAGCATGGCGGCGACCATGACGGCGACGAGCACGGTGTCGACCGGGCGGCGGTTGGACACGACGCGGTCGAGGGCCCAGAAGAGCAGCGGGATGAACGCCGCGACCCGGGTGTGTGGCCAGTTCGTCCACATGATCATGAAGCCGGACGTGAAGAAGACCAGGCCGGCGAGCATCCCGGCGCTGCGGCGCACGCCGAAGCGGCGCAGCAGCAGGGTCATCCCGACGATCACCACGACCAGCTCGCTCAGCTTCACGAAGGCCGGCGCCAGCCAGAGCGGGAGGACGAAGTACGGCCAGGAGAGCGGACTGAGCACCGCGTGGTTCGGCAGCGACGCGAGTGGCGCCCCTCCGACCTCGTACGGCGACCACGTGAGCAGGTTGCCGCTGAAGGCCGCGTCCCGGATGTTCGCGATCCCCGGCATGTAGAAGTCCACGGTGTCGGCACGGCACCGGATCGCATCGCCGGGGCCGCTCGACGCCTTGAAGGGCCAGATGCCGTTCAGCAGGCCGACGTCGAGGAGCGTCCCGCGTCCCAGCAGCGCCGGCCCGAGCACGACGCCGGTGAAGCCGATCAGGATCAGCAGCATCCCGATGGTCCACAGGCCGTCCCGCGCCGTCGCGTGGCGTAGGCGTGCCCGGATGCCGGCCCCCCCGTCGCTGCTCACGCTCCGCCCACCTCCGTGCCGGCCACCGGGCGCGGTGTCCGGCTGTGTCGCGCGACCAGGGATCCCGCGGCGGC
Source organism: Nocardioides sp. (assembly GCF_004803405.1). Classification (GTDB taxonomy): domain Bacteria; phylum Actinomycetota; class Actinomycetes; order Propionibacteriales; family Nocardioidaceae; genus Nocardioides; species Nocardioides vastitatis. Next base: position 63 of record NZ_SSXI01000049.1, on the reverse strand, counting down.
GAGCAGCACGTCGGCGAGCAGGAGCAGCACGCGGGAGGCGAGGGCGACGCCGACGGCTGGCGT
>NZ_SSXI01000316.1 GCF_004803405.1 Nocardioides sp. | reverse complement strand
CAGGCGCGGGCCGCTGCTGTTCCCCTTCACCCTGGCGCTCATCGCGCTCGGCCTGGGCGTCGTCGCCACCGTGCACCTCGCGGGCGTGGACGTCCCGGTATCGGCCTACCCCGCGACGGTGCTCGCGATCACCGGCCTGATGCTCGTGGCCGGCGCGTTCTACGGCCGCGGCGGCGGGCTGATCCTCGTCGGGCTGGTCGCCGCGGCCGCGACCGCGATCACCTCCGCCGCCAGCGAGGTGGACGCCGGCCAGATCACGCGGCACCCCGACCAGGCGTCGGAGCTCGCCGACGTCTACGAGATCCATGCCGGCGAGATCAGGATCGACCTGAGCGACATCAAGGACCTCCGGAAGCTCGAGGGCCAGACCCTCGACCTGAGAGCCGGGTTGGGTCGGATCGAGGTGATCGTCCCTGCCGACGGGCTGAACGTCGACGGCGATGCGACGGCCGAGGGCGGCGAGGTGAGGCTCTTCGGCGAGAGGAGCCCCAACAGCTCCGCCAGCATCACGTACGGCAACAACCCGTCGGACCCCACCCTCACCATCGACGCCGAGGTGCTCCTCGGCGAGATCGTGGTCCGCGCCGAAGGAGCAGCCCGATGAGCACCTACGACGACCTCGGCCCCGAGCTGCCCCGCGAGGCCCGCCCCGCCGACCCGCCGTGGCACCCCGTCAATGTCGGCCACCTGGTCATGGGCGTCGCCTTCCTCGGCCTCGCCGCCGTGTGGGCTCTGCTGGCCAGCGACACGGTGCAGCTCGAGAACGCCCGGTGGCTGCTGCCGATGCCGTGGCTGGTCGCGGGCGCCCTCGGACTAGCGACGACCGTGCTCCGTGGCCGCCGTCGGGGTCGCTCCGGCAGGATGGCGGGGTGGCACCAGGACTCCCCCAGCTCCCAGGGCTGACCTCCCTCCCCGCCCTCGACCATCCCGAGCTCGTCGCCGGCTCCGTGGCCGCGGCGCTGACCGCCTGGCCGGGCGGCGACGGCGTGGCCGTCGTCGAGATCGACCCCGACCTGGCCGACACGGCGGCGATGAGCGAGGCGTACGGCGTCCCGATGGAGGCGTCGGCCAACTGCGTGCTCGTCGCCGGTCGGCGGGAGGGCACGGAGCGGGTCGCTGCCTGCGTGGTCCGGGCGGACACCCGGGCCGACGTCAACCACACCGTCAAACGGCTGCTCGACGTCCGGAAGCTGTCGTTCATGCCGATGGAGCGCGCGGTCGAGGAGTCGTCGATGGAGTTCGGCGGCATCACCCCGCTCGGCCTCCCCGACGGCTGGCGACTCCTGCTCGACGCCCGGGTGCCCGACATCGAGGTCGCCGTGATCGGCTCCGGTGTACGGCGCTCGAAGCTGCTGCTCCCGGGTCGGCTGCTTGCCGAGCTCCCGGGCGCCGAGCTGGTGGACGGGCTGGCCGACTGACCCGCCACGCCGCTGCGCCCACGACGGCGCGATCTTCTGACAACCTTTCGCCACCCCTCACCGCTTCTGACGGGTGAGAGGAGTGCCGATGGACGGGAGCATGGTGAGCGAGCCGAGGACGCAGGACACCGCACGGACCGACGGGTCCGACGGCTTCGAGGCGTTCGTCGCGGCCCGCGGCGACGCCCTGTGGCGGTCCGCGTGGCTGCTCACCGGCGACCACCAGCTGGCCGAGGACCTGGTCCAGACCGCGCTGGCGAAGTCGTGGCCGTCGTTCGACCGGATCGGACCCGACAGGTTCGAGCCCTACGTCCGCCGAGTCCTGTTCACCACCTACGCCTCGTGGTGGCGGCGCAGGTGGCGCGGCGAGCGGCCGACGGAGAACCTGCCGGAGACGGGAGCGGACGCGTCCGACGCCGACGCGCGCAACGACCTGCTCGCCGCCCTCGCCCGGCTGCCGCGGGGACAGCGCGCCGTCGTGGTGCTGCGCTACTTCGAGGACCTCACCGAGCAGCAGACCGCGGACCTGCTCGGGGTGAGCGTCGGCACCGTGAAGAGCCAGTGCTCGCGCGCCATCAACGCCCTCCGCTCCTCTCCCCACCTGCGACGAGAGGAGCCCGGAGATGAGTGACGAGAAGTGGCTGCGCGAGGGCCTGGCCGGTGCGGTGCCGAC
>NZ_SSXI01000045.1 GCF_004803405.1 Nocardioides sp. | reverse complement strand
ACCGCCGCGGTGGCCAGGCCGCCAGCGGCGGCGGCCCGGCGGATCAGGTCACGGCGGGAGAGGGGGAGCACGGTCCCTCAACGACGCTCGGGGGAGCGGGGTCACGTCTCCTGGCGTTCACGAGGCGGTCGCCGGACACTCCCGTGACGGTGGCGGATCGTTGGCGCTCGGTTCCTAGCGTCGCTGCCATGAACCAGCTCCGGGTGCTGTGCGTGACCGAGTCGTTCCTCCCGCAGGTCAACGGTGTCACCAACTCGGTGCGCCGCGTGCTCGAGCATCTCGCTGCCGAGGGGCACGTCGCCGAGCTGGTCGCGCCGACCGGTCCTGACACCTACGCCGGGTTCCGCGTCACCCGGGCGCGCGGCGCGAACCTGCCGTTCTACCCCGACTTCCGGCTGGGCCTGGAGACCCGACGGCGGATGCGCCAGGTGATGCTCCGCTTCCGTCCCGACGTGGTCCACATCGCCTCGCCCGCGACGCTCGGCTACCAGGCCGCGCGTGCCGCGGAGGAGCTCGGCATCCCCACGGTCGCTATCTACCAGACGGATCTCGTCGGCTTCGCCGAGCGGTACGACGTACCCGGTGGCGGCCGCGCCGCCGCGGGCCTGACCCGGCGACTGATCCGGCAGATCCATCACCGAGTCGACCGGACCCTCGCCCCGTCGACGGCCAGCATCGAGCAGCTCCGCGGGCTGGGCGTCCCGGCCGTGCACCGGTGGGGCCGGGGCGTCGACCTGCTGGCCTTCAACCCGCACCATCGCGACCCGGAGCTGCGTCGGCGGATCGCACCCGACGGTCGGCTGCTCGTGGGGTACGTCGGCCGGCTGGCAGCCGAGAAAGAGCTGGACCTGCTGACGCACCTCGCCGACGACCCGCGCTACGCGCTGGTCTTGGTCGGCGGCGGTCCCGAGGAGCAGCGCCTGCGCTCGGTCCTGGGCGGGCGGGCGACCTTCCTCGGGCTGCTCCACGGCGACGACCTCAGCCGTGCCTACGCCTCGCTGGACGTGTTCGTCCACACCGGCCGCTACGAGACCTACTGCCAGTCCGCGCAGGAGGCGCTCGCCGCCGGCGTGCCGGTCGTGGCTCCCGCCGCCGGAGGTCCCCTCGACGTGGTCGCCGACGGCGTCACCGGCCTGCTCTACCGGCCCGGCGACGGCGCCGCGATGGCAGCCGCGGTCGAACGCCTGGCGGGCGACCCCGACCTGCGTCACGCCATGGGCGTCATGGCGGTGGACGCCGTGCAGGACCGGTCGTGGCACGCGCTCAACGAGCAGCTCCTCGAGCACTACCGCGCGGCGATCGGCGAGCGGGTCGGGCTCCTCGCGAGCTGATGCCGAGCGCGCTCGTGACGTGACTGTTCGACAAGTCGGTCGCGCGAAACAGTCGCGTGACCGTTGCGCGCCGCCAGGCGAAACCCCGAGTGCCTAGCGTCCGGATCGCTTCACATCCCTTTCTGGGAGGCGTTGCGGTCTCTCGGGCGATCTCGGAGGTTTCACCTTGGCTCAGACACGTCGTGGCTTCCTGCGCAACGTCGGCATCACCGGCGGCGCCGGCGTCATGTTCCACACCATGGGAGCCCTCGGGCTCGCCCCCGCGGCGTCGGCGGAGACCCCGCCGTTCAGCCCGCTCGACCGGGACGCCCTCAACGGGCGCGGCAAGAGGCACGTCATCGTCATGGGCGGCGGCATCGCCGGCATGACCGCGGCCTACGAGCTGCTCAAGGGCGGGTACTCGGTCACAGTCCTCGAGGGCCGTAGTCGTCCCGGCGGCCGCAACTGGACCGTGCGCGGCGGTGACACCTATACCGACATGAGCGGCCAGACCCAACGCGCCGGCTTCTCGAAGGGGCAGTACATGAACGCCGGCCCCGGGCGGATCCCGCAGATGCACGTGACGCTCGACTACTGCAAGGAGCTCGGCGTCCCGATCGAGGTCTTCACCAACCAGAACGCCGACGCGTTCCTGTACCGCGAGAACGTGCCCGGCTCGCTCAACGGAGTCCCGGTGAGGCAGCGGGCCGTCAAGGCGGACGTCCACGGCTACACCGCCGAGCTGCTCGCCAAGGCGACCGACCAGGGTGCGTTGGACGCCGAGCTCACCGCCACGGACAAGGAGGCACTGATCGCGTACCTCCGCAGCTTCGGGGCCATCAACTCGTCGAACGAGTACGTCGGTGGTGGGCGCAGGGGCTACGACCCCCAGCCGGGTGCCCATCTCGAGGCCGGCACCACGCTGCCGCCGTACGAGGTCTCGGACCTGTTCCGCTCCACGCTCGGGAACTACTTCTCGTTCGAGATGGGGTTCGACCAGGCGATGATGATGTACCAGCCGGTCGGGGGCATGGACCGGATCGCGTACGCCTTCGCTGCAGCCATCGGCGCACGGAACTTCCGCTACAACGCCGAGATCGTCGACTACCAGAACACGACCGACGGCGTCGAGGTCGTGTACCGATCGCCGGACGGGCCGAAGCGGATCACCGGGGACTTCGCTGTCAACACGATGCCGCCGCACATCGCCGCGAAGGTGAGGAGCAACCTCCCGGCCGAGATCGTCACGGCACTCGGCTCGGTGAGCAGGACCAACGCCGGCAAGATCGGCATCGAGTACGACCGGCGGTGGTGGGAGGAGGACTTCCGCATCTACGGGGGGATCACCAACGCCAACACCAACATCGGCAACATGTGGCACCCCTCGTACGGCTACCACGGCGACCGGGGCACGATGATCGGCTACTACAACACCGGCGCCAACGCGAATTTCTACGGCGCCCTCACGCCCGCTCAGCGCCTCGAGGAGGCGGTCAGGCAGGGACGGAAGATCTTCGGGGACGTCTACGGCACCGGGATCACCGGCTCCTTCAGCCAGGACTGGGCCAGTGCGAAGTTCTCCGAGGCCGCGTGGGTGGGCTGGCCGACCGCGGTCGGTGGGCGGACCGGAACCGCCTATCGGAGCCTTCTCGGCGCGACGCGCAACATCTACTTCGCAGGCGACCACCTCAGCCATGCCATCGCCTGGCAGCACGGGGCGATGACCTCCGCGCGAGCGACCGTGCAGCAGATCCACGAGAGGGTGACGGCCGGATGAGGACGATCAGCAGCCGACGGAAGACTCTTCTCGCCGTGGTGGTGACCACGGCCGTCGTCGCTCCGGTGGCCGCCCTCGCAGACGGCAGGCTCAAGGAGCCGCGACCGGGCACGACCGTCTCGATGCTCCCGGCCGGACAGGACAACCCGGCCATCGCCGAAGGGGTCGCGATCGGCAGGAACACCGCCATCTACAAGACCAGCGGGCTCGGCCCCGCCGGGCGCAACGCCGCGGCACCGGCCGGGTCGGAAGGGCGTTACATCGACCCGGTGGACCTGGTCGGCGGTGAGCTGCCCCCCGGCGTCACCATCACCGAGGCCCAGGGTCTGAACGTGCTGCGGCGGATCGGCGAGAACCTGGCCCGGGTGGGCCTCTCCTACGAGGACGTCATCACGATGCGGGTGTTCCTCCAGAACCCGGCCGGCCAGGACCGGATGGACTTCGCCGGCTGGAACCGGGCCTACCGGCAGTTCTTCGCCAACACCAGCGTGTCCACCGGCGCTCCGGTGGGCGTGCCGCTCGGCTCCGCGCCTCCGGCGCCGCCGATGGTGGCCAACCCGGCGCGACCGTCGCGTTTCGCCCTCGAGGTCGAGAACCTGCCGGTCATCGGCTGGCTCGTGGAGGTGGAGGTCGATGCGGCCTTCCCTGCGAAGGAGTGATGCCGCCGCCCGGTCTCGTCATCGCGCGAACAGCTCTCCGGCCTCCTCGACCGTGTCGACGAGGTGGACGTGGCCCTCCATCGGGCGGCCGCGGGCGAGTGCCTGGAGGAGCGGCCACGCGGGCAGCTCCTCGGTCCAGTGGCGGCGACCCACGAGCACCATCGGCGCGACCGCGGACTCGGCTGCGTAGTAGTTCTCGCAGGCGTCCTGGAAGATCTCCTGGACCGTGCCACCGGCACCGGGCAGGAAGACGATGCCGGCGTCGCACAGCTGAACGAGGATCGCCTCCCGCAGCGCGTTGCGGAAGTACTTCGCGATCGCGGTCGCGAACAGGTTCGGCGGCTCGTGACCGTAGTGCCACGTGGGAACCCCCAGCGACGGCGCCGGCTCGACGGAGAGCGCCAGCGCCTCGCGCGCTGCTTCCAGCCAGGCGTCGACCGACGGATGGAACGACGGTACGACGGCGAGCCGGTCGAGTGCCTCGCTGAGTGCGCCGTCGGCTGAGCCGGCGAACCGGGCGCCCAGGTTCGCCGCCTCCATCGCGCCCGGCCCGCCGCCGGTGGCGATCACGTGATGCCCGCCGACGAGCGCTCCGAGGCGCGCCGCGGCGTGGTACTCCTCGCTGCCGCGCTGCGCGGCGTGGCCGCCCATCACCCCGACGATCCTCCGGCCCCTCACCCAGTCGGCGAGAGCGCGGTCGACCGCCTCGTCGTGCAGCACCTGCGCGAGCAGGTCGGAGGGGCCTTCGCAGGCCTGGGCCCACGCGTACGCCCGCGCGTCGAGCGTGCGCTCGTACGGCGTGGTGTCGTAGAGCTCGTCGGGGCGGTAGAGATCGGGCCGCTCGGTGTCGACCGGGGCATGGTCGACCGACGGCAGCACCAGGGCGCCCTGGGCGAGCACCCACTCGTCGTCACCGGGCGCGAAGGTGCAGCCGACGTACGTCGTACGACTGCTGTCGGTGGCCGCGAGCTGCGTGGACCGGTCGGTGAGGTCCAGCCCGACCAGCCGCCAGCCCAGCATCCGCCGCTCGCCGGCCGCCCACCGCTGGTCGAGCTCGGTGAGCGACTCCACCAGGACCACGCGACCGCGGATGTTCCTCACGTCGCGCGAGGCTACCGGCTCACCTGCCTCAGAGCGCGAGCGCGACGAGCTCCCCGAACAGGTCCTGCGCCTCGACCGCGAGCCCGCGTCGCCGGAACCATCCGCACACGTTCGTGCAGTCGCGCAGCAGGAAATCGAAGCCCTGCGGGTTGCCGACCAGGTCCACGAGCTGGGGCAGGTCGATGATCACCAGGCGCGGACCCGCAGCCAGGATGTTGTACGGCGACAGGTCACCGTGGACCAGGCCGGACCGGGCGAGGGTCAGCATCGACTCCCGGAGCTGGTCGAAGTACGACGCCAGCAGCGCCGGGTCCGGACGGGTCTGAGCGAGCCGGGGTGCCGTCTCGCCGTCGACGGTGATCCACTCCATCAGGATCTCCGTGCCGTCGATCTGCACCGGGTAGGGCACCGGCAGCCCGAGCTGCCAGCAACGGTTCAGGGCGGTCCACTCCGCCCCCGCCCACTCGCCGGCCGCGATCTCGCGCCCGAAGGTGCTCTTGCGCTTGATCGCCCGCTCGTCGCGGGACCGCTTCATGCTGCGGCCCTCGGTGTAGGCCGCCGAGCGGTGGAACGTGCGGTGCTCGGGGGAGCGGTAGCGCTTGGCGGCCATCACCGCCGACTGGTCGGGATGGTGGGGATCGGTCCGGTCGAGCAGGAAGACGTCGGCCTCCTTGCCGGTCTTCAGGATGCCCAGATCGGTGTCGACGGCGCCCCGGGAGGTCACCACCCAGTCGGGGTGTGGCTGGGGACCTCGGCACAGCGGCTCGACGTCGAGCCAGGTGGACCAGCGCTGACCGGCGGCGAGGTCGTCGTAGGCGTGGAAGTCGACGACGAAGCGTGGGTCGAGGTCGTCAGGGACGGAGGAGGGCGAGGCAGGGGCGGAGTGGTTCTCCGGGAACAATTCGGGTGCTCCTGAGGGTCGAGAGGGGTCGGTCTGCTGGCAGGCCGGTGACAGAGATCGACATGTCACGCTCCTCTCGACGGCCCCGCGCGGACAGCGGGGTGCTGGCGCAAAGGCTTCCGGACCGAACCGGCCCGGGCAACCGACTTTCCGGATAGGTTGAGCCGGTGCGGTGGCGGATGATTCTGGTGTTGCTCCTGGTCGTGCTCGCGCCGGGTCTCCCGCTCGCGACGGCCGAGGACTCCGGCCCGGGCTCGCCCAGCGGCGGCGACGGCTACTGGCCCCTGGACGGCAACTCCGGCACGGACGCGCGTCACTACGACATCCGCGTGGCCTACGACTTCGCTGACAGGATCCTGGCAGGGCGCACGAAGATCCGGATGCGCGCGACCAAGGACCTGAGCAGCTTCTCCCTCGATCTGGTGCTGCCGGTGAGCTCGGTGAGCGTGGACGGCCGCCGGGCCCGCTTCCGCAGGCCCCATCCGCACGAGGTCCGCGTCGTGCCGAGCCGGGCGATCGCGGCCGGGGACCTGTTCACGGTGGAGGTGCGCTACCGCGGCCGGCCGGAGCGGTTCGCCTACGCGGGTCAGCGGAACTGGCTGGCCGACCGGCACGAGGTCGTCACGATGAACGAGCCCCACATGGCGCCGTGGTGGTACCCGTCCAACGACCATCCCAGCGACAAGGCGACCTTCGACATCCGGGTGAACGTCCCGCGGGCCAAGGAGGTCGTCAGCAACGGCGTGCGCGTCTCCCGGCGGGTCAGCGGCAACCGCGCGACGACGCACTGGCGGATGACGGACCCGATGACGACCTACCTCGCGTTCTTCGCAGCGGGCGACTTCCGCATCGAGACCGGTCGCACCCGGTCGGGGATCCGCTACTACAACGCGGTCTCCGACCGGTTGCCGGCGAGCGTTCGCTCTCGCGCGGTGCGGATCCTGCGGCGCACCTCCGGCATCACGGAGTGGCTGCAGCGGCAGCTGGGCGACTACCCGTTCTCGACGACCGGCGGCCTGGTGACCAGCCTGCCCGTCGGGTTCGCGCTCGAGAACCAGACGCGACCGACGTACGGCTCCTGGATCTACCCCGGCGTGGTCGTGCACGAGGTCGCACACCAGTGGTTCGGGGACAGCGTCTCGGTGAGGCGCTGGCGGGACATCTGGCTCAACGAGGGCTTCGCGACGTACGCCGAGGTGTTCTACGCCGCGGGCCACGGCGGCCCCAGCGTCAACACCTGGCTGCAGGGCGTGTACGACGCCACGTGCCGTCATCCCGGCTCGGTCTTCTGGCGGCTGGACCTCGACGACCCGGGCGCCTCGCGCGTCTTCCACTCGGCCGTGTACGACCGCGGAGCGATGGTGCTGGCCGCCCTGCGCAACCGGATCGGCGGCACCGACCTGCTCCGCCTGCTGCGTACGTGGGTGCGCGACCACCGCGACGGCAACGCGACCGTCGCGCAGTTCGAGACGCTGGCGGAGACGGTGTCGGGCGAGCAGCTCGACGGGTTCTTCGACGCCTGGCTGCGCAGCGGCGCGCCGCCCGCCGGCACGTCGGCCAACGGCCTGGGCCGGGGCTGTCCCTAGCCTCGCGAGGATGCCTCGCTAGGGTCGCGGCGTGACGTCGTCTTCGACGATCGTCCGCGCGCCTCTGACGTGGCTCCTGGTGCGTTTGGTACGAATGTGTTGACCTGTGCCCTCGGCGGCACGACCGCACCAGGATGGAGACACCCAGCATGGACGCCAAGAAGCTCATCGGTGTCGTGGTGATCGTGTTCCTCGGCTTCTGGATGTTCACCGATCCCAACGGACTCGCGTCGACGTCGAAGACCGTCGGCGCCGAGGGCTGGGACCTCGCCACCCAGCTCTTCACCGGCGTCATCGACTTCGTCGGCGCGCTGGGCTGACCGGACCGGGTCGGGGGCAGGCGATGGGACTCCTCGCCTGGCTCGGCGACCCGAAGATCGGCAAGCACCTCCTCCGAGAGGAGGGCGAGGTGGTCGTCGACGAGGTGAAGCACCACTGGTTCGCCTACACCAGGCCGGCCGCGGAGGCGGCGCTCGCCGTCGCGCTGCTCGCCGCCGTGCCGTTGGTCCACCTCAACGTGGGTTGGCTCCTCCTCTCCGCGGCCGCCGCGCTGCTCGGCCACGCGGCCTGGTGCACCGTGCGCGAACAGCGCGACCGGTTCGTGATCACCAACATGCGGGTGTTCCGCGTTCACGGCGTGCTGGCCCAGCACCTCGCCACGATGCCGCTCAGCCGGATCCTCGACATCTCGGTGCGGAAGCCGCTGATCGGGCGGATCCTCGGCTACGGGCACTTCTGCTTCGAGTCCGCTGCGCAGGAGCAGGGCCTCCGCGACATCCGCTACGTGGGGGACCCGGACGCGCGTGACCTCGCCATCCAGCGTGTCGTCCAGCGAGCCGGGCTGCGCGGACCGCGCGTCCCCAACTGAGGGCAGGCCAGATGCTCCGATTCGATCCCATCGACGAGGCCGCCCGGCAGTGGGCGCGCCGCTGGGACGCCGCCCCCGCCATGCACGCGGTGACCTCGCTGATGCGGGTGCAACAGCTGATCCTGGGCCGCCTCGACGGGCTGCTGAGACCGCACGGGCTGACCTTCGCCCGCTACGAGGCGCTGGTGCTGCTCGTCTTCTCCTCCCGGGGCTCGCTGCCGCTGGGCAAGATGGGGGAGCGGCTGCAGGTGCACCCGACCTCGGTCACCTCCATCGTTCGCAGGCTCGAGGCCGACGGGCTGGTGCGACGGGTCCCGCACCCCCAGGACGGCCGAGCCATTCTCGCCGAGATCAGCGACGAGGGGCGGGCGCTGGTCGAGCGGGCCACCGCCGACCTGGTCGGCGCGGAGTTCGGGCTCGGAGTCCTCGACGACGACTCGCTGCGCAACCTCTCCGAGCTGCTGCGGCCGATCCGGTCCGCCGCAGGGGACTTCACGACCGACGAGTGAGGGCGGTTCGTAGGATTGCGGGCATGACGCAGCAGCCGTTCTCCCGTCCCGGTGCGATCGACCTGTCGGCCCTGAAGCGCACCGCGCCCCCACAGGCCCCGGCACCCGCCCCCGCAGGCGGTGGCGCTTCGGCCGGTGGCGGCGGGTCGGCGTACTCCGTCGCCATCGACGAGGCCAGCTTCCAGACGGTCCTCGAGGCATCGATGACCGCGCCCGTGGTCCTCGTCTTCCACTCCGCCCGCTCGCCGGAGAGCGGTCAGCTCGCCGAGGACGTGGCGACGGTGGCCGACGAGTACGACGGCCGCTTCCTCGCCGCCACGGTCGACGTCGACGCCGTGCCGCAGATCGCGCAGGCGATGCAGATCCCGCAGGTGCCGCTGATGCTGGTCATCCTCGACGGTCGGCCGGCGACGCAGCCGATCCCCGGCGCCGCGCCGATCGACGACATCCGCGCCATGTTCAACCAGCTCGCACAGCAGCTCACCGCCCAGGGCATCACCGGCCGGCACCAGCCGTACGCGTTCGGCGGCGGCGCCGCGGCGACCGACGACGGCGAGGGGGAGGCCGAGCCCGAGGTCGATCCGCGCTACGCCCCGGCCCAGGACGCACTCGCCGCCGGTGACGTCGACCGCGCCGTCGCGGAGTACCAGCGGCTCGTCGACGGCAACCCGGCCGACCACGAGGCCGCCGCGGGCCTCGCCATGGCCAAGGTGCTGCAGCGCACGCAGGGTGTGGACCTCAACACCGCCCGCGCCGCCGCGGCGGCCGCCCCCGACGACGTCGACGCGCAGACCCTGGTCGCCGACCTCGACATGCTCGGCGGCCACGTCGAGGACGCCTTCGCGCGCCTGGTGGAGCTGGTTCGTCGGACCTCCGGCAAGGACCGCGACCGGGCGCGGGAGCACCTGGTCGGTCTCTTCGCCGCCGTCGGGAACGACGACCCTCGGGTGCTCAAGGGTCGCCAGGCGCTCGCCTCCGCGCTGTTCTGATCGATGGGCCGAGCGCGCCTCCGCCTCGAGCGCGGCAGCAGGCTGCCGGCTGGGTCGCTCCTGTCGCGCAGCCGACTGGCGTCTGACGGGGCGACTGACGGGGCCGCACTGATGGGACTGCACTGATGGGACCGCACTGATGGGCTTCGGCCGAGGTGCCGGGTTCCTGCTGCGGGGGATCCGGCTGTGGCGCGAGCGTCCGCTGCTGATGCTGTTCGGCATCGTGCCCGCGGTGGTCGTCGCGCTGCTGATCGTCGGACTGTTCGTGGTGCTGCTGATGTTCGCCGACGACGTGATCTCCTGGGGGACCCCGTTCGCCGACGACTGGGACGAGACGGTCCGATCGGTCTTCAGGATCGGGCTGCTGCTGATGCTGCTCGTGGGGGCGGGGATGCTCGCGATCGTCACGTTCACCGGCCTCACCCTCGCCGTCGGCGACCCCTTCTACGAGAAGATCTGGAAGGAGGTCGAGATCTCGCTCGGCGGCGATGTGCCGGGCAGGGGCGTCGGTTGGGTCCGCGGGGCGCTCGACGGCCTGGTGCTGGTGGGGATGGGCCTGGCGATGGCCGTGGTGGTCCTCGCCCTCGGCCTGCTGCCGCTGATCGGCACCGTCATCGGGGCGGTGCTGGGCCTCGTCGTCTCCGGCCGGCTGCTCGCCGGGGAGCTGGTCTCGCGGCCGCTCGAGGCCCGTGGCATGGATCGCGCCGCCCGCTCCGCGTTGCTGCGGCAGCACCGGGGCGCGATGCTCGGCTTCGGCGTGTGCGTGCAGGCCTGCTTCCTGATCCCGCTCGGCGGCATCCTGGTGATGCCCGCGGCCGTCGCCGGCGCGACGTACCTGGCGCGCGAGGCGCTGGAGTCGGCTCGGCCTCGCTGACAACACAACTAGCCGGTCTCGACCCCCGCGAGCGCGGCCAGCACCACCTGCACGGCGGGGGAGTCGGCCATCGTCCGGCGGTGCAGCGCGTCGACGAGGCGCACCGGCTCGGGGTCCTTGATGCGGACGGCGGCCAGCTCCTCACCGAGCGGCGGGCGCCCCATGCGGGGAACCAGGGCCACGCCGAGGCCGGCGGCGACGAGTGCGAGGTGGGAGTCGAACTCGCCCGAGACGTGGGCGATCCGCGGACGGCACCCGGTGCCGTCGTACATGCGGTGCAACCACTGCCGGCAGATGGTGCCGTCAGGGGTCGCGATCCAGTCGACGTCGACGAGGTCGTGGGGGGTGACGTGGCCGCGCCCGGCGAGGGGGTCGTCGTGCCGGACGATCAGCTCGGCGAGGTCCTCGCCGAGGTGAGTGGCGACGACATGGTCGGGGACCGCGAGCGGGACGCCGCCCCACCGGTGCACGATGCCGATCTCGACCTGACCGCTGGCGACCAGGTCGACCACGTCCCAGGGCTCCCGCTCCTCCAGGGTGAGGGTGAGGTCCGGGTGCGCGTCGCGGAGGGCGCGCGCGATGGGCGCGACCAGGCCACGCATCGCAGTCGAGAAGACCGCGAGGCGGATCCGTCCCGACACCACTCCGGCGCGCTGCTGGAGGTTGGCCTCGAGCTGTTCGAGGTCGGCGAGGACCTGCTCGCCGGCCCGGATCAGGTGCTCACCGTGGCTGGTCAGCATCACGCCGCGACCTACCCGCTCGAGCAGGGGGACCCCCGTCTGCTTCTCCAGCCGCTTCACCTGCTGCGAGACCGCGCTGGGCGTGAATCCCGTCGCGGCTGCGGCGGCGCTGACCGACCCGTGCGTCGCGACCGCCCGCAGCCCGACCAGGGCGTCGAGATCAATCATGAAGCGATGCTACATCGACCGATGCAGAAGCATTCGCTGGTGCTTCACGGTTCGGCTCCGCGATGCTGGGGCGTGTGAACCGCAAGGACCAGGCGCTGGCCGCCCTCGTCGCCGTCATCTGGGGCTTCAACTTCGTCGTCATCGACTGGGGCATGGGTGACGTGCCGCCGCTGCTCTTCCTCGCGGCCCGGTTCGCTGCGGTCATCGTGCCGGCGGCGTTCCTGCTGCCGAAGCCGCCGATCCCGTGGCGGACGATCGTCCTGGTCGGGCTGTTCATGTCGCTGGGGCAGTTCGCCTTCCTCTACGTGGCCATGGACGCGGGGATGCCGCCCGGCCTGGCCGGCCTGGTCCTCCAGGCCCAGGTGGTCCTCACCATCCTGATCGCGGCCGTCGCCCTGCGCGAGCGACCGACCGGCCCGCAGTGCCTGGGTGTCCTCCTGGGGGTCGTGGGCCTGGTCGTGGTCGGCTTCGGTCGGGGCGGACACGTGCCCCTGGTCGCGCTGTTCCTCTGCCTCACGGCTGCGCTGATGTGGGCGGTCGGCAACGTGCTCTCCCGCGCCTCCGGTGCGACCGGCGGGCTGTCGTTGACCGTGTGGTCGGCGTTGGTCGTGCCGGTGCCGCTGGTCGCGCTCTCGGTGCTGATCGACGGGCCGGACGTCCTGGTGACCGGTGCCCAGGCGTTCGGGTGGCAGGCGGCGCTGTCCACGCTCTACACGGCCGGGCTGGCATCGCTGGTCGGCTACGGCCTGTTCAACTCCCTGCTGTCGCGCAACCCGTCGGCCGCCGTGGTGCCGTGGATCCTGCTGGTGCCGCCGGTCGCGATCGGCTCGGCCTGGGCACTGCTCGACGAGGTGCCCTCGACCGGTGAGCTGATCGGCGGGACGCTGCTGGTGGCCGGCGTCATGGTGGCCGGACGCGGCTCGCGCGGATCGACCGGATCCGCCGTGCCGGGCCCGCCGGCCCTGGTTGAATCGACGAGGTGAGCGACACTCCCCACCTACGGCTGCCGCGTGGTCTGGAGCTCATCCGCACGCTGGGCGTGGGCGGGTTCGGCTACGTCGTCCTGGCCTGGGACCCGAACCTCGGCAGGAACGTGGCGGTGAAGCTCGTCTACGGCGGCGGGCACGCCGTCGGCTCGGTCGAGCGGATGCTGCGCGAGGGCCAAGCGCTGGCGCGCCTTCGACACCCCGCGGTGATCCACGTCTACGAGGCGGTCAGGATCGGCGCCGACGTCGCCCTGCTGATGGAGTACGTCGACGGCGGCGACCTGACCGCGCGGCTCAACCGTCACGACTTCACCGTCGCCGACCGCTTCGCCGTGCTCGATCAGGTGGCATCCGGCCTCGCGGCTGCGCACGAGGCCGGCATCGTGCACCGCGACCTCAAACCGGCGAACATCCTGGTCTCGGGACCTCCGGGTGCGGTGCACGCCAAGATCGCGGACTTCGGTCTCGCCCGCCTGAGCCGGGACGCGGCCGCGTTCCGCACCGAGACCGGTGTCGCCGCGTTCACGCCCGGCTACGGCGCCCCCGAGCAGATGGTCGACCCGGACCACGAGACGCCCCAGCTGGACTGGTACGCCTTCGCCGTGGTCGCGTTCCGGCTGCTGCGCGGCACGATCCCGCTGCCGGCCAGTCGCGCAGGCGCCGGCGAGGCGGTGTTCGAGCGGGCGCTCGCACTGGACCCCGCGGAGCGGATGGCCCCGCAGCAGCTGCTCGCCGCGCTGCGATCGCTGCCCACCGGCATCTGGACACCGGTCCTGGGACGCGGGTTCGGGGACGCCCCGGCGGCGCAGGAGGAGGAGACCTCAGCGGGGGACGAGTCGGCNCGGTCGCGCAGCCCGGCGCGGCTCCGCCGACGGTCCGGGGAGAGTCGATGCCCACCGTCGTCGCTCCGGGCACAGGCGGGCCGGGCGGTGCCCCGGCCTCCCAGGCCCGGTCGTCGGACGACGGATGGATCGACGTGCCGGTCTATCGGCCGCAGCCTGCCCGCCGCGGCCGTCGTCGAGCGGTGCCGGTCGGCCTGGTCGTCGGCTGCCTGCTGGGCCTGCTCCTGGGCCTGTTGGGGGGCCTGCTGCTGGTGATGCTGCGCTGAGAGCCGAGGATCAGCGTCCGGACTCGGTGTAGGCCGTCCCCTCGCCGTCGAGGTTCGCCAACGCTGCCCGCACCCGTCGTGCGGTGAAGTCGGCCGCCCGCTCCTCCACCTCGGCCATCGTGAGGAACGCCGCGCTGCGGATCTCCCGAGCCTGCGGCACGACGCGCTCCACGATGGAGGCCGGGTGGACGCCGCCGTCGAACACCAGGCACAGCGCGTCGTCCCAGCCTCCCCACGGCGGAAGCCAGTCGGTCAGCAGCAGCCGGCCCGCGCGGATCTCGAGCCCGAGCTCCTCCTCGACCTCGCGGGACACCGCCAGCATGGGGGACTCGCCGACCTCCACCACTCCACCGGGCAGGTCCCAGTCGGCCTTGTAGGTCAGCTGGCACATCAGCACCCGGGGGTCGGGTTCGGCGTCGTCACGCACCAGCATCTGGCTGATCCCGCGCTTGCGCGGCAGGAAGGAGTTGAGGAGCGCGCGGAAGCCGCCGGGCTCGTGGACCTCGACGTCGTCGGCCAGTCGCGCGAACACCACGACGTCGCCGGCGACGCCGCGCTCGACTCCCTCGCGCCGCAGACCGGACCAGGTCGCGACCCGGTGGCCGGTGACGTCCTCGGCCGGGACCTTCGCCTCGACCCGGTCATGGTCCAGCAACGCCGCGGCGACGTCGCGTCGTACGACGTCGACCGCGGCCTGCCAACCCCGCTCGGCGAGGTCCGGCGACCAGCTGATCCTGGCGACTCCGTCGGAGATCGTCGTCACGCGGGTGTCGGGCTCCTCGGGCACGGCATCACCCTAGCCACCGTGCCGATGGGGTCACGAGGAAGTGGCTGACCCTTTCCACGGATCCGCGTCCTCCGCGGTCGATCGCTGTTTCAATGAAGTGATGACGGTGACCCGGGAAAGGCTGTGATGCCGACCGTCGGTGGCTACGAGCTGATCGGGCGGGTGGGCACCGGCGCGACCGGCGTGGTGTGGAAGGCCCGTGATCCCGCGCTCGGGAGGGTCGTGGCGCTGAAGGAGGTCCCGGCCGAAGCGGCGGCGAGCCTGCGCTCGGAGGCGACCCGGCTTGCCGCGCTGGACGATCCCCACATCGTGTCGGTCTACGGGTTCTTCGAGGAGGCGGGCTCGGCCTACCTGGTCGAGGAGTGGGTCGAGGGCGCGACGCTGGCGGCGGTCCTGGTCGAGAACGGGCCGCTGTCCACGCGGCAGGCGCTCGGCGTGTGCCGCGGCGCGCTGCTCGGCCTCGCCCACGCGCACGACAGGGGGGTGGTGCACGGAGACGTGTCGGCCTCCAACGTCCTCGTCGACATCGCGGGGATGTCCCGGCTGATCGACTTCGGAGTCGGAGGCTCCACGCCGGCCTACCGCTCACCGGAGGCGTCCACCGGCGCCGTCCTGGCACCCGCGAGCGACGTCTACGCCGCCGCGACCCTGGTCGCCGAGCTGCTCGGCACCGTCGATCCCCGGCTGGGACCGGTGCTGGAGCGCGCCCGGCTGCCGGAGCCGGCCGACCGGTACCCGGACGCGGCCGCGTTCCTGGTCGCGCTGGAGGAGGCCGCGCGAGCGACGTACGGCTCGACGTGGTGGACCGAAGCCGGGATGGCCGCACTCGTGGCCCCAGCCGTCGCGGGCCTGGTGACGAT
>NZ_SSXI01000245.1 GCF_004803405.1 Nocardioides sp. | reverse complement strand
CGGCCGAGCCGGCCGGCTGCTGGACGGTGGCTCCGGTGGCGCGCGGCAGGGCGTCCCGCGCCGCCGACGCCGCGTGCACCAGTGACGGCGCGTCGACGCCCGCCTTGGACACCAGGCTCGCGGACGTGCCGTCGGTCTGCAGCAGCAGGGCGACGAGCAGGTGGATGGGTTCGACGGTGCTGTGGCCGGCGGTGGTCGCGGCGAGCTGGGCAGCCTCGATCGCCTCGCGGCTGCGCGTGGTGAACTTGTCGGCCCCGAACTGGCTCATGGCTTCTGGCTCCTGTGAACGTGTGGAACTCGATCGTGTCGCGTCCGGACTGCGATCACCAGATCCGGACGGGCATTCCTCACAACGTGCGCAAAGTTGAGTCTGTTCCACTCAACCCTGGCGTTCCTCGGCCGGTTGCCCGAACGTGCCACCACGCTGGCGAGCACACCTCCAGCTCCGGTGCCGCAGCCGGGCTGACCAGCGCAGGCACGCGCCTGTCTCCCGCTGCGGCGTGCCGGCCGCTAGCGTGCGCCCTCACGGGTGGCGTCCCAGTCGCGCCGGATCGTCGCCTCCAGCTCCTCGCGCGCGGATGTCGCGAGCCGGCACCCGGGCCCCGGGCGCAGGTCGACGTCGCTCGCCCGACCGCTCGCGGTCGACGTGACCAGTGCGATCACCTCCGCGCGAGCGTCCTCCCTCGCGCACCGACGGACCCCCCAGGGCATCACGACCTGTACCTCACCCTGCCAGCCGATGATGCGGAGCTCCTTCAGCAGCGGCCGGGCGTCGTCCTGGTGCCCGTGATCGCGCGGCAGCACCACGACCAGCCGCGCGACCCGGGTGACCCCGGCGTCCCCCGTGCGGGCCGCGAGACGCAGTGCGCGCGCGAGGTCCCCGTCCACCGCGCCGGCGTAGGACGTCGGGCGCCGACCCCCGGCCACCCGGACAACGAGCGTTGCCGGTGCGTCGCCGACCGCGCGCCGTACCCGCCGCCAGGCAGAGGCGACCTGGGTTCCGGTGGACACGTCCACCGCGACCTCGAGCCCGTCCTCCTCGACGCCGAAGCCGGTGAGGAGCGGCGACAACGGCTCCAGGCGAGCGAGTACCGCCTCGAGTCCCGCGGGGTCGTCGAGGGCTCCCGACAGGTCGATGTCCGAGGTGGCCTCCGACCTGCTCACGGCGACGTCGAGCACGCTGATCGGCCTGACCCACGCGTCCCCCCCTCCTCGAAGCTCTGCCACGAGCGCCCGTGCTGCCGGCACCCAGGTCCGGCCCTCGCTGACCCTGAGGCGGATCCGGGCGCCGTCGTCGAGGGGCTCGACCCGGACCATCTCCACGCCCGCCGCCTCGAGCCGGCCGGCGGCCAGGAACAGCGCGGTCACCGTCTCGCTGCTCACGTCTCGGAGGTGGTCGGCATTGAGCCGGGCCCGCCCACTCCGGAACTGCCACCCGCGAAGGTCCTCCCGCTCGACCAGGCGGCGGCGGACCTCCTCGACGTCCGCCGAGGTCGCTGCGGGGTCGAGTTCGACGATGTCCTTTCCGGCGTCCGCGTCATGGCGCAGGGCCTCGACGCCGGGGACGTCTGCCACGCCGGCGCGGAACCTCCGCTCCTGCTGTGCCTCGGAGGTGTACCAGGACACCAGGCCGACGGCGGCCCACAGCGAGAGCAGGGTGACGAGCACCAGTACCCGGCGACGGGACCTATCGCTCATGGGGCGAGTCTCGCCCATCGGGCCTGGGGGCGTGCCGCAGGTGCACCGGTCAGGCCTGCGGCCCCTCCTCCGAAGGCGTCGCATGCTCCGGGAGGTCGGCGCTGAGCGCCACCTCCTCGTCGACGAGGGCGACCTTGCAGAACTCCTCACCGAACGGGGTGAGGTGGATGCTGCGGCGGACGACCTTGGCGAACCTCACCGAGTGCAGGGCGGCGAGCACGTCGGGCTGCGCCTCCAGCACCTGGTACTCCATGTGATCGCGGACCGGCTCCCGGGAGAACCAGACCAGCCCCAGGCGGAACAGGTTGTTCAGGTACGACGGCACCTGCTCCAGGTGGCGGAGGCCGGCCCGGGCGCCCACCATGGTGAGGCCGGGCGCGATCAGCTGGCTGTTGACCATCCCGATCGGACCGCCGGTGCGCACGTCGACGCTGGGCTGGGGACCGTCGCGCAGGAGCATCACCAGGATCCTGGCCTCGTCGGGCGCCAGGTCGTCGAGGATCCGGTCGAACGCCGGGTGGCGGTCGTCGTGGCTCCAGACGTCGCGGGACCTCTGCAGCAGCTCTGCCCCGCGCTCGCGGAGCGACACCGGCCGGGTCGCCGTCACCTGCCCGTCGACCACCGCGGCGCCCTGGACCTCGCTCAGGCGCTCGGGCGTCGCACCGAGCGACTCGCCCGCGCGCAGGAGGGCCGTG
>NZ_SSXI01000071.1 GCF_004803405.1 Nocardioides sp. | reverse complement strand
CTGGACGCCGCGGGGCCCCGGACCGTCCGGCACCAGGCCGCCGGACGCCGCGACCCTGCCGGCGCCGAACGGGATGCGGAGCGTCCACACCCTCTTCTCGACACCCCGGGAGCCGAGCAGCCGCCTGACCATGTCGGGCATCCGCAGCTGCTCGGGCCCGGCCAGGTCGGGCACCCGGCCGGCGGGCTCGCCGAGGGCGAGCTCGGCGAGCGCCGCTCCGACCTCGCGGGCCGCGATCGGCTGGTTGAGCATGTCGGGCACGACGACCAGCGGCCCCTTCGTCCGGTCGAGCAACTGCCCGGCGAACTCGTGGAACTGGGTCGCGCGCAGCACCGTGCCCGGTACGCCGGCGGCGAGCACCAGCTCCTCCTGCCGGCGCTTGCCGGCGTAGTAGCCCAGGTCGACGCGGTCGCAGCCGACGATCGACAGCGCGACGAGGTGGGCGACGCCGGCCTGCCGCCCGGCCTCGACGAGGTTGCGGGTGGCCGCTTCGAAGAATGCGACCGACGTCCGTCTGCCCATGGTGGTCACGTTGGCGGCGTCGACCACGGCGGCGCAGCCGGCGAGCGCCTCGACCAGCCCGGCGCCCGTCGTCACGTCCACCCCGGTCGAGCGGGCCACCACCACGGCCTCGTGCCCCTGGCCGCGCAGCGCGTCCACGACATGGCGGCCGACCACACCGGTGCCGCCGACGACCGCGACTCTCTTCATCTCGAAATTCTCCATGCCCTGGGGTCGAGGCAGCGTCCCGGAATGTGACAGCGCGCCGTCAGGCGCGCTGCTGCCCCAGCTGTACGGCGATCTCGGCCGCGACCGCCTTCGCGAGCGACTCGGCGTCGTCCTCGGGCAGCTCGGGCACCACGACGTGGACGTCCCCGCCGGCGAGCAGGTCGAGCGCGCCGACCCGCTGAAGGGCGGCCATCTCGGCCGCATGCGTGGTGTCCCCGTGCACGATCACGCTGGCCCCCTCGGGCGGCAGCGGGGCGAGCCAGCCGCGCCCGCTCGCCAGCACCGTGCGCGCCGGCAGCAACGCGAGTGCGCCGCCCCCGCAGCCCTGGCCCAGGATCACCGACACCGTCGGCACCGTCATCGTCACGAGGGTCGCGATGCAGCGGGCGATCTCCCCCGCGATCGCCCCCTCCTCCGCGGCCTTCGAGAGCTCGGCACCAGGAGTGTCGATGACGGTCACGAGCGGCAGGCCGAGCTCCTCGGCGAGGTTCATCCCGCGACGAGCCTCGCGGAGCGCGCCGGGACCCATGGGAGTCGCGGGCGTCTGTCGCGAGCGGTCCTGTCCGACGAGGACGCAGGGCTGGCCGTCGAGGCGGGTGAGGGCGATCAACACCGAGTCGTCACGCTCGCCCTCGTCGGTTCCACGCAGGCGCAGGGTGCCGGCGGCGCCGTACCGCAGCAGGTCGCGTACGCCGGGGCGCCCCTCCGCCCTGGTGAGCTCGATGTCCTCCCACACCGGATGGTCGGCCGCCGTGCCGGCGGGCACGGGCTCGCGCCGCTCGAGCGTGCGAGCCGAAGGCGGGTCGACGAGCACGCCGAGCGCGTGGTCGACCAGCGCAGGCAGCTCCTCGGCGGGCACGACCGCGTCGATCACCCCCTTGGCGGCGAGGTTCTCGGCGAGCTGCACTCCCTCAGGGAACGGCTCGCCGTTGAGAGCCTCATAGACCTTCGGCCCCAGGAACCCGACCAGCGCTCCGGGCTCGGCGACGGTGACGTGGCCCAGCGACCCCCATGAGGCGTAGACGCCTCCGGTGGTCGGGTGGCGCAGGTGCACCAGGTAGGGCAGACCCGCCGCCCGGTGCTCCATGAGCGCCCGGGAGATCTCCACCATCTGCACGAACGCGCGGGTGCCCTCCTGCATGCGGGTCCCGCCGGACGCCGTGCTCGCCAGCACCGGGAGCCCCTCAGCCGTCGCCCGTCGGACGGCGCCGGCGATCCGGTCGGCAGCGGCGATGCCGATCGAGCCGGCCAGGAACCGGAACTCGTTCACGACGAAGGCGACCGGCCGCCCCCGCACGGTCCCCCGTCCGGTCAGCACCGACTCGTCGGTCCCCGCCTGCTCGGCCGCGGCACGGAGCTCGGACCGGTAGGGCTCGGAGTGCAGCGAGATGTCCACCGGCGAGTCCCACGAGTCGTAGGAGCCTTCGTCGAGAACTAGGTCGATCAGCTCACGCGCGGTCCAACGGCGGCTCGTCCCCATGCGCCGAACTCTAGGCTGGCGTCATGACCCGCCCCGAGCCGCTCCTCGTCATCACCAATGCCGATGCCGGAACGGCCGACGAGGAGGAGGTCGACACCGCGCTCGCCGTGCTGCGGGAGCATGCCGAGGTGGAGGTGTGCGCCACCGCCAGCGTCGACGAGCTGGACGGACGGCTCGCCGACGTCGGCGAGCAGCGCATCGTCGTCGCAGGCGGCGACGGCAGCGTCCACGCCGTGGTGGGCGCCCTCTACCGCGCCGGCCTGCTCGAAGGGCGCACGCTCGGACTCATCCCGCTGGGGACCGGCAACGACTTCGCCCGGGCCCTGGGCATCCCGCTGGACCCGCAGGCGGCCGCCGAGGTGATCGTCCACGGTCGGCCGCGCCCGGTGGACCTGATCGTCGACGACGACGAAAACATCACGGTCAACGGCGTGCACGTCGGCGCCGGCGCCGAGGCGGGCGAGCGCGGCGCGCGCTGGAAGGAACGGCTGGGCTCGATCGGCGTGGGCAGGCTCAACCTCGGCAAGCTCGGCTACCCCATCGGCGCCCTGGAGACGGCTTTCGACCCGCCAGTGCTCCGCGTCCGGGTCGAGGTGGACGGAGAGCTCGTGGTCGACACCGACCGGCGGGTGCTGATGGTCGCCGTCGGCAACGGCGCCTCCGTGGGCGGAGGCACCGAGCTGATGCCCGACGCAGACCCCCATGACGGGCTGATCGACGTCCTCGTCGCCAGGCCGGCTCGGACGCGCGACCGGCTCGCCGTCGCCCTACGCCTACCGTTCGGTCGCCACGAGGACCACCGCACCGTGCAGGTTCTCCAAGGCCACTCGGTCGAGGTGAGCGGCACCCCGTTCCTCTGCAACAGCGACGGCGAGATCGACGGGCCCGTGGGCCGCCGCTCGTGGCGGGTGGTCCCCGGCGCCTACACGATGGTGGTGCCGGCCGGCGCGGAGGTCAGCTCTCCGGCTTGAGGTGCGGGAAGAGGATGGTCTCGCGGATCCCGACGCCGGTGAAGAGCATGATCAGCCGGTCGATCCCGATGCCCAGGCCGCCCATCGGCGGAGCGCCGT
Organism: Nocardioides sp.; assembly: GCF_004803405.1. Taxonomy (GTDB): domain Bacteria; phylum Actinomycetota; class Actinomycetes; order Propionibacteriales; family Nocardioidaceae; genus Nocardioides; species Nocardioides vastitatis. Next base: position 5,154 of record NZ_SSXI01000071.1, on the reverse strand, counting down.
ACTCCAGGGCGCGAAGGAAGTCCTCGTCCAGCTGCATCGCCTCGGGGTCGCCTCCGGCAGCGAGGAGAGACTGGGCGAGGAGCACCTCACGCTGCACGACAGGGTCGATCAGCTCGCTGAAGGCCGTGCCCCGCTCGATCCCTCCGATGATCAGGTCCCAGGCCTCGATCAGGCGGGGGTCCTCACGATGCCGACGCGCGAGCGGCTGCGCGGACGGCGGGTAGTCGCACAGGAAGGTCGGCTGGAGCAGGGTCGGCTCGACCAGCTCGCCGAGCAGCTCCATCACGATGTGGTCGGCGTCCCAGTCCTTCTCGACCTCGATGTCGTGACGGGCCGCGATCTTGCGGAGCGTGTCGACGTCGGTGTCCGGGGTGACCTCCTCTCCCACGGCCTCGCTGACCCCCGTGTGGACCGGCAGCCAGCGCCACTCACCGTCGAGGTCGATCACGCCAGCCGGCGTCTCGACCTGGCGGCTGCCCGCGACATCGGCCGCGGCCAGGAAGATCTGCTTGGTCAGGTCGGCCATCGTGAACTGGTCCCCGTACGCCTGGTAGGCCTCGAGCATGGTGAACTCGGGGCTGTGGGTCGAGTCCACCCCCTCGTTGCGGAAGATCCGGCCGATCTCGAACACCTGGTCCACGCCGCCGACGACGGCCTTCTTCAGGTTGAGCTCGAGCGCGATCCTGAGCGTCATCTCCTGGTCGAACGCGTTGATGTGGGTACGGAAGGGCCTCGCCTTCGCCCCGCCGTGGATCAGCTGCAGCACCGGGGTCTCGATCTCGAGGTAGCCCTGGTCCTCGAGCACGCCTCGTACAGCGCGGACGATGCCCGCACGGGTGCGCACCATGTCGCGTGCCTCCTGGCGCACGATCAGGTCGGCGTACCGCTGCCGAACCCGGACCTCCTCCGACAGGTCCTTGTGCAGCACCGGCATCGGCCGCAGCGCCTTGGACGCCATCTCCCACCGCGTGGCCATCACCGAGAGCTCGCCCCGTCGCGAGGAGATCACCCGGCCCTCGACGAACACGTGGTCCCCCAGGTCCACGAGGTGCTTCCACCTGGCGAGCTCCTCCTCGCCGACCTCGGCGAGGCTGAGCATCACCTGGAGCCGGACGCCGGCGCCCTCCTGGAGGGTTGCGAAGCAGAGCTTGCCGGTGTTGCGGACGAAGATGACGCGCCCCGCGACGCCGACGACGTCCTGGGTCTCCTCACCCGTCTCGAGGTGACCCCACTGCTCGCGCACGTCGGCGAGGGTGTGGGTCCGCGCGACGGTGACCGGGTAGGGCTGCAAGCCCTGCGCCAGGAGCTGCTCGCGCTTCGAGCGGCGGACCTTCATCTGCTCGTTCAGGTCCGGCTCGGGCATCGCGGCGGGAGTGTCGTTCACGCGGCCAAGGCTAGGCGAGGCGGAGCGGTCTGCACGCATCGGCTGGGCGGGCGGAGAGTGGCGGCCGGCCCGCGCCACGCGGGTGATCGACACCCGGATCCGAGACTTAGGCCTAGACAACCGGGACCTAGGTCCCGTCCAGGGCCCAAGTTGTTCACGCTCGGCTGCGCCCACTCCTACCATCGGGGGACGGCTGCATCGGGCAGCCGGTGGATCGGGGGAGTCGCGGGCGTGCACAAGGCGCAGTCGCACGAGCACGAGGACCGCCTGCGGGTGGTCATCGAGGCCGCGCCCAACGCCATGATCATGGCCAACGACCGCGGACGGATCGTCCTGGTGAACTCCGAGGCGGAGCGGTCGTTCGGCTACACGCGCGACGAGCTCCTCCGGATGAGGATCGAGGACCTGGTGCCTGCGGGCGCGAGTCCGGACCACGGACTCCACGAGACCTACCTGCAGCATGCGGAGCGGCTCGGCATGGAGAGCGATCGCGCGCTGATCGGCGTCCGCAAGGACGGCACCGAGCTGCCCATCGAGATCGCGCTCAAGCTGATCGTCATCAGCGACGAGCAGTTCGTGCTGGCCTCGATCATCGACATCACCAAGCGGGTCGCGGGCCGGGCGGCGACCGACGTGGCGCACCACGACGCGCTGCGCCGGTCGATCCTGGACACCATCCCGATCGCCATCATCGCAACCGACCGGGAGGGCCAGATCGTGACGGCCAACCCGGCAGCCGAGGAGCTGCTCGGCTGGTGTCAGCAGGACCTCATCGGCGTGCCCCTGAGCGAGATCCACGGCCAGCCCCGCGATGCACCCACCGACGGGTCGCCCGCCCTGAGCCAGGTGCCCCAGGAGGTCGAGTTGGCCTACCGCCGCAAGGACGGGAGCCGGGTCGACGTCAGCGAGCAGGTCGTCGCCCTGCAGGACGGCGCAGGCGAGGTCACCGGCTTCCTCGTCGCGGCCTACGACATCGCCAAGCGCGTCGAGGCGCGGGACCGTGTCGAGCACATGCACACCCACGATGCGCTGACGGACCTGCCGAACCGGGCGGCGCTGATGGAGGACCTCGTCGGCATCCTCGAGCAGGCGGACCGCGACGGCACCGAGGTCGCCCTGGTCCTGCTCGATCTCGACCACTTCAAGCGCATCAACGACTCCCTGGGGCACCCGATCGGCGACGAACTGCTGGTCCACGTCGGCGAGCGGCTGCGGAGCTGGGTCCGGTGGGACGACATGGTCGCGCGCCTGGGCGGCGACGAGTTCGTGGTGGTGTTCAACGACCTCCCGCCATCGGTCGACCTGACGCCACGGATCGAAGGGCTCCTCTCCCAGATGCTCGCGCCTGTGGAGGTGCAGGGGTACGACCTGGCGGTGACCGCGAGTGCGGGCGGCGCCGTCTACCCCCGCGACGGCGACAACCCGACCACCCTGCTCCGCCACGCCGACATGGCCATGTACCGCGCCAAGGCCACCGGCCGTGACGGCGTGCGCTGGTTCGACAACACGTTCATCGAGGACGCCCAGGACAAGCTGGCGCTGTCAGGCGCCCTGCGCCAGGCGCTGGGCCAGGGGGAGCTGTCGGTCGTCTACCAGCCGCAGTTCGACCTGGCGAAGGGGACGGTCGAGGGCTTCGAGGCACTGGCACGCTGGTGGAGCCCCGAGCTGGGCTCGGTCGCCCCGGACCGCTTCATCCCCGTCGCCGAGGACGGGGGCATGATCCTCCAGCTCGGCGAGTGGGTCCTCCGCAGAGCATGCGCCGACCTGGCCGTGCTCCAGGAGGACCTGGGCCGCAAGCTGCGGCTGGCGGTCAACGTCTCGCCCCGCCAGCTGCGAGGCAAGGAGTGGCTCGCCCAGGTGACCAGCGCGCTGGAGGACTCCGGCATCGAGCCGTGGCAGCTGGAGCTCGAGATCACCGAGGGCATCCTGATCGACGACCACAGCGACACGATCGACCTCCTGACCTCGCTCAGGGAGCTCGGCGTGCAGGTCGCCGTCGACGACTTCGGCTGCGGCTACTCCAGCCTCGCCTACCTCGCGAAGTTCCCCGTGGACAAGATCAAGATCGACCGCTCGTTCGTCTCCGAGATCACCAACGCCGACGACGACGCGGCGATCGTGGACGCGATCATCGTGATGGCGCACGCACTCGGGATGAAGGTCCTCGCCGAGGGGGTCGAGACCGAGGTGCAGCAGCAGTACCTCATCACTCGGGGCTGCGACGAGGCGCAGGGGTTCCTGTACAGCCCCGGCATGCCCGTGCTGGAGGCCGCTCAGGCCGCTCGCACCCTGAGCAGCTGACCCCAGCGCCTACTCGCCGAGAAGCTCGGCAGCCGCAGCCGGGCTCGAGTCCCGCAGGAACGCCGCGCAGCGCTCCCACTCCTCGACCTCGCCGATCGCCCGCGCCGCCACCGCCAGCAGCGCCAGGCAGCGGAGGAAGCCGCGGTTGGGCTCGTGCTCCCACGGCACCGGGCCGTGGCCCTTCCACCCGTTGCGCCGGAGCAGGTCCAGCGAGCGGTGGTAGCCGACCCGGGCGTAGGCGTAGACGGTGACGTCGTCCGCACTCTCGTCGCGGGCCTGCTCCGCGAACGTCGCCCACGCCAGGGGCGACGCCGGCAGACGTCGTACGACGGCACTGGGCGCCTCGCCGGAGGCGAGCAGCTCCGCGGCGGGATCGGCGGGCAGGTGTGTCGGAGGGGGGCCGGCCATCAGGTCGGCGCCAGGAGTCAGGCTCATGCCCCCATTGTGGTCACCCCGCCAGGTTCCATGGTCGACCGACCCACGAACCCGCTCGTCCCTCGCTCTTCGCGGTCAGTCGACAGCCCCCATGGTCGACCGACCCGCGAACCCGCTCGTCCCTCGCTCTTCGCGGTCAGTCGACGACGAACCCGAAGAGCGGGCTGTCAGGCGACACCCGCTCCACCCGCAGCTTCGAGGCCGCCATCCGTGCGAGCAGGCCCTCGAGGTCGTCACGGTGCTGCATCTCGATGCCCACCAGGGCCGGGCCGGTCTCGCGGTTGTTGCGCTTGGTGTACTCGAAGAGGGTGATGTCGTCGTCAGGGCCGAGCACCTCGTCGAGGAACCGCCGCAGGGCTCCCGGCTCCTGCGGGAACTCCACGAGGAAGTAGTGCTTCAGGCCCTCGTGCACGAGCGCGCGCTCGACGATGTCGGCATAGCGGGAGACGTCGTTGTTGCCACCCGAGACCACCACGACGACGCGGCTTCCCTGCTCCAGCCCGAGGCCGCCCAGCCGCAATGCCGCCGGGGCGAGCGCTCCCGCGGGCTCCGCGATGATCCCGTCCACCTGGTAGAGGTCGAGCATCTCGACGCAGATCAGGCCCTCGGGCACCGCCACGGTCGACAGATCGACCCTCAGGCGCGCGGCGTCGACCACAGCGTAGGTCAGGTCACCGACCCGCTTCACGGCAGCGCCGTCGACGAACTGGTCGATCGTGCCGAGGTCGACCGGACCGCCCACCTCGATCGCAGCGGCCAGCGACGCCGCACCCGACGGCTCCGCGGCGACCACCTTGATGCCCGGCGCCCGCTCGCCCAGCACGCTGAGGCAGCCAGCGAGGAGCCCGGCCCCTCCGACGGGCAGCACGAGCGCGTCGGGGCGCCAGCCCAGGCTGCCCGCCTGTCGGAGGATCTCGGCCGCGACCGTGCCCTGGCCGGCCACGATCCCGGGATGGTCGAAGGCGGGGATCACCGTCGCACCCGACGCCGCGGCGAAGTCGAGCGCCGCGACGGCCGCGTCGTCGTACCCCTCG
>NZ_SSXI01000323.1 GCF_004803405.1 Nocardioides sp. | reverse complement strand
CACCGGGTGACGCCGCACCGGACGACGCTGCACCGGGTGACGCCGCACCGGACGACGCCGCACCGGACGAGGCTGCCGTCGCGGACGAGGCTGCCGCCGCGGACGAGGCTGCGGTCGCGGACGAGGCTGCCGCCGCGGACGAGGTCGAGCGGTCGACCCTGCCGGCGACGGGTGCGGAGATGAGCCCGTGGTTGCTGGCGCTGGGAGGCAGCAGCCTGCTGGCGGGCTTGGCGCTCGTGCGCGGCCGACGCGGAGTCAGCTGAGCACGGTGCGGCGGACGACGGTGCCGGCCTCGGTCAGCGCACCCGCCGCAGCAGGTAGAGGATGGCGACGACGATGAGCACGACGATCAGGATCGTCACGAGGGTTCGCATGACCCACCAGTACCCGCGCCGACGTCTTCCATGACGTACGACGAAGGGCCGGTCCCGAACGGGACCGGCCCTTCGTGCGGCGCGCCGCGCTACGGCGTGGTGTCGACGTACACGTAGGTCGAGTTGGGCGCTCCGTCGTATCCCAGGAGCCCGAAGTAGTGGGACTCCGCCTCCAACCCGCTCCACGACACGTCGAACGACGTGTCGCCGCCGGTGGTGACCGGAACCGGGTTCGGGTCGACGGCCAGGCCGCCGACCGACGGGGTTCCGCCGAGGTCGTAGACCCGGAGCGAGTACGGCACCGGCTCACCCTGCTGACCGGCGGCGAAGGCATCAACCTCGACGATGTAGGTCCCGGCCGGGGCGTTCTCGAGGGAGAACGTCTCACCCGGCGACGGCGTCGCCGCCTCGCCCGCCACGGCGTAGATGGTGTTGGGGTCGCACGACTCCGCCGCGTACACGAACATGTCGAGGTCGCTGGTGCTGTCCGGCGCGACCAGGTCGAACTGGGCGAGGTCGTTGCCTGCCCCGATGGTCACGCACTCCAGCGCGTAGTCGCCTTCGGGCAGCGCACCCTCGGCGACCTGACCCTTCACCAGACCCGCGGTCGAGACCTGCAGGTCGCCGGTGAAGCCACCGGTGATCGGCACGTTCGTCGAGCCGGCGGTGCCCGTACCGCTGACCGACGTGGGCGCCTTCACCGACACCGGCCGCAGCGCCACGGGGAGTCGCACCTTCGTCGGGCCGGTCATCGTGATGTGGCCGAACGCCCACTGGCTCAGCGGCGCGCTGGTGCGCTGGAAGGTGAACGCGACCGGGATCTCCTGACCGGCCCGCGATGCGCGGACCACCGCCCTGCTGGACGTGCTGCTGAACCCGGGGACGTCGACCGACACCCGCCAGATGCCCTTGCGAGCAGCGGTGAAGGTCCGGGTCAGCGTGGTCTCGGTCATCACATGGCCCTCGGCCAGGGACGGCAGGTTGACCGCGTTCGGCTCGATCGCCGGCACACCCGTGTCCAGGCCGAGGCCGGAGATGTAGCCGTACCACTGCTCCCAGTCGGAGAGGAGGAACAGGCCCGGGTCGAGGAACGACTTCGGGTTGACGTGGCCGGCCCCCTGCGCGAACAGGTCCTGCGACGGTGCGCCGGCGGCGTCCTTCAGGTCGGTCGCCGTCGTCATCATCGCCGACTTGATGTGCATCGGCGTCCATCGCGGGTGGACCCCCTGCACGATCGCCGCGAGACCGGCGATGTGCGGCGCCGACATCGACGTACCCGAGGCCAGGTCGTAGTCACGGCCGTCGCTGGACGGAGGGGCCACCGCAGCCAGGACGCTCACCCCCGGTGCCGCGATGTCCGGCTTGAGCAGGTCGCTCTCGTCGGACGCCGCGGGACCGCGCGAGGAGAACCCGGCGATCTGCGGCACCGGGGTCTCCTCTCCGCTGAGGTTGCCGAGCTCGAAGCGCGCCGTCGCCGCCGCGCCCGCCGAGTCCAGGTAGTCGTAGACCGCCGGGGAGTCGGTGTGGGAGACGTGGATCGTCGGCACCGCGTGGAAGTCCGCGTCCAGGCTCCCCTCGGTGACGTTGGCGAGGATCATGCCGGCGCCGCCGGCCCGCTCCACCTCGGCGCTCTTGGCGACCCGGTCGTAGACCCCGCGTCGGCAGACCACGATCGTGCCCGCGACGGTCGCGGGATCCAGGCTGCCGGACGCGCACAACGACGTGTCGGCGTCCGACATGGAGCCGTTGCCGGCGTCGGCTGCGTCCACCAGGGGCGTGTTCGGCAGGGCGGTGCGGCTGATCGAGGCCCCCACGATCTGCTGTCCGTCACCCAGGACGACGGTGTTCTCGAACGAAGTGTGCGTGCTCGCCGCGACCGTGGTCACCCACGGGCTGTTGTGCGCGACGGTCGAGGCACCGGGGCCCGAGTTGCCGGCAGACGCCGCGACGAAGACCCCGGCCTCCGCCGCACCCTCGAACGCGATCTCGGCCGCTTCGAGGACCGTGTCGGTCGGCCCGGAGATCGAGTAGTTGATGACGTCCACACCGTCGGTCACCGCCTGCTCGATGGCGGCGACGAGGTCACGGGTGGTGCCGCTGGCGCGACCGTCGGCGGTCGCCCACAGGGCCTTGTAGGAGGCGATCTTGGCCCCCGGCGCCATCCCGGAGACGGTGCCGAAGTCGACGCCCTCGGTGCTCACGTCCGCGACGTTGTTGCCGGCGGCGGTGGACGCGGTGTGCGTGCCGTGGCCGTTGCCGTCGCGCGGGGAGATGTAGTCCTCCTCGATGGTGCGGTGCTCGCCGTACCCGTCGAGGAAGTAGCGCGCCGAGATCAGCTTGTGGTTGCAGGCGCCGACGGTGAACTCCTCACCGACCTCGCACTCGCCACGGAAGAGGTTGCCGTCGGACTTCCTCATCGAGGTGATCGTGCCGGACCGCTTCGCCTTCCACCGACCCTTCGGCTTGGACGTGAGCGGCGCACCGGAGAAGGAGCGCGACTCGGGCCAGATGCCGGAGTCGATGACGCCGACGACGATGCCGTCACCCGCCTTCTCCTGTCCGCCCACCCTCTGCCAGACACCGTTCCTGCCGGTGAGGCCGAGGAAATCGGGCGTGTTCCAGGTGTCGGCGTAGACGAGGGAGTCCTTCTGCACGATGAGCACCCGCCGGTCGGTGGCGAGCTCGGTCGCCTGCTTCGCGGTGAGGTCGGCGACGAAGCCGTTGGCGGCGATCGTGAAGTGCCGGTCGACGTCGAAGCCGAGGTCGCGGGCGATGGTGTCGTGGCGCGTCTTCAGCGTCCTCGAGTACGACGCGACGCCGGCGCCGCGCGCATCGAACTGCTTGCCGGGCTTCGCCCGGGTCTTGCTGTAGGTCGAGGCCGGCGGTGCCGCCAGCATCACGATGTAACGACCCGCCTTGAACCGCTGGAGGTCGGCCTTGGTGGCGGACCGACCCTCTCCGTCGTCTGCACCGGGCCCGGGGTCGTCCGCCAGTGCGGGCGCACCGAGCGCTGCCGTGAGGGCGAGCAGCGCCGCGATCGCGAGAGCCAGAGCGGCAGGAAGTCGACGGGCGCGCTGGGCACCCGGTTCCGAGACGAGCATGCGGTCTCCTCCGAAGCCGAGAAGGGGACGGAGACGCCGGAGAGCACGTCACCGCAACGGACCTTGTCCGTCCCGGACACCCAAGCCCCGAAGATCCACCGCGTCAAGCCCCCCCGCGGCAGGAGAAGTGACCGGGTCCGGCCCTCGCGCACTGCGCCTCTGCGCGGGCTCCGCGCGGGCCTCCGCGCCGGCTCCGTCACCGGTAGGTGACCAGCGAACGCGGCAGATGGGCGTGCTCGTTGAAGGTCAGCAGCCGAGCGCCGCTGCGGCCGACGATCACACGGGTGACCGAGGAGTTCGCGATGACCGTGTTGAACCGCGTCCACACCGGACCGACCGGCGCGTCGCGCGACAGCACCAGCACCGCGGCGAGAGCGGCGATCACGCCGCCGGACGTGACGACGACGCCGGGACCGGGGAGACCGGCCGCGCGCTCGAGGGCGCGGCGGGCACGCGCGACGAAGGCGTCGTACGGCTCGGGGTAGCCGCCGTCCATGCCTGCGGCCGCCCAGTGCCCGGTCGCGGTCTCGAAGCGGGCCTGGAACGCCGGCCGGTCGGCGTCGTGCCGGATCGCCTCACCGGTGACGACGGCGTGGCGCTCGAGCACGGCGAGGTGGTCGAACTCGTCCCAGTCCGGGTCGATCACCGGCGCCCGGTCCCGCCAGCCGGCACCTTCTGCCAGCCCCTGCCAGGTCTCGCGATGCCGGCGCATCCCGCCGTGCGCCACCGAGGCCGGCGCCGTGCCGGTGTCAACCAGCCAGCGTCCGAGGAGGCGGGCCTGCTCCCAGCCGGTGTCGGACAGGACGTCGTAGTCGTCGGCACCGAACGAGGCCTGGCCGTGCCGGATCAGGAGCAGGAGACCCATGTCAGGACCGGGTGAGGATCTGACGGCAGCGCTGCTCGAGGTAGCCGACGGCCGGGCCGAAGACCGCGTAGGCCTCGTTCGTCGTCTGGCCGGTCGCGTACCGGTACCAGATCTGCTGGGCGATGACAGCGAGCCGGAACAGGCCGAAGACCTCGTAGAACCTCCACTGCTCCTCGGTCAGGCTGATGCCGGTGCGGCGGCAGTAGGCCGCGACGAACTGCTCGCGCGACCACATCCCGGGAATGGTGGTGGGCTGACGACGGAACTGCTGGAAGAGCTCGTCGTCCCCGTCCTGCACCCAGTAGGCCATCGCACCTCCGAGGTCCATCAGCGGGCAGCCGACGGTCGAGAGCTCCCAGTCGAGCAGCGCCACGACCGCGAACCCGCCGTCCCCGGATCGCCGCAGCACCATGTTGTCGAAGCGGAAGTCGTTGTGGATCAGGCACTGGCCGGCGTCCCGCGGCTGGTGCTCGTCGAGCCATGTGGTGATGTCGGTCCAGTCGCCGGTGTCGTCGGTGCGCGCGTCGGTGAAGCGCCTGGTCCACCCGCCCACCTGCCGGGCGACGTACCCCTCCCCCTTGCCGAGGGCGGCGAGGTCGGGGACGGCGGTGACGTCGACGGCGTGCAGCGCGACGAGGGCGTCGACCGCCTTCGCGCAGAGGGTGTCTGCCTGCTCGGGGGTGACTGGGACGCCGAAGTCCCGGCGCGGGATCAGACCGTCCACCCGCTCCATCACGTAGAGCTCGCTCCCGATCGGGCTGTCGGCCGCGGTGCAGTAGGCGACCATCGTCGGCACCTGCGGGAAGACCGGCTCGAGCGCCGCCTGGATCCGGTACTCGCGGCCCATGTCGTGCGCGCCTCTGGCCTTCGTGCCCACCGGCGGGCGGCGCAGGATCAGCTCCGGACCGCTCTCCATCCGCAGCAGGTAGGTCAGGTTCGAGGCGCCGCCGGGGAACTGGCGGACGTCGGCGATCGGGCCTCGGCCGAGCCATGCCTCGACGGCCGCGACGTCGAAGGCGTCCTCCTCGCGCACCGGCCGGCTCTCGTCCCGGGTCTCGGTCATGACCTGTCCTCGGCGATCTCGTCGAGCCTGCGCGCCTGCGCCCGCATGACGACGTCGTACGACGCGCGGTCGGCCAGCTTCAGCCGGTAGGCCGCCATTGCCGCCGGGTCGGGGAGGATCAGCTCCTCGTCGCGATCGATGGCCTCCAGCACCGCTCCGGCGATCTCGTCCGGTCCGAGCGGTGCGTCCGCCACCAGCCTCGCCATCACCGCCTGGAGCGCGGTGTCGCGGCCCTCGACGGCGGACATCAGGTTCGTTCGGAAGTAGGACGGGCAGACCACGTGCGCCCTGACCCCATGGGACGCGAGCTCGTGCCCGGTCGTCTCCGTGAGGGCGACCATCGCCGCCTTCGTCGCGTTGTAGCCGCCCATGCCGGCCGGATGGACGAGGCCGGCGAGGGAGGCCACGTTGACCACCCGGCCGCTGCCCTGCCGCTTGAAGACCGGCGTGAAGACCGCGGTGCCACGCACCGCGCCGAGCAGGTTGATGTCGACGAGGCGCTGCCACTCGTCGAGGCCAGCCACATCGAGGCGTCCGCCACCGGCGATGCCGGCGTTGTTGACGAGCACGTCCAGTCCGCCCCAGGCCTGCTCGACGTGGTCACGCGCAGCGGCCCAGTCGGCGTCGCTGGTGACGTCGAGCCGGAAGACGCCCGCCGACGCGGAGCGGTCGGTGCGCAGCACGGTGGCGCCCCGGCCCTCCCAGGCGCTGGCCAGGGCGGCGCCGAGCCCGGAGGCCGCGCCGGTGATCAGGACACGTGGCGGGTTGGGTTCGGTCACCCGGCGAGACTAATGGTCGGCGCGACGGCAGCGGCGGCGGTGTTGGCGGGGTGGGCGGGGGTTTCCTGGCACTTCTGGGGCGTTGCAATGGCCGTGAAGTGCAGGAATCACCGGTGAACCGGCGATTCCTGCACCCCCACCCCTCACGTGTGCTGCGGAAACCCCAGGTTCAGCCCACCGTGTGAGGGGTCGAGCCACCGCGAGGTGACGGCCTTCTCACGGGTGAAGAACTCCACGCCGTGCGGACCGTAGGCCTTCGCGTTGCCGAACAGCGACGCCTTCCAGCCGCCGAAGGAGTGGTAGGCGACCGGCACCGGGATCGGGACGTTGATGCCGATCATGCCGACCTCCGCCTCGCGCTGGAAGCGACGCGCGGCACCGCCGTCGTTGGTGAAGATCGCGGTGCCGTTGCCGTAGGGCCCGGCGTTGATCAGCTCCACCCCTTCGGCGTACGACGCCACCCGCACCACCGACAGCACTGGTCCGAAGATCTCGTCGGTGTAGACGGCGGAGGTCGTCGCCACCTTGTCGATCAGGGTGGGGCCGAGCCAGAAGCCGTCGGCGGCGCCGTCCACCTCCACGCCGCGGCCGTCGACGACGAGGGACGCTCCGTCGGCCTCGGCGACGTCGAGGTAGCCGGCCACCTTGTCGCGGTGCTCCCGGGTGATCAGCGGCCCCATGTCGCAGGAGCGCCGGCCGTCACCGATCACCAGCTTGCCCATCCGGTCCTTGATCTTGTCGATCAGCTCGTCGGCGATCGGCTCGACCGCCACCACCACCGACACGGCCATGCACCGCTCGCCGGCGGATCCGAACCCGGCGTTGACCGCGGAGTCGGCGACCAGGTCGAGGTCGGCGTCCGGCAGGACGAGCATGTGGTTCTTCGCCCCGCCGAGTGCCTGCACCCGCTTGCCCTTCGCGGTCGCGGTCTCGTAGACGTAGCGCGCGATGGGCGTGGAGCCCACGAACGAGATCGACGCGACGTCGGGGTGGACGAGCAGCGCGTCGACCGCCTCCTTGTCGCCGTGGACGACGTTGAAGACGCCGTCGGGCAGGCCGGCCTCCTGGAGCAGCGCGGCCATCCAGTTCGCGACGCTCGGGTCCTTCTCACTGGGCTTGAGGACCACCGTGTTGCCGGTCGCGATCGCGATCGGGAAGAACCACATGGGGACCATCGCCGGGAAGTTGAACGGGCTGATGATGCCTACGACGCCGAGGGGCTCCTTGACGGAGTAGACGTCGACGTCGGTGGAGACGTTCTGCGAGAACGCGCCCTTCGCCAGCTGCGGCATGGCACACGCGAACTCGACGACCTCCAGCCCCCGCGCCACCTCGCCGGCCGCGTCCGAGAGCACCTTGCCGTGCTCGGAGGTGAGGATCGCCGCGAGCTCGCCCTTGCGGGCGTTCAGGAGCTCGCGGAAGGCGAACATCACCTGCTGGCGCTTCGCGACCGACGCCTCTCCCCAGCTGGCGAACGCCTCCCTCGCGACGCCGACCGCCCGGTCGACGTCGGCGGCGCTGCCGAAGCGGACGTGCTTGGAGACCTGGCCGAGCGCGGGGTCGTAGACCGGGCCGGTCCGGCCGGCGTCACCAGCGGCGCCGGCGTCGGGTCGGCCGGCGATCCAGTGGTCGAGTACCTCAGTCATGGAAATCAGATCTCCTCGTCGAGCAGGGTCAGGACGGCGTCGTACGCCTTGAGTGCCTCGGCCACCTCGTCGGCGGTCACGACACACGGGGGTACGACGTGGATGCGGTTGTCTGCGATGAACGGGATCAGGCCACGGCCGAGCAGCTCGGCCTTCGCCCGGCCCATCAGGGCGGCCGACAGGGGCTCCCTGGTGCTGCGGTCGGCGACCAGCTCGACGGCCCAGAAGACCCCGGCGCCACGGACCTCGCCTACCACCGGATGCCTGTTCGCCAGCGCCGCGAGGCCGGGGCCGATCACCTCGGCGCCGAGCTGCCTGGCGTGGTCGACGATGCCCTCCTCCTCCATCGCGTCGATCGAGGCGACGATCGACGCCGCGGCGAGCGGGTGGCCGCTGTAGGTGAGCCCACCGGGGAAGACCCGGTCGTCGAAGGTGCTGGCGATCGCGTCGCTGATGACGACCCCGCCGACCGGGACGTAGCCGGAGTTGACGCCCTTCGCGAAGGTCACCAGGTCCGGTACGACGCCGTGCGCGTCGAACGCGAACCATTCGCCCGTCCGGCCGAATCCGCACATCACCTCGTCGAGGATCAGCACGATGCCGAACTCGTCGGCGAGGGCGCGGACACCGGCCAGGTAGCCCGGAGGCGGCACCAGGACCCCCGCGGTCCCCGGCACCGTCTCGAGCAGGATCGCGGCGATGCCCGCCGGCCCTTCGCACTCGATCACCCGGCGCAGGTGGCGCAGAGCGCGCTCGCACTCCTCCTCCGGCGTGGTCGACCAGAACTCCGAGCGGTAGAGGTAGGGGCCGAACACGTGGACGTGCCCGCGGGCGTACTCGTTGGACACCCGGCGCCAGTCGCCGGTCGAGACGATCGCGGCACCGGTGTTGCCGTGGTAGGAGCGGTAGGTCGAGATCACCTTGTCCCGGCCGGTGTGCAGGCGCGCCATCCGGATCGCGTTCTCGTTGGCGTCGGCGCCGCCGTTGGTGAAGAACACCTTGTTCATGCCCTCGGGCGCCCTCGCGACGATCCGCCGGGCGGCCTCGCCACGAGTGAGGTTGGCGGTGGCCGGCCCGATGGTGGCCAGGGTCGCGGCCTGCTCCTGGATCGCTTCCACCAGTCTGGGGTGCTGGTGCCCGATGTTGACGTTGACCAGCTGGCTGGCGAAGTCGAGGTAGCTGCGGCCGGAGTGGTCCCAGACCCTGGTCCCGAGACCGCCGGCGACCACGAGCGGCGCCAGCGCCGCCTGTGCGCTCCAGGAGTGGAACACGTGCGAACGATCGAGCTCGGCCGCGCGCGCGTCGAGGTCTGTGTACTGCTGGGCTGTCGTCACCATCGTCGACCCTTTCGCAGTGGTGTGATCGAGGGGTGGGCGGCCGGTGGACCACCCACCCCGGTGTCGGTGCGGCTACTTGCCGCCCGCGTTGAGCGTGACCTCGATCGGCTCGAAGCCCTCGCCCTTCGTGTCGACGCCGTCGGCCTCCAGCTCCTCGAGCGCCTGCTCGACGTACTCGTTGCTGTAGGCGGTCGCGGGCGGCTCCTTGCTGATGATCGTGGCGCCGGTCTCGTTCTTGGTGTTGAGCGCGATGTCGACGGTCTGCTTCCACGCGGCCGCGTCGATGATGCCGACGCCGTTCGTGGACGGCCAGATCAGCTTGTTGACCTCGTTGGTCATCCAGAGCTGGTGGCTCTCGCCGAGCTCGGAGCCGGACTCCGCCACGATCGTCGCGGCGTCCTCGGGGTTGTCGCGGACGAAGGCCCAGCCCTTGATCGACGCCTTGATGAACGCGACCGTCTGCTCCTGGTAGGCCTCCTCCGAGAGCTTCTCGGTCTGCGCCCAGATCGCGTCCTGGAGCATGGCGGTGCCGACGTCGTTCCAGTCGATGACGTTGAGGTCCTCGGGTTGGTAGAGCTCCCCGGTCTTCGGGTTCACCGTCTCCAGAACCTGGGCGTACTCGTTGTAGGTCATCGCCTGCGCCGCGTCGATGTCGCCGGCGAGGAAGGCGTTCATGTCGAACGCCTGCTGCACCAGGTTGATGTCGTCCACGCCGACGTTCGCGGACTGCATGCCGGCGAAGAGCTCCCACTCGTTGCCGAAGCCCCAGCTGCCGACGGCCTTCCCCTTCAGGTCCGCCGGCTCGGCGATGCCCTTGTCCTTGAAGGAGATCTGCGTGGTGGCGCTGCGCTCGAAGATCTGCGCCACGTTGGTGATCTGCGCGCCCTGCTCGATCGACCCGAGCACCTTCGGCACCCAGGAGATCGCGTAGTCGACGTCGCCGGAGGCGAGCACGTCCTGGGGCACGATGTCGACCCCACCCTCGACGATCTTCACGTCGAGGCCCTCGTCCACGTAGTAGCACTCCGCGACGGCGGCGTAGTACCCCGCGAACTGAGCCTGCGAGACCCACTGGAGCTGCAGCGAGACCTCGGTGAGCTCACCGGCGTCCCGCGCCTCCTGCGTCCGCGTCGCGCAGTCCTCGTTGGCGGCCACGTCGACCTCCGACGAGCCGCCGCCTCCGTCACTTCCGCACGCGGAGGCGACCAGTCCGAGGGCGACGACGGCGGCGCCCAGCTTCAGTGTTGGCTTCATCTGTATCTCCTGTTTGCTCAGGGGGCTCGGGGACTTCGAGGCTCGCTTCGCTCGGACCTCAACCACCGGACCGGTGGTGGCGCGAGAACCACAGCTCGACGAGCAGGGTGACGACGTAGAACAGCAGCCCGAGCACGATGGCGCCGGTGACGTAGGCCCATGCCAGCGGGTAGTTGCTGCTCGCAGCCGAGGACGTGATCGACTTCCCGAGTCCGCCGATCGGGCCACCGAAGTACTCCGCGATCAGCGCGGCGATCACCGCGAGCGAGGAGGCGACCCGCAGGCCGGTGAAGACGTACGGCGTCGCGGTGGGCAGCGTGACCGAGCGGATCACCTGCACCGGCCCGGCGGCGTAGGCGGTCATCAGGTCACGGTGGACGGCGCGTACCTGCCGCAGCCCCCGCAGCGTGTTGAGGTAGACCGGGATCGTCACCGACAGCCCGGCCACGATGATCCGGCCGGTGTCGGCCGCGGCGCCGTACATCGAGTAGAGCACGGGCGCGAGGGCGACGATCGGGATCACTGCGAGCGCCGCGACGACGGGCGCCGCCATCTGGTCGAGGAAGCGGAACGTTCCTGCGAGCATCGCGCCGGCGACACCGACCACGGCACCGGCCACGGTGCCGATCAGGGCGTTCCGCCCGGTCACGGTGGCGCCGTCGACGATGTTGCCGGTGTTGAGGGTCATCTGCTCCCAGATCGCGCTCGGCGCAGGCAGCACGTAGGGCTCGACCTCCAGCCCCTCCACGAGCCACTCCCAGGCGACGAGGGCGAGGACGCCCAGCAGCAGCGGGGCGAGCACGGTGCTCCACCGCACCTCGGCGATCGGGAGCCGGGCGCGGGTGTCCTTGGCCGGAGAGACCTCCGCGACAGTGGTCATCTGCTGTCGACTCCTCGGGCGGTGACGGCGGGCGCCGGGGTCCCGTGCAGGAGGCTGCGGACCTCGCCCACCGCGCGGAAGAACCCCTCCTCGTCGCGGGCGCCGGCCGAGCGGTCGTGGGCGGCGACCATCCCGTCGGCGCGGACGTCCACGATCCCGGTGATCCGGCCCGGCCGCGGCGACATCACCACGACCCGGTCGGAGAGGAACACCGCCTCCGGGATCGAGTGGGTCACGAACAGCACCGCGGCACCGGTCTCCGCGCAGATCCGGACCAGCTCGTTCTGCATCCGCTCGCGGGTGATCTCGTCGAGAGCGCCGAACGGCTCGTCCATCAGCAGCAGGCGCGGGCTCTCGGCCAGCGCCCGGGCGATCGCGACCCGCTGCTGCATGCCGCCGGAGAGCTGGTCGGGGTGGCTCTTGGCGAAGTCGCTGAGCCCGACCAGCTCGAGCAGCTCTGCCACCCGGCGGCGGCGGATCTCCGTGCTGACGCCATGCAGCTTCAGCGGAAGCTCGACGTTGCCGGCCACCGTGCGCCACGGCAGCAGCCCGGACTGCTGGAAGGCGATGCCGTACTCCTGGTCGAGGCGGGCCTGACGCGCGCTCTTCCCGAACACCGCCAGCTCGCCCGACGTCGCGACGTCGAGGTCGGCGACGAGGCGCAGCAGGGTGCTCTTGCCGCACCCGCTCGGCCCGATCAGCGACACGAACTCGCCGTCGGCGACGGTCAGGTCGACGTCGCTCAGCGCGTCGACCTGCTTGCGCCCCTTGCCGAAGACGCGGTTGACGCCGCGCACCTCGATCGCCGGGTGGTTCATTGAGCTACCCCTGTCAGTCGGAACGGTCGGAGGGCGAGGCCGAGCAGCCCGATCGCGCCGGCGGCGACCAGCCCGATCGCCACCGCCCCGAAGATCGGTGCCCACGGCTTGGCCGGGTCCCCGCTGGCCGCGACGGCGTAGTCGATGACCATCCGCCCCAGCCCGCCCTTGAGGCCGATGGAGACCTCGGCGACCACGGCGCCGATCACGGCGCTCGCCGCGCCCAGTCGCAGCGCCGGCAGCAGGTAGGGCACGCTGGCCGGGATCCGCAGCGTCACCAGGGTGAGCCACCAGCCGACGCCGAAGGCGCGCATGAGGTCCAGGTGCGTGGCTTCCGGCGACTTCAGCCCACGCAGCGCGCCCACCGCGACCGGGAAGAACGCGAGGTAGGCGGCGATCACCGCGACCGAGTCCTGGCTGGTCCAGATGTAGCTGCCGATCTCGATCTCCGAGCCCCAGCGGCGCACCAGCGGCGCGATCGCGATCAGCGGCACGGTCTGGCTCAGCACCACCCACGGGAGCAGTGCGGACTCGACGATCCGGAACCCGCTCATCAGCAGAGCGAGGAGCAGCCCGACCACCACCCCGATCACCCACCCGCGCGCGGCCAGTCCGAGCGAGAACAGGCTGGCGTCGTACACCGCGTTGAAGGCGTCGGGCGCCCCGGACAGTGCGGTCACCGGCTCGCCGAAGCGCTGCAGCATCTCCCAGGAGTGCGGCATGGCGAGGTCGGTGGTGCGCGGCAGGATCCGGGTCTCCCCGACCAGCACGCCCTGCTCGGGCCCGAACGCCTTGTACATGTCCCATGCGCCGACCACGGCGAGGATCCCGAGGACGCCCAGGATCACGGCGCGGAAGCGGCTCCAGATTCGTGCCAAGAGCTATGCCCTGTCTTCTTCACGTGGACGCTGCTGTACCTCACGACGGCACGCCTCGCCGGGGCTCGGCGTCCCTCCGTTGGGGTTCCTCGCGCTCATGCCTTCGCCGTCACGTGCTCACGGAGGACGGGCATGATCGACTCGCCGTAGACCCGCAGGGTCTCCTCCTTGTTGTCGTGCTGGAGGTAGACCGCGAACTGGTCGACGCCGATCGCCTTCAGCGCCTGGAGCTTGGCGATGTGCTGCTCGGGCGTGCCGAGGAGGCAGAACCGGTCCACGATCTCGTCCGGCACGAAGTCCACGTGGTCGTTGTCCGCCTTGCCGTGGGTGTTGTAGTCGTACCCGGTCCGACCCTTGATGTAGTCGGTGAGGACGTCGGGGAAATCGCCCTCCTCGCCGTACTTCGAGACGATGTCGGCGACGTGGTTGCCGACCATGCCGCCGAACCAGCGGGTCTGGTCACGCATGTGGCCGAGCTGGTCCTCGGTGCCGACGTATGCCGGAGCGGCGACGCAGAACGTCAACGCCTCCGGGTCGCGGCCCGCCTCGGCGGCCGCCTTCCGGACCTGGGCGATCATCCACTTCGCGACGTCCACGTCGCCGAGCTGGAGGATGAAGCCGTCCCCGACCTCCCCCGCGGTCTTGAGCGCCAGCGGGCCGTATGCCGCCACCCACACCTCGAGCGAGGACGTCCGCGCCCAGGGGAACTGGAGGGTGGAGCCGTTGTGCTCGACCGGCCGGCAGTTGGCGAGCTCGCGGATCACGTGCGTGGCCGCGCGGACCTCCTTGAGCGTGGTCGGCTTGCCGTTGAGCACGCGGACGGCCGAGTCGCCGCGGCCGATGCCGCAGACCGTGCGGTTCCCGTACATCTCGTTGAGGGTCGCGAAGACCGACGCGGTGACGGTCCAGTCGCGCGTGGCCGGGTTGGTCACCATCGGCCCGACGATCACCCGCTTGGTCTCGGC
Organism: Nocardioides sp.; assembly: GCF_004803405.1. GTDB lineage: Bacteria > Actinomycetota > Actinomycetes > Propionibacteriales > Nocardioidaceae > Nocardioides > Nocardioides vastitatis. The sequence goes on along the minus strand of NZ_SSXI01000323.1, from coordinate 8,509 downwards.
GAGGATGGCCGAGTAGATGACATAGGGCTCCTGCCAGAGCAGGTGGGAGTCGAAGGTCCAGACGTAGTCGAACCCGTGCTCCTCCGCCTGCTTGGCGAGCCCCACAGTTCGCCAAGCAGGCGGATTGGTCTGGAGTACGACACCAAAATCCATCAGTGGTCCATGCCCTTCGATGCCTAGACGAGATATTGGGTGAGGTCGCGCTTGAGGAACCGGCCGTGTCCCTTGGTGCCGGTGAACCGCCCGTCCTCGACGAGGACCGTGCCGCGGGAGATGGTGACGTCGACGTGGCCGTCGATCTCGAAGCCCTCCCAGGCGGAGTGGTCCATGTTCATGTGGTGCGTCTTGCCGACGCCGATGGACGTGTGGCCGTTCGGGTCGTAGACCACGATGTCGGCGTCCGCCCCTGGCTGGATCACGCCCTTCCTCCCGTAGAGACCGAACATCCGCGCCGGCGTGGTGGAGATCAGCTCCACCCAGCGCGGCAGGGAGATCCGGCCGTCGACGACGCCCTGGTACAGCAGGTCGACGCGGTGCTCGATCGAGCCGATGCCGTTCGGGATGGCGCGGAAGTCGTTCCGCCCCAGCTCCTTCTGGTCCTTCATGCAGAACGGGCAGTGATCGGTCGACACCATCTGGAGGTCGTTGGTGCGCAGGCCCTGCCACATCGCCTCGAGGTGGCCCTCCTCCTCCGACCGCAACGGGGTCGAGCAGACCCACTTCGCGCCCTCGAAGTCGCCCCACTCCTCGCTTCGAGCGCCGAGCTGCTTCTCCAGTGACAGGTACAGGTACTGCGGACAGGTCTCGCCGAAGACGTTCTTGCCCTTGTCGCGCGCCCACGCGACCTGCTCGACCGCCTGCTTCGCGCTCATGTGCACGATGTAGAGCGGCGCCTCGGTGAGGTCGCTCAGCATGATCGCCCGGTGGGTCGCCTCCTCCTCCATCTGCCAGGCGCGCGCGATGCCGTGGAAGTACGGCGCGGTCTTGCCGGACTCCGCCAGCTGCGCGGCGAGCACGTCGATCGCGGGCCCGTTCTCGGCGTGCATCATGGTGAGCAGACCCCGCTCGCGCGCCTTCTGCATGGCGCGCAGGATCTGCGCGTCGTCGCTGTAGAAGACGCCCGGGTAGGCCATGAACAGCTTGTAGGAGGTGATCCCCTCGTCGACGAGGGTCTCCATCGCCTTCAGCGACTCCTCGTCCACACCGCCGATGATCTGGTGGAAGCCGTAGTCGATCGCGCAGTTGCCGTCGGCAAGCTCATGCCAGTGGCCGAGCCCGTCCTCGACCCGCTCGCCGTACTTCTGCACCGCGAAGTCGATGATCGAGGTGGTGCCGCCCCACGCCGCCGCGGTGGTGCCGGTCTCGAAGGTGTCGGAGGCCTGGGTGCCGCCGAACGGCAGCTGCATGTGGGTGTGGGCGTCGATGCCGCCCGGGATGACGTACTTGCCCGTCGCGTCGATGACTCTGCTGGCGTTGCCGTCGATGCCGATGCTGTCGGCGACACCGGGTGCGAGCAGGGCCGAGATCCTCTCCCCGTCGATGACGACATCGGCCTCGGCGGTGCCGGTGGCGTTGACCACGGTGCCGCCCTTGATGATCAGGTCAGCCATTCGAGCTCCCCTCAGGGCCGGGCGATCGCGCGGTAGGAGTCGGGGCGGCGGTCGCGGTAGAACTGCCAGTCGTCGCGCATCTGCTGGACCATGTCCAGGTCGAGGTCGCGCACCAGGAGCTCCTCCTTCTCCGCGGAGCCGCGCTCACCGACGAAGTTGCCGCGGGGGTCGATCACCTGCGAGGTGCCGTAGAAGTCGACCGCCTCGGCGCCGTACTCGTTGTCCTCCATGCCCACGCGGTTGGGCTGGAGGACGAAGTAGCCGTTGGCGACGGCCGCACACGGCCCCTCGACCTCCCACAGCCGGTTGCTGAGACCGGGCTTGGTCGCGTTGGGGTTGAACACCATGTGCGCGCCGGCCAGGCCGAGCTCGCGCCAGCCCTCGGGGAAGTGGCGGTCGTAGCAGATGTAGGCGCCCACCTTGCCGACCGCGGTGTCGAAGACCGGGTAGCCGAGGTTGCCCGGCCGGAAGTAGAACTTCTCGTAGAACTTCTCCAGCTGCGGGATGTGGTGCTTGCGGTACTTGCCGAGGATGGTGCCGTCGGCGTCGACCACCACGACGGTGTTGTAGTAGACCCCGGTCTGCTCCTCCTCGTAGATCGGGAGCAGCATCACCATCTCGAGCTCGGCGGCGAGGGCCGCGAACCGCTGCACGGTCGGGCCGTCGGCCGGCTCCGCGTAGCGGTAGTACTTCTGGTCCTGGGTGATGCCGAAGTACGGCCCGTAGAAGAGCTCCTGGAAGCAGATCACCTGCGCGCCCTGCGCCGAGGCCTCCCGCGCGAACTGCTCGTGCTTGTCGAGCATCGACTCCTTGTCGCCGGTCCAGGTCGTCTGGGTGATGGCAGCACGCACGATGGTCAAGGCCCACCTCCGAGGGGTCGTAGGGGTCACGCGGTCTCGCCCGAGGTTTCGTTATCCTGAGTGCTGAACATTTCGCTTTCATTTCCGGTCTGTCAAGGCTCTCGGCAAAAATCGGCCCCCGAGGAGGTGTCCGTGCGTGGCTCACTGGACCTGACCGCCCTCGCGGACCGGTCCCCCCCGGGCATCGCCGGGGCCTTCAGCCGTGCCATCCGGGCCGGGGATCTCTCCCCCGGGGACCGGCTGCCGACGGTGCGCGACGTCGCTGCGCAGCTGGGTGTGTCGCCCGCGACCGTGTCGGCCGCCTGGCAGGCGCTCCGTCGTACCGGTCTGGTGGTCTCGCGCGGGAGGGCGGGGACGTTCGTCAAGGACAGCCCCACGCCCTGGCTGTCGCCGCGCCAGCGCGGGCTGGTCGGCGCGGGTCCGGACGGCCTGCGCCTCGACCTCTCCCGAGGCACGCCGGACCCGCGCCTGCTGCCGTCGCTGGAGCCGGCGCTGCACCGCGTCTCGCAGCGTGCCGGGACGCTCACCTACCAGGACGAGCCGGTGCTCCCCGAGCTGCGCGAGGTGCTCGAGAGCTCCTGGCCCTACGACGCCGAGGCGCTCACGGTCGTCGACGGTGCGACCGACGGCGTGGCACGGGCTCTCGAGCAGGTCGTCTCGTACGGCGACCGCGTGGTGCTCGAGTCCCCCGGGTTCCCGCCGTTCTTCGACCTCGTCGAGACGCTCGGGGGCGAGGTGGTGCCGGTCGAGCTCGACGACGGCGGGATCCGACCGGACTCGTTGCGGCGGGCGCTCGCGTCCCGCCCGGTCGCGGTGGTGCTGCAGCCCCGCGCGCACAACCCGACCGGGGTGGTCACCGACGCGGTCCGGGCCCAGCAGCTGGTGCGGACGCTGCGGCGTGCCACGCACGAAATGCCCTGGATCGTGGAGGACGACCACTCCGCGGGCATCAGCACCGCGCCCGATCTCAGCCTCGGCACGTGGCTTCCCGAGCGGGTCGTGCACGTCCGGTCCTACTCCAAGTCGCACGGCCCCGACCTGCGGATCGCGGCCATGTCGGGCCCGGCCTCGATGATCGACCGGATCGTCGCCCGGCGCATGCTGGGGCCGGCCTGGACCTCCCGGATGGTGCAGACCATCCTGCTCGACCTGCTCACGTCCTCGCGGTCGATGGACGAGGTCGGCGAGGCCCGGCGGCAGTACTTCGCGCGCCAGCGGACGCTCGTCACGGTCCTCGCCGCGCACGGCATCGACGTACCTTCTCCCGACGGCATCAACATGTGGCTGCCCGTCCACGACGAGCGTGCGGCGCTGCTGCACCTGTCCGCATCGGGCATTCGCGTCGCGGGCGGCACCCCGTTCCTCGCCGGCGACCCGGACGGCGCCGCGTTCGTGCGGGTCACGTCTGGCCTGGTCTCGCCCGACGACGCTGCGACAGTGGCCGCGGCGCTGGCCGAGGTGGCCGTGAGGTAGCCCGAGACGGGCCGAGTCGGCACAACTGACGTCAGTTGTGCCGACTCGGCGGGTGACTCGGGCCGGCAGCGCGGCGGCCGGACGGTCAGGCGGTCAGGCGGTCAGGCGGTCAGGCGGGGAAGCCCTTGCCCGAGGCGGCCAGCTCCCGCAGCCAGGGGGTGGCCCGGAAGCGGTCGCCGTACTTCGCGGCGAGCTCGTCGGCACGCTCGAGGAACGCGTCGAGTCCGATCGAGCCGTCCCTGCCCTCGTAGCCCGTCATGAACTGGGCAGCACCACCGGTCATCGGCGGGAAGCCGATGCCCATGATCGAGCCGATGTTCGCAGCCGCCGCCGAGGTGATCACGCCTTCCTCGAAGCACTTCGCGGTCTCGAGCGCCTCCGCGAAGAGCATCCGGTCGCGGATGTCCTCGATCGGCGGCTGCTCGTCGGCGACCGGGAACAGCTCGCCCAGCCCGGACCAGAGGGAGAGGCGCTTGCCGGTCTCCTGGTCGTAGTCGTAGAAGCCCGCCTTGCGGAGCCGACCGGCGCGGCCGGCGGCGAGCATCCTGTCGACGACCGCGGTGCCCGGGTGCTCGGTGTGGGCCGAGCCGTCGCGCTCGGCGGCCTCGCGGGTCGCCTTGGCGATCTTCGACATCAGCTCGAGGTTCAGCTCGTCGGAGAGCTGCAGCACCGGAGCCGGGTAGCCGGCCGAGGTGGTGCCCCGCTCGATGCTCCACGGCTGGACGCCCTCCGCGAGCATCGCCATGCCCTCGTTGACCATGAACCCGATGACCCGCGAGGTGTAGAAGCCGCGGCTGTCGTTGACCACGATCGGGGTCTTGCGGATCTGCTGGACGACGTCGTACGCCTTGGCGAGCGCGGCGTCCGAGGTCTCCTTGCCGGTGATGATCTCGACCAGCGGCATCTTGTCCACGGGGGAGAAGAAGTGCAGGCCGATGAAGTCGGCCGGGCGGTCGACGCCGGTGGCGAGCTCGGTGATCGGCAGGGTCGAGGTGTTCGAGCAGAGCAGCGCGTCCTTGTCGACGTACGGCGCGATCTCGGCGAACACCTTGCTCTTCAGGGACGGGTCCTCGAAGACGGCCTCGATCACCAGGTCGCAGCCGGTCAGGTCGGCCGGGTCGGCGGTCGCCGTGATCCGGTCGAGCAGCTCGGCCTTCTTCTCCTCGGTGGAGCGGCCGCGGCTGATCGCCTTGTCCAGGATGCTCTCGGAGTAGGCCTTGCCCTTCTCCGCGTTCGCGACCTCGACGTCCTTGAGGACGACCTGCATGCCGGCCTTCGCGCAGACGTACGCGATGCCCGCGCCCATCATGCCCGCGCCCAGGACGCCGACCTTGGTGGCCTTCCACGGCTCGATGCCCTGCGGGCGGAGCGAGCCGGAGTTGATGGCCTGCAGGTCGGTGAAGAACGCCTGGATCATGTTCTTCGCACCCTGGTTCACCACCAGGTTGGTGAAGTAGCGGGTCTCGATCCGCGACGCCGTGTCGAAGTCGACCTGCGCACCCTCGACCGCGGCCGAGAGGATCGCGCGCGGGGCGGGGTAGACCGCGCCCTTGGTCTGCTTGCGCAACAGGGCGGGAAACGCGGGCAGGAAGCCGGCCAGCGCGGGGCTCTTCGGCGAGCCACCGGGCATCTTGTAGCCGGGGGCGTCCCACGGGTTGAGGGCCGCCTCGGGGTTCGCCTTCAGCCACGCCTTCGCGGCCGGGACCAGCTCGTCCTGGCTGGACACCAGCTCGTCGACGATGCCCTTCTTGAGGGCGTCGGCGGGGCTGAACTGCTTGCCCTCGAGGAGGATGTCCATCAGCGCGGACTGCAGGCCGAACTTGCGGACCGCGCGGGTCACGCCGCCGCCGCCCGGCAGCAGGCCGAGGGTCACCTCGGGCAGGCCGATCTTGATCCGGCTGTCGTCGACGGCGATCCGGTGCTGGCAGGCGAGCGTGATCTCGTAGCCGCCGCCCAGTGCGGCGCCGTTGATGGCGGCCACGACCGGCTTCGGGAACAGCTCGAGGCGGCGCAGGCCGGCCTTGATCCGCTCGGCCATCGCGAAGATCTCCGGGGCGTCGTCCTGGGTGGCGCTCGCCATGCTCTTGAGGTTCCCGCCGGCGAAGAAGGTCTTCTTGGCGCTCGCGACGACGACGCCGGTGATGTCGTCCTTCTCCTCGTAGAGGCGGTCGACGGCCTTCTCCATCGAGTCGAGGTAGAGCTCGTTCATGGTGTTGGCGCTGGACGTGGGGTCGTCGAGGGTCAGGGTGACGATGCCGTCGGCGTCGCGCTCGTAGCGCACAGCGGTCTGGGTGTCGGTGGTCATGCCATTCCTTGAGTTCGAGTTGGGAGTTCTTGGGCGTCGAGTTGGGATTTGGGTGGGCAGTTGCGAGCCGGATCTACCGACTCGACGCCCAGAAACTCCCAACTCGGCGCGGGGTTGAGGTCCGGCCGTCAGACGCGCTCGACGATGGTGGCGATGCCCATGCCGCCGCCGACGCAGAGCGTGGCGAGGCCGCGGCGCAGATCGCGTCGCTCGAGCTCGTCGATCAGGGTGCCGAGGATCATCGCGCCGGTCGCGCCGAGCGGGTGGCCCATCGCGATCGCGCCGCCGTTGACGTTCGTGATGTCGTGGCTGATGCCCATGTCGCGCATGAACCGCATCGCGACCGCGGCGAACGCCTCGTTGATCTCGAACAGGTCGATGTCGCCGACCTCGAGGCCGGCCTTGGCCAGCGCCTTGCGCGCGGCGGGGGCCGGGCCGGTGAGCATGATGATCGGGTCGGCACCGGAGACCGCGGTGGCGAGGACTCGCGCCCGCGGGGTCAGGCCCAGGTCCTGGCCGACCTGCTCGCTGCCGATCAGGGTGAGCGCGGCACCGTCGACGATGCCGGAGGAGTTGCCGGCGTGGTGGACGTGGTTGATCCTCTCCAGCCAGTGGTACTTCTCGAGCGCGACGTCGTCGAAGCCGGCGTCCGCGCCGAGCTGCGCGAAGCTCGGCTTGAGGCCGGCGAGGCCCTCGACCGAGGTGTCGGGACGCACGGTCTCGTCGCGGTCCAGCACGGTCAACCCGTTGATGTCCTTGACGGGCACGATGGCGCCGTCGAAGTAGCCGTTGGCCCACGCCTTGGCGGCGCGATGGTGCGACTCGGCGGCGAAGGCGTCCACGTCCTCGCGGTTCCAGCCCTCGACCGTCGCGATCAGGTCCGCGCCGATGCCCTGCGGCACGAAGCCGGCCTTGAGCGCGGTGGCCGGGTCGGACGCCCAGGCGCCACCGTCGGAGCCCATCGGCACGCGGCTCATCGACTCGACGCCGCCGGCGATGATCAGGTCCTCGAACCCGCCGCGCACCCGGCTGGCGGCCTGGTTGACGGCCTCGAGGCCGGAGGCGCAGAAGCGGTTGAGCTGGACGCCCGCGACCGTGTCGGGGTAGCCCGCGGCGATGGCTGCGGTCTTGGCGATGTCACCGCCCTGGTCTCCGACCGGCGACACGACGCCGAGGACGACGTCGTCGACCCGGTTCGGGTCCAGGCCGGGGTTGCGCTCCCTGACAGCGTCGAGGAGCCCGACGGCGAGGTCGACCGGCTTCACCTCGTGGAGGGAGCCGTTGGCCTTGCCCTTCCCTCGCGGCGTGCGGATGTGGTCGTACACGAATGCTTCTGCCATGACCGTCCTTGTTTCTCAGGCGTTGTGCACGGCGGTCGACGGGCGCGCCGTACGGGGAGGGGTGTCCCGCCAACGATTGTGACACTATTACTGTCATGGTCAAGAGCGAGGGTGGTCCGGAGCGGTCACAGGACGACCTGCTGACTCTCGACGAGCTCACCGAGCGGGTGGGGATGAGCGTGCGGACGGTGCGCTTCTACACCGCCCGCGGCCTGGTGCCGCCGCCGATCCGGCGCGGGCGCTCCGGGTACTACTCATCGACCCACGTGGCGCGGATCGAGCTGGTCCTGGAGCTGCAGAGCCACGGGTTCACGCTGTCCGCGATCGAGCGGTACGTCGCCGGCATCCCCGACGACGCGACGCCCGAGGACATCGCGCTGGCTCGCACCATGCTCGCGCCGTGGCAGTCCGACCTCCCGGTGGAGATGGACCGCCGGCAGCTGGAGACCAAGGCCGGGCGAGCCCTGTCGGCCGAGGACATCGCCACGCTGCAGGCGCTCGGCGTGCTACGGACCCGCGGGTCGTCGTACCTCGTCGCGAGCAACCAGCTCTCGATCGGCGTGCGGCTGCTCGAGCTCGACTTCCCTCGGGAGGTGGCGGTGGCTGCGGCCGCGGTCTACCAGGAGCACGGCGAGCAGATGGCCAAGGAGCTCGCCGCGGTCATCCAGGACAAGCTGGCGCCCGCGTACGGCGACGTCGAGTCCGAGCACTTCCGCGAGGTGATGGAGCGGCTCAAGCCGCTCTCGGTCGGCGGCCTGGTCACGGCGTACGAAGCGGCCGTGGCGCGTGCCGCCCGGACCGTGAAGGCCCGGCCGGGCACGGCGGGCTGACCGAGGTCAGCGACGACCGCTGAACGACGCGGGGCTGTGGCCGCCAGAGCCGCCGGAGCCGCCCGAGCCACCGGAGCCGCCACCGCGCTTG
>NZ_SSXI01000211.1 GCF_004803405.1 Nocardioides sp. | reverse complement strand
GTCGCGGTCGGCGCCTTCACGCGAGCGCCTCCGCGCGAGACCGGACGTCAACGGGCACGTCGGGGTGCGAGTCGGCAGCGCTGACCGGCGGCCCGGAGACCCGGCGCAACGGGACGTGGCCGGCCCAGGCGCCGGTGGCGACGTCCTCCGGGTCGTCCACCGGACCGCCCGCCCGCTGCTTCATCGACGCCTCCAGCAGGGGCAGCGCGAGCACGGCCGTCGCCGCCATCTCCTTGCGGGTGGAGCCCCGCAGCGTGGCGGACCGACCCGGGATCATGTGGTCGACGACCAGGTCCAGTGCGTGTGCCCGCTCCGCGGAGTCCTCCACCAGCCGCGCCCGGCCGATCACGACGGCCGACCGGTAGTTCATCGAGTGGTGGAACGCCGATCGGGCCACGACCAGCCCGTCGAGCTCGGTCACCGTGACGCAGACGTCCGACGCGAGTGCCGCGCGGAGCCACCCGGCGCCGGTCGAGCCGTGCAGGTAGAGGGTTCCGCCGGGGTCCGGACCGCCGACGTCGACGGCGAAGGCCATCGGGAGCACCAGCGGATGGGGCGCGTCGTCGCGGGTCACGACGACTCCCAGGTGGGCGACCAGCGCGTCCGCCAGGAGGGCGAGCAGTCGCTCGCGCTCCTCGACCGCGCGGTTGGCACCCCGGTTGACCGTGGTGCGGGGGGTGGGCGACAAGGGGTTCACGAAGCTAGCCTGGCGACAGATTGGCCCTCGGTCACGGGCCACTCTTCGGCGATTTCGACAGGACACTTGATGCGGACCCTTCCCGTGCGGCTCGACCGCGACCGGCCGGAGCCCCTCGGCGTGCAGCTGTCGGGCCACGTGCGCGAGCTGATCCTCGCCGGCACCCTCGCCCCGGGTGATCGGCTACCCAGCACCCGGGCGCTGGCCACCGACCTCGGTGTCGCCCGGTCGGTGACCGAGCAGGCCTACGACCAGCTGCTGGCCGAGGGCTGGCTGTCGGCTCGACAGGGTGCCGGGACCTTCGTCGCCGCAGGCGGTGCTCCTCCGACCGTCATGCGACGCCGCCCGCACCAGCCGGTCGCGGCCGAGCTGATCACCCTCGACCTCGGATCCCCCTGGATCGACCCACGGCACGCCGCGGGCTGGCGACGCGCCTGGCGCGAGGTGTCGGCGGCGAGACCCCCACGCGGCTATCCCGACACGCGTGGCCTCCTGGAGCTCCGGACCGTGATCGCGGACCGGCTGGCGCGCACCCGCGGCCTGGTCGTCGACCCCGACGAGGTGCTGCTGACCTCCGGCACGACCGACGGGCTGCGCCAGCTGCTGCCCCACCTGCCGTCCGGCCCGGTCGGTCTCGAGGACCCCGGCTACCGCGCGGCGGTCGAGTGCGTCCGGGTCACCGGGCGCGCGACGGTCGACCTGCCCGCGACAGGGCCGATCACGGTCGACGGCCTGGCCGCGGCGTACGTGACGCCGGCGCACCAGCACCCGCTCGGCCACGTGATGCCGGCCGCCGACCGCGTCGCCCTCCTCGCCGCCGCGCGCGAGAGCGGAGCCGTCGTGCTGGAGGACGACTACGACTCGGAGTTCCGCTACGACGTGGCCCCGATCCCGGCGCTCGCGGCCCTGGACCGCACCCAGGTCGCGTATCTCGGCACCGCCTCGAAGGCGGTCGGTCCGGCGCTGCGGCTCGGCTGGATGGTCCCGCCCCCGGCCCTCCTCGACGCGCTCGTCCGGCACCGCGAGCACACCTACGACATGCCGTCCTGGCCAGCCCAGCTCGCCCTGCTCGGGCTGATCCGCGAGGGCTGGGTGGACAAGGTGGTCCGGACCGCGAAGCGGGTCTACGCGGACCGGGCGCCCCGGGTCGCCGACGCGCTGGCGCCCCACGGCACCCCCGCCGGGCCCGCGGCGGGCATGTACTCCACCTGGCTGATG